>CAYOGM010000220.1:0-2514 GCA_964403595.1 uncultured Acetatifactor sp. | reverse complement strand
TCGGTTCATCATATTCCGGATTGAATCCGGTTATCCACCATTGGTTTTCATCCGGCATCCAGCTAAATATGTTCTCTGTATTATATGGTGCATAATAATTGTACAAATCCAGTGTCATTGGAAGTTCAAAATCTACAGCTTCATAGAGCTTTGTTCCCGAATACTTTTCTTTATATTCATACAATCCGAACTCTGCGCCACTTTGTAGATTCCAATAATCACCCTTCCATAACCAAAGTGCATAGGTATGCGAATTCACGTCAAATTCAACCGCCCCATAATTCATATTAGATGCCATCTGAAACACATCATCATAAAAATCATTATACCCATACGCTCTCTGCCAGGTATCCACCTGCGAATGATATGCAATCCCTTCATTATCATAAACAAAATTTAACAAAAACGCACCAACCTTCTCTGCATCCTCCCCCTTTGCCAGTTGCTTTATCAACCTTGCCATAACAGAAAATGTCAGCTTCTCATCAACATCATCCAGCAGACGTTCTTTCAACTTTAAAATCATTTCCACCTGTGCTGTCGCAATTCCCGAATCCATAAGCAAATCCAGTCCAGTTTCATCACTGTACGACGTACCAACCGGATTTTCCCACTTATGATATTCAATATGCTGTTTCCACATATTCTCCAATCCATTATATTTTAATGGTTCCGGGTCTTTTGGTGCAATCACTCTCCCGTCAACACTGATACCACTTCCATCCAGCAAACCATCCCCATCCGAATCCGGATTACATGGATTTGACTTCATTACACCTATTACAACTGCTCTTGTATTTTCCTCATTAAAATCAAACTTCAATGTAACAATCTCTTCCCCATCCTTCAACCCATCATCATCACTATCCGCATCATCCTTTTTCAAATTCAACCTGACTCCATTAAATCCAGTCATGGTTGCTTCATAATAATCACAGATTCCATCCCCATCACTATCTTTATCAAGGTCAACCAATCCGGCAAAATCTTCATATACCAGTTCCAAATCTTCCAATTCTGTACACTCATAGTATCTTCCACCAGTACCTGTAGCTATACTGCCTATCTCAGGATAAAATGCAGAAAATACCCAGTTCAATCCAACTGTATACACTTTCACATTTTTCATATATAACTGTTCTAGTACATCATACTCATATTTTCTGTCATATACCCTACCATCAGACATAACAATTATCAGCTTGTTTGTCTCTGTATCTTCATAATGAAATAAGTCTGCTGCTTTTTCTATTGTTCGAAAAAGATATGTTACACCTCCATTCGACTCAAAATAGTCTTCTGTCAGATATTCTTTTGCTTCCTCTTTATCACTAATCAATTGAGGCGTTAAAATACTGCAACTGTCCGCAGCCCGTGCTACACCTATTTTACTACCTTCCGGCAGACAGTCAACCAGTCTTTGTGCCAATTCGAGACGATTCCTTTTGATTTGTGATTTTGACATTCTATAGGCATCATCGATTACAAACACAACCTCCATTGGCTTTTGCTCCTCTTTCGTTCCCCATGCATCTATCCATATATTTTGCTTTTCAAATTTCTTGCTGTCAATCAGCAGATATGTGGAAAAATGGTTGACATCCGCTTTGGCTATATTTCCATGCACTACCGTTTCCAACGCCTCAAGTTCCTGCTCTTCCTCATTAAAATAATATACAACCGGCTTGAAACTACTACTTTCTAACAAACTCTCGTCAAACTCAAACCACAATGTTGCTGTGTCAAATGTTCCATCCACACTAAAGTCATAGGCTTCTCCGATATATCCCG
Source organism: uncultured Acetatifactor sp. (assembly GCA_964403595.1). Classification (GTDB taxonomy): domain Bacteria; phylum Bacillota; class Clostridia; order Lachnospirales; family Lachnospiraceae; genus Acetatifactor. Next base: position 723 of record CAYOGM010000220.1, on the reverse strand, counting down.
GTATGTCCTCTGAAAATAATGTATCATTATGCACCTGTTCTATCTGTAATGTTTCTACCTGTTCCCCTGCCAATGTCATATGTACACTTGCTTTTACTTTTCCTTCTTCTTCTGACTCCTGCACTACACGGAATGTTTCCTGTGCTACAAGTGGGTCTGTTCCAAGTTCGATCTCTTTCCCATCGGATACTTTGTCTTCGTCGGTATCATAGATTAGCGGATTTGTATTGTAAATTTTGAGTTCTTCATAGTCTGTTAAGCTGTCCTCGTCGGTGTCTTCTAGTAAAAGCTTTGTTCCCTGTTTCAATTCTTCCATGTTGCTTAAGCCATCGTTATCAGCGTCTTCGTCTCCATCGTTTGTTCCATCTCCATCGGTGTCCTTCCTGTTCGGGTCTGTGTCTAATTCGTCTACCTCCAAGGCATCTGACAGCCCGTCCCCATCTGTATCTTTCTTATTTTTGTCTGTTCCCAAGAATTCTTCTACATTGTCTGTGATTCCGTCTTCGTCTGTATCTGTCATATCCACATAGTTGAACCATCTTGCATATAGTGTTGTGTTCTGCTGAATTGTCATATTTTCAAAGTCATAATAGTTTTCGTATGTTTTTTCTGTATACCAGCCCATAAAAAGACAGTCTGTTTTTGTTGGTTCTTCCGGTTTGACTGCTTTTTCTCCCGGCTTTACATACTGGGTTGCCGGTTTTTGTGCTTCGTTGCTGTTTA
>CAYOGM010000219.1:0-2530 GCA_964403595.1 uncultured Acetatifactor sp. | reverse complement strand
ATACATAATGCAGTTAATATAAAAAGGAGATACTTACTCGGCAAAGTAAATCTCTCCCCTTTTCTTTTTACAATCGGGCTCATTTACTCATCCCTTCAATCGCATAAGCAACGGATTTATAATTGTCATCCTTGATAATTTTGGACAGACCGGCAGCAACACTCGTAAGAGGATTATCGGTCACATTCACCTTAAGTCCCGTTCCCGCAGCCATACGTTCTGCAAGATGGTTTACCTGAGAAGCACCACCGGTCAGATAGATTCCATGGCGATAAATATCCGCTGCAAGCTCAGGAGGTGTACGCTCCAAAATCACTTTTACATTATCGATAATGGTATGGAAATGCTCTTCAAGAGACTCATCCACAAGTTTAGTCGGAATCTCTCTCTCCACAGGAAGTCCGGTTACAATGTCTCTTCCGTAGACAACCGCACCTTTGCCCTGAGCTTCCAATTCCTTAAGCGCCATCTTAACCGTCTCTGCAGTCTTACCACCGATAATCAGCGAAAACTCTCTTCTCACTGCAGCACGAATGGCCTCGTCAAACTTCTGTCCACCTACTTTTATCAAACGGCTGAGCACGATACCACCCAAAGACAAAATGGAAATCTCAGTAGTCTCATATCCCACATTGACAACCAGAACACCTTGGGAATTCTTGACATCAATATCCATGCCAAGGCCGTCTGCAACCGCTTTCTCCACAACCATAATACGCTTCGCCTTCACATTGGCATCCTTAATCAAATCGTAAAAAGCACGTTTTTCCACTTCTGTAACATCCGTAGGAACTGCAATGAAGAAGTCACAGGGTTTGGTGTTCCCTTTCTGAATATCTCCCACAAAATAACGAATCAAGGTCTCCATATTCTTAATATCCGCAATAACACCATTGGATAAAGGATAAGAAATATGAATATTTCCCGGTGCTTTCTCATACATTTCAAATGCAGAGTCACCATACGCAAACAGCGTATTTTTATTTTCAATGGCAATCATATTCTTCTCTACTACGATATTGTCGTCGTTACGACTGTAAATTTTGATATTATTGGTACCCAGATCGATACCAAATACATTATTAGCCAACATGTGGACAGGCCCCTTTCCGTATAAATGTTTTAAGTCAGATATCCCAGTTCTTTCATACTGGTATAGCTGTTATCACCAATAATAATATGATCCAAAAGCAGAATATCCATCATTTCACCAAGCTCATAAAGGTTCCTTGTAATCTCTCTGTCGAGCCTGCTTGGAGTTGGATCACCGCTCGGATGATTGTGTACCAAAATAATGTTTACTGCTTTGGCATGCAATGCCTCAAGAAATATCTGCCTTGGCGAAATAAGAGACATTCTGACGCTTCCATCAGATAGCTTCTTTTCTCCAAGCATCCGCCCCTTTGCATCCAATGACACCACAACCACACATTCTGTGTCCTTGTGTCTGAGCGTCTCCATGAAGTATTGTGCCACCAAACCGGGAGAATTAAACACCAAACCTTCCTTGGCACTGGATTTGCTGATTCTCATAGACAGTTCTGTCAGGCACTTTAATTTCACCGCCTTCACAAAACCAATGCCCTTAATCTCCATTAATTCCTCAAGTGTCACATCGTAAAGTCCCAAAAGACCTTCCCTCGGCTGTTTTGCCAAAGCCAGAACCTCTCTCGCAAGCTCTACTGCGTTTTTCTCCCTCGTACCGGTGCGCAAAATAATAGCCAGAAGTTCCGCTTCCGTCAACGCCTCTGCTCCCAACTGTTCAAATTTCTCATAAGGCATATCTGTTGTCTGTAATTGTTTCTTATCCGTCTGCATATTCCTCCTTCGCCTTCTCCAAAGCGTAGGAATGCAAAACCTTATCTGATAAACCGATATATCACAAAGGATGTTATCACACCGATAATCCCTGCAATGGTAATATTGAACTTCAGTCCAAAGGTCAGAACCAAAAATCCCATATTCAATTCAACCGGGTTACTGAGTCCAAAAACCTGACCATAGTTCAAAAATGTACTGGGGAAAATCTGCGCAATTACCGTCCCCAGAACAAATCCAATTAGTACCAGCCAAACCAAAAGCCAGTTTACTCTTTTCATGAGTATTCCTCCTATGAATTCTGCGCACACATTTTCGTTTACGCTGTCACTTATTGTAACACAAAACATATGCCCTGTACACAAAATTTGCCAATTTTATTTCTTCTTAATCTTTTATAATTCCCTACGAAATTCTAGAGTTCGACAATTCCCCTGTCAACTAATGACTGTAAAGATTTCAAAATGCCGAACTTGGCATGCTGCCAGGTAAGACCGCCCTGGAAGTATACTGCATAGGGTGGTTTAATGGGTCCATCCGCCGAAAGCTCAATGGAAGAACCGGATACAAAAGCCCCGGCTGCCATGATTACTTTGGCATCATATCCCGGCATATCCCAAGGTTCCGGAGTCACATGAGAATCCACCGGCGCAGCTGCCTGAATTCCTTGACAAAATGCTACAACACCCTCAGGACTGCCAAAGGTCACAGC
>CAYOGM010000218.1:0-2549 GCA_964403595.1 uncultured Acetatifactor sp. | reverse complement strand
AGACGCCGCCCTCTCACGGCGGAAACAGGGGTTCGATTCCCCTACGAGCTGCTCTGTTCAGCAGAACAGCAATCTAATAAGTGCCGCATATGCGGAATACAAAATGGCTCGTTGGTCAAGCGGTTAAGACGCCGCCCTCTCACGGCGGAAACAGGGGTTCGATTCCCCTACGAGCTGCTCTATTCAATAGAATAGCCCAACCCTGAAGAATGCTTAAACCAAATATGGTTTCGGCATTTTTTATATCTATTTTTTTCTGTGTGGTCAGTTCAGACCGATTTTCGCGTAAAAGAGTACCTTGACAAATTAATAAGGCTTTACACCTTTTGTGAAATTCCCTATAATAGTAGTAGAGGTATTGGACCGTAATATTCTATTTGAAGGGAGTGTGAAAGGGATGGTAGATGATATGGGTATGACAAATGAACAGTATAAAGGTATGCTGGTAGATGAACGAGAGGACTGGGAAGAAGTTCAGAAACTGGCAGAAAGTGAAGGTAACCAAACAATTGTAGCGTTTGCTCAAAAAAAGATAGATAAAATTAATGAGAAATTGAAGTTTTAGATTATAGAATAAACATGTAACGGATGAGTGAAGGTGTAAGGTCTTGTTAAGTTATCAAGGCTTTACACCTTTTGTACCACTAGATGTAGTACTTGACAAGGTCGGATTTTTCCTTGTAAAATAACAAGTGTTCTTATTATTCGTGATAACAGTCGACTCACGGGGGGAGTCGCTGTTGGATTACCGATGAAGAAAACTTATACAGGAAAGATAGGAAGAGATACTATGGCGCGTAAAGAATCCATCACCATTCAGATGATTTTAGATACTGCTTTTGAAATGACAAAAGAGGAGGGCTTTACCAATGTGACAGCCAGAAAGGTTGCCGCAAAGGTGGGATGTTCCACTCAGCCTATTTTCCGTGTGTACAAGAATATGGAGGAGCTATGGGATGCCGTTTACGAACGTGCAGCCTGTTTCTTCCAGGACTATTACAGCTTGTATCCCAGAATGGGCAGAACGCCTTTTTCTAATCTCGGAATGGCATATATTGCATTTGCGAGAGAGGAGAGCCATCTGTTTGAGCTGTTGTTTGCCAATCAGGGGGCAGAAGGAACTTCGCTGAATCGCAAGAGTATGTATGAGCTTTTAAATGGACCGGAGGGCAATGTGGTGCATGAAGTAGGACTTGCTAAGGCAGCCGGTTGTAAGGCACCCAGCGATTTGTTTATGAAGATGTGGATTTTTATTCATGGAGCAGCGTGTATGAGTCTTACCGGAGATTATGATTTGACAGAACGGGAGACGCTTGAGTTGTTGGAGAATTGTTATAATTCCTTTTCCGGAATGTAAAAAATATTATAGAATAAGCAGACGAAAGAGGCTGCAGGAGCAGATAAAAGCATGGAACGTCAGTATGAGGTTTTGCATAGAATTGAAGAGCGTTATGCTAAGATGAGCAAGAGCCATAAGGTGATTGCGGATTATATCTTGGAACATTTTGACCAGGCGGTGTTCATGACGGCAGCGAAACTGGGGGAAACGCTGGGAATCAGTGAATCTACAGTGGTACGTTTTGCGTCAGGAATTGGCTATGAGGGCTATCCGCAATTGCAGAAAGCACTGGAAGAATGTGTCAAGGGACGACTTAACAATATCCAGCGGATAGACAGTAAATATGGCAAGAGTACCCAGTCGGAGATTCTGGCTTCCGTGATGAGCTCTGATATTGAAAAATTACAGCATACAATAGATAATTTGGACCCGGCGGCATTTGAAAGTGCGGTAACCACGATTCTGGAGGCGGAGACAGTCTATGTTATGGGACTTCGCAGTAATGAGCCGTTGGCTGGATTTTTGCATTTTTACTTGAATATGATTCGTGGGAATGTGGTGCTTGTGAATACCACAAGTGTCAGTGAGACTTTTGAGCAGATGCTTCACATTAACGAAAAGGACTGTTTTGTGGGTATCAGTTTTCCCAGATATTCCATGAGAACCTTAAAGGCAATGGAGCTTGCAAATGACAGGAATGCCAAGGTGATTGCTATTACGGACAGTGTGCATTCACCGATGAATTTGTATTCTTCCTGCAATCTATTGGCGAGAAGCGACATGGTTTCCATTGTGGATTCGCTGGTGGCACCTTTAAGTGTTATAAACGCTTTGGTGGTGGCCATGTGTCTGAAAAGACCACAGGAGGTCAAGCGCAATCTGGAGCGTCTGGAGGAGACTTGGAACAATTATCAGGTTTACCTGAATGATGAGATTGATTTTATTGATGATGAACCTATGTTAAATTATTCGTTGAGACAGGAAGAAGAGACATGAGCAGAATCCTTGTAATCGGTGGTGGTGCGGCGGGAATGATGGCAGCGGTTGCTGCATCAGAGCGTGGGCACCACGTTGTTTTATTAGAGAAAAATGAAAAGTTGGGCAAAAAGGTGTTTATTACCGGTAAGGGGCGTTGCAATGTGACAAATGCGGCGGATATAGAGACCCTTTTGGCAAATGTCTGTACCAATGAAAAGTTTTTGTACAGTGC
>CAYOGM010000217.1:0-2573 GCA_964403595.1 uncultured Acetatifactor sp. | reverse complement strand
GCACATAAATATTGGTCATAATACGGCGGCTGAATGGATTGTTCTTCAAATCATATATCACTCTGTCCACTTGGTCCATCATACCTTCCCGGTACTGATGCTTTACACCCAGCTGATAGCCATAGGCCTTACCGATGGAACCATTTTCATCCGCCCACTCATCCCAGATATGACTGTGTAAGTCCTTGATATTATTGGACTTCTGCTGCCAAATCCACAAAATCTCATCCGTAGCGGACTTCAACGCTGTGCGACGGAGTGTCATAATAGGAAACTCCTTGCGCAGGTCATAGCGGTTCACCACACCAAAACGCTTAATCGTATAGGCAGGCGTACCATCCGGCCAGTGTGGCCTCACCTTCTCTCCCTCTGTGCTGGTGCCATTCTCCAAAATATCCCGGCACATATTAATAAATACTGTATCTGCGTAACTCATTTTTTCCTCTCATTCCGCCGCAATGGCGGCATTTTATTTAGTGGATTTGTGCTTCGCACAAATCCTAAAGTTGAAAAAGACCTTTTTCAACTTTTACTCCCATTTATCGCATATTGAATTGATCTGGTCGGCAAATTTAGCCATATCTTTATTAGCAAGCCCATCGCTTCTGGTAATCAGTGCCATCAGGCGCTGTCCTGCAGCCACAAGTCTTGCATAAACACCTGTTGCGGGTTTTGCCTTTTTCTTGACCATAACAGGCTCTGCCTCATACAGGAATTTATTGCTGAGCAAATCAAACTCCGTTCCGCTGTAAGGCGCATAAGCCCGCTGTCCGTGCTCAATCTTAAGACACTCTGCAAAGGATACACATACAGAATCCTCGCCATGTACCACAAACACCTTTTTGGGTTTCTCCTCAAAGGCTTCAATCCACTCAATCAGACCTTCCTTGTCCGCATGTCCGCTCAAACCGGCAAGCTGCATAATCTTCGCACGAATCTGAATAGGCTCGCCAAAGAGTTTAATCTCCTCTGCCCCCTCAATCAGATGTCTTCCCAAGGTGCCAATTGCCTGATAACCTACAAACAAAATGGTACACTCCGGTCTCCAAAGATTGTGCTTTAAATGATGTCTGATTCGTCCTGCCTCACACATACCGGAAGCTGAAATAATTACTTTCGGCTTATCACAGAAGTTGATAGCCTTAGACTCCTCACTGGTAATAGAAAGCTTCAATCCTGCAAAGGCCAAAGGATTAATGCCTTCTCTGACCAAAGCCATGGCCTCCTCATCAAAACAGTCCACGCGATTCTCTTGGAAAATACCGGTTGCCTCCACCGCCATAGGACTGTCTACATACACCAGAAAATCCTCATGTCCTTTTACCAGGCGGTCCACTTTAATCTGACGCAGGAAGTAAAGCATCTCCTGAGTTCTTCCCACTGCAAAGGAGGGAATCACAACATTACCTCCCTTGTCAAAGGTCTCCTGCAAAACCTGAGTCAGCTCTTTCACATAATCCAGACGCTCCTTGGGATGGAACCTGTCGCCATAGGTGGACTCCATCACCACATAGTCCGCCTGAGCAGTAGGCTTTGGATCTTTCAAAAGAGGCTGATTCTTATTACCAATATCACCGGAAAATACAATCTTTTTGGTATATCCGTTCTCTGTAAGCCACACCTCAATGCTGGAACTTCCCAGCAAATGACCGATATCCGTAAAACGAATCTTTACACCTTCGCAGATATCAACTTCTCTGTCATAATGGCAGGGTACAATACGCTTGATGATGCCATCTGCATCTTCCATGGTATATAAGGGCTCCTGAGCCTGAGTATTGCCTCCACGCTTCGCCTTACGAATGCGCCACTCCGCCTCCATCATCTGAATATGTGCACAGTCACGCAACATAATGCTACACAAATCAGCTGATGCATCTGTCATAAATACCTGTCCCCTGAATCCTCTTGCATACAAAAGGGGCAACATACCGGAATGATCCACATGTGCATGGGTCAGAAAAACATAATCAATCATGGCCTCATCCACAGGCAATGGCACATTTTCAAAAGTATTCACACCCTGTTCCATACCATAATCCACAAGAATATGCTTGTCATTTACCTCCAGATAATGACAGCTTCCTGTAACCTCATGAGCAGCTCCAATAAACATTAATTTCATGCAAGATACCTCCTTTTGCTTTTTTACAGATAATCTCTTACATCAACTTATTCCATTTATTCCTATTCCTTTTATTTTAAGGCATTGGCCGTCTCATAAAAATGATAATACATCCCCTTAAGCGCTAAAAGTTCCTCATGCTTACCCTCTTCCACAATACCTTCATCTGTAAGCACCAGAATCCGGTCAGAATTGCGGATACTGGAAAGCCTGTGGGCAATGGTCAGAGTGGTACGCCCTTCCGAAAGCTTCGCCAGAGACTGTGCCACTGCGAATTCACTCTCATTATCCAACGCCGAGGTTGCCTCATCCAATATAATAATCGGGGGATTTTTCAAAAATACTCTTGCAATACTGATACGCTGCTTCTGTCCGCCGGATAATTTTACGCCCCGTTCTCCCACATAGGTATCATATCCATCTTTTAATTTTTCAATAAATTCATGAG
>CAYOGM010000216.1:0-2581 GCA_964403595.1 uncultured Acetatifactor sp. | reverse complement strand
GCCACAAAATCCGGCCTTCCAATAAAGTTTAGCATCAGATTTTGCAACATAAAATATAGTGGCCCATCATTCTCCTTTTCCCGCAAAAATGCCGTGGAAAGCTGTCCTCTAACCACTTTCCTCCTGTGTGTCCGATACCACAAAAGTCCTACCGGATTAAAGGTTTCTATACAATAAAGTCCCTTGTAATCCGCAAGAAGCCTGTCCACAACCGAACAAAGTGTGCAATCTCCGTTTTCCATCTTAAGCTCCACAATCAAAGGTGTCCGTCCGTCCACCAGTTGAAGCACCTCTTCAAATTTGGGAATTTTCTCTTTTGATTGACCTAAAGTAAATGCCTGCAACTCTTCATAGGTATAATCATCCACCCTTCCCACCTGTCCGCACATGCGTTCCAACCGATAATCATGAAACACAACCGGAACCTTATCTTTTGTCAGCTGAACATCCAGTTCCATTCCATATCCCGCTTCCACTGCTTTTTTGAAAGCTTCCATGGAATTCTCCGGCGCATCTGTAGCATTGTCATGTAAACCTCTATGCGCATAATAATATTCATAAAAGGGTTGCATATCCGGTCTGCCAAACATCCGGGGCGCAATCATGAATAAATACAAAAGCAGCAGACTAACAACCACAACTACTCCATAAATCATTATTACCATATCTCAATCCTTATTCTAATGCACGATATTTCACAATATATTATTCCAGCATTTCATAAACCACAAAATCATAATACATATAGTGAAAGCTTACTGCTTCTCTAAAATTCAATCCACCTTCCACATCTGCCGGACTATCCCCCTTAAAACAAATATACCAGACTGTTTCCTTATCACGCATAAGCTGCCCCAAATTATAACATTCATTCAAATTAGGGAAAGACAAGTCCACCGGTACATATCCATAGAGATAATACGTCATCTCCGGATGATAAACACTAGGGAAAACAGCATGTCCGGTGGGTGCAATAAACACATCCCCCGCTTCCACCTGCTCCTCCCAAAAACTCTCATAGGCCTGCAAACCACCGTCATACTCAAGAACAAGTTCTGAACGATACTGCGCCACAAAACATCCCAAGGCAATTATGACAACACCTGCTTTTACACCCGAAATTCGAATATTACTCATGCCTACCGCCAACATCAACATAACAAATCCAAATCCCGGAAAAGCATAACGTCCCATAAAACAGTTGTTCACAAAAACCGAAATCACAAATCCGGTTAAAGCCGTAAGCAAAAAGGCTGACATTCCCAAAGCAGGTGCAAAATTATGCTCCCTCCGCATCCACATTACTGCAAAAATGCTTAAAAACAATGTAACAGAAACCCCTAAAACCGCAACCAAATCGATGGGGGTCTCCACTGCTGAAAACCACTCTCTGCAATAGTCCCAAACCTCACTGATTCCTGCAAGCTCCGTAGTCGAACCTGTATCATATAACATTCGTAACTGCAATTGTTTCAGCGTTACTAAAAGCCATGGCGAAAACACCACTGACACTACAACTCCACTGACAAAAAACTTTTTCAGCTTATCAAACTGTCGGCTCTTAATCAATGCCACCATAAACAGCAAATACAGCCAGACGGCCTGAATCACAGCAAAACTATGGCAATACACTACACATATGGTGGAAAGCGTAAAGAGTATCCACCCACTTTTCTCACTGATAACCTTAAAAGATGACATGTATACATCATACGCCAGAAGTCCTGTCAGTGTAAGAAAAAACAAAGCCATGGAATACATCCGCACATTTCCAGCCTGTACGCACATAATCGGTGCCAACAGCGAAAATGTCATAAACCACACAGAAACCCTACGGCCAAATAATTTGCACACATAGTATTTACCAAGAAGCATATAGCCAATCATAAATATCAAAGAAAACAATTTCAAAGTCCAAAAATGCGTGCCACCACCTGTCAAATGATAGAAAAGCTTGAGCACCACATAATAAAAAGGCGAATGATCATCCACTGCCGTAATGTAAATCAAATCCTTCCACGACTTCATCACAAGTCCTGCCGAAAATGCCTCGTCGTACCATAATTGATCAGACACACACAATGCACCCCACACCACAAGGGCAAGAAGGGGCAATCCATGCCAACACAGCTTCTCTATTTTATCTCTTCTGCTTAATTCAGTTTTAAAAAAACCATTTATAACTTCCATTAACAATCTCCATTTCTACTACATTCCCAAATCAGAATACCACTCCGACCTCATTATAGACTTATTTTCTCCCATAGGCAAGTTCATTACCACTTAATAACATTTTTTCTTGAAAAAGCCTGTGTTTTATGTATAATAGGTAGAGTAGCATTAAAACACATATAAATAAGAACATTATAGTAAAGGATTTAGTAAAATGATTAGTGCAAACAATGTAACTTTACGAATTGGCAAAAAAGCTTTATTTGAAGATGTAAATATTAAATTTACAGAGGGCAACTGCTATGGTCTGATTGGTGCAAACGGCGCCGGCAAGTCTACCTTCTTGAAGATTCTTTCCGGCAAGCTGGAGACCACCAAGGGCGATGTGACTATCACTCCCGGTCAGCGC
>CAYOGM010000215.1:0-2586 GCA_964403595.1 uncultured Acetatifactor sp. | reverse complement strand
CATCAGGAGAATACAGGGAGGTGCAGGCACTTAAATTAACAGTCACCGGTAAGGGGACAATTTATTATACTACCAATGGAAATGTGCCGGATGAGACCTCTGAGTATTATACTGCACCCATATTACTGGAAAATGGCGAGTATGAGATTAATGCAATTTTTGTAAACGAGAATGGTGTGCACAGTGAGATGGCCAGTGCGAAATATTGGATTGAAGTAGAAGAGTTAGAGGCGCCTGAGATTAATATTGAGGGTGGAGAATATAATACGCCTCTTTATATTACTGTAATGAATGATTCGGAAAATGTATACTATACTACAGACGGTTCCACGCCAACGATGGATTCCATGCTGTATACGGACCCCATACCGATGCCTCTTGGTGTAACCGGTTTTAAGTTTGCCAGATTGGAAACAGGACGCACCAGCATGGTAGTGGAACGTACATATACTTTTGTGTTGGATACGGATATAACTGCAGAGATGGCTGTTGATAAGGTGAGGGAGTATTCGTTGAGAACCGGCAAAATTCTGGATAATTCAGGACATTTTGACGAGACCAAGGCTTGTTATCAGTATCAGTTCCTGTGGGTAGTCAATATCAATGATATCAATGATTTCTATGTAGTGGCAGAGGTACTTGTGGACGCGGAGGGGATTCCTGCCAAGACGGGCAATTACTATGCTGTCAATGCCTATACAGGCAATTTCTACAAGCTATTGATAGAAGAAGGGAAATTTACGCTTGTAGAAGTATAATAGTGGTAAAGTTTTTTTGTAATATAAAATGAATGGAGAGGTGCTTATGTACAAAATTCTGAAGAAACAGGAACTGGCAGCCAACATCTATCTGATGGATGTGGAGGCCAAAAGAGTGGCAAAGTCCTGCCAGCCGGGACAGTTTGTCATTGTGAGAATGGATGAGGAGGGTGAGAGAATTCCCCTTACCATCTGTGATTATAACCGTGAGGCTGGTTCTGTTACCATTGTGTTCCAGACCGTTGGAGCAGGTACAAAAATGATGGCGAATTTGAACGAGGGTGATGCTTTTCATGATTTCGTAGGACCCTTGGGATGCGCATCAGAGCTTGTTGACGAGGATTTGGAGAGTCTGAAGCAGAAGAAGATTCTTTTTGTGGCAGGCGGTGTAGGTGCTGCACCTGTATATCCGCAGGTAAAATGGCTGCATGAGCAGGGTGTGGATGCAGATGTTATTGTTGGTTCCAAGACCAAGGATATGTTGATTTTAGAGAAGGAGATGGAGGCAGTTGCCGGCAATCTCTATGTGACCACAGATGACGGTTCTTATGGCCGCAGTGGTATGGTTACCCAGACCATCAAGGATTTGGTCGCAGAGGGTAAAAAATATGATTTGTGTGTAGCAATCGGTCCCATGATTATGATGAAATTTGTATGTCTCCTTACCAAGGAGCTGGAGATTCCTACTATTGTCAGCCTGAATCCCATTATGGTAGACGGTACCGGTATGTGTGGTGCCTGCCGTGTAACCGTAGGTGGTAAGGTGAAATTTGCATGCGTGGATGGTCCTGAGTTTGACGGACATGCAGTGGATTTTGACGAGGCTATGAGACGTCAGCAGATATATAAGACCGCAGAAGGTAAAGCTTTGCTTGCACTTGAGGAGGGCGATACTCATCACGGTGGCTGTGGGAACTGCTAGGGAGAAAGGAGAAGGACAATGGATGTAATGAAAAGAGTTCCTGTGAGAGAGCAGGATGCAAAAGTGCGTGCAACCAATTTTGAGGAAGTATGCCTTGGATATAACAAAGAAGAAGCAATGGAAGAGGCTTCCAGATGTATCGGATGTAAGAATGCGCAGTGTGTGAAGGGATGTCCTGTATCCATCGATATTCCCGGTTTTGTCTCTAAGGTAAAAGAGGGAGATATTGAGGCAGCTTATCAGGTAATCAGTGAGTCCAGTGCATTGCCTGCAGTGTGTGGACGTGTGTGTCCTCAGGAGAGTCAGTGTGAGGGTAAGTGTATCAGAGGTATCAAGGGTGAACCTATCTCCATCGGTAAGCTGGAGCGCTTCGTGGCTGACTGGGCGAGAGAGAACGGTGTGAAGCCTGAGGGTGCCAAGGAGAAGAATGGCAAAAAGGTTGCTGTAATCGGTTCCGGTCCGGCAGGTCTTACCTGTGCAGGTGATTTGGCTAAGATGGGTTATGATGTAACTATTTTTGAGGCACTTCATGAGGCCGGTGGTGTGCTTGTTTATGGTATTCCTGAGTTCCGTCTGCCCAAGAGTGCAGTTGTTGCTAAGGAGATTGAGAATGTAAAGTCTCTTGGCGTTAAAATCGAGACCAACGTGGTAATAGGTAAGTCCACCACTATTGATGAGCTGATGGACGAGGAAGGCTTTGATGCTGTATTTATCGGTTCCGGTGCCGGTCTTCCTAAGTTTATGGGTATCCCTGGTGAGAACTCTAACGGCGTATTCTCTGCCAATGAGTATCTGACCAGAAGCAATCTGATGAAGGCTTTTGATGAGAATTCCAACACCCCTATCATGCGTGGTAAGAAGGTGGCTGTTGTTGGTGGCGGTAATGTGGCAATGGATGCTGCAAGA
>CAYOGM010000214.1:0-2748 GCA_964403595.1 uncultured Acetatifactor sp. | reverse complement strand
TGATTGTAGATATCGGTGGTGGTACTTCTGATATTGCGGTTATTTCTTTGGGTGGTACGGTTGTAAGTGCGTCCATCAAGATTGCAGGCGATGATTTTGACGAGGCGCTGGTTCGTTATATGCGTAAGAAACACAATCTTCTGATTGGTGAGAGAACCGCAGAGGATATTAAGATTAAGATTGGTTCCGCATATAAGCGTCCTGAGGTAGATTATATGGATGTGCGCGGACGTAATCTGGTAACCGGTCTTCCTAAGACCGTAAAGGTTTCTTCCGAGGAGACAGAGGAGGCGTTGCGCGAGACCACTGCTCAGATTGTAGAGACAATTCACAGCGTGTTGGAGAAGACTCCCCCTGAGCTTGCAGCGGACATTGCTGACAGAGGAATTGTTCTTACCGGAGGCGGAAGCCTTTTGAGAGGTCTGGAGGATTTGATTTCTGCTAAGACAGGTATTAATACCATGACGGCAGAAGATCCCATGACAGCGGTAGCTATCGGTACGGGTCAGTATGTTGAGTTTTTGGCAGGTTATAGAGACTAAATTATATACAATACAAAGGAGAGGAGGCGGCATATGCTAAGAGGGTTATATACCGCATGGACGGGCTTGGTAAATGAGCAGAACAGAATGGATATTATGACTAATAATCTGGCGAATGCCTCCACCGTAGGATACAAAAAGGAAGGAGCTACCAGTCAGTCCTTTGATGATGTTCTTACGGTTAAAATTAAAGACGCATCTGTAGGTCTTGCAAATGTACAGCGTTCCGGTATTCGCAATCCCGGTGTGAAAATCGGAGAAAACTATGTGGATTATTCGCAAGGTTCATTCAGAGAGACCGGCAATACCTACGATATGGCGTTGGAGGGTGATGGTTTTTTTGCTATAGAATTTACCAACAAAGCAGGTGAAACCAGCACAATGTATACTCGTGCAGGTCAGTTTACACTGAATAAGGACGGATATCTAGTCACCCAGGAAGGGGATTATGTTCTGGATGCAGACAATAAGCGTATCCAGCTTGATACTTTGAAGGAGACGGATATTACCGTTGATGGAAGAATCAGCCAGGATGGTAAGGCGATTGCGCAGATTCAGGTAGCAGATTTTGAAGACTATGATTATCTTGAAAAATATGGTGAGACTTACTATCGTCCCATAGAGGGAGCAAAGCTGACAGAAGGAACTGCTACGGTCAGAGCCGGTTATCTGGAGATGGCAAATGTACAGGTTGTATCCGAGATGGTAAATCTGATTTCTATTACAAGGGCTTATGAGTCCAATCAGAAGATAATACAGACATATGACGGTTCTCTGGATATTGCAGTGAATCAGCTGGGCAGAATTCAATAATCTGTCTTATAGTCATTGGGCTGAAAGGAGTATGTTATGGTAAGAAGTTTATGGACAGCAGCATCAGGAATGATTGCACAGCAGACAAATGTAGATACCATTGCCAACAACTTGGCCAATGTTAATACAAATGGATACAAGACTCAGGTAAATGAGTTTAAGAGCCTTTTATACCAAAATATTCAGACAAAAACTACATCAGCAAATGGAGAGACCAAACCCAGTAGCGCACAGGTGGGCTTGGGCGTGCGTAATGCATCTATCACATCTATCTTTAAGACAGGAAGCTTTCTGGCATCTGAGAGTGATACTGCGTTTGCATTGGATGGTAACGGCTTCTTTGCTGTGCAGGGAGCGGATGGCAATACATATTACACAAGAAATGGTAACTTCCAGTTTGCTTTGGCGACGGATGGTTATATGTTGGCCACCACAGATGGTCTTCCTGTGCTTGATACAGAGGGTGAGCCTATTCTTCTGGGTGAGGAATATGTCCTCAGCCGTGTTACGGTAACAGCGGACGGTAATCTCTGCTATCCTGATGAGTTGAACAATCCTCAGCCCATGGGCATCCAGATAGGATTGTTCCAGTTTAATAATCCTAATGGTTTGAAAAAGCTTAGCGACAGCCTGTATGAACAGACAGCTGCAAGTGGTGAGCCCATCAACGAGTCTGAAAGTGAGTATGTAGAGAAGACCAAGGTAATACAGGGTTACCTGGAAGGTTCTAATGTACAGGTGGTAGACGAGATGGTAAATATGATTGTAGCGCAACGTGCCTACGAAATGAACTCCAAAGCAATCACAGCATCCGATGAGATGCTCCAGCAGGCAAATAACTTGCGAAGATAGTGAGCCAAACACCTAGCCGTCAAGCTTGCTTGAAAGGCTAGGCGCTTGGCGAACGGAACACATGAGCGTAGGGCGAAGCCCGTAGCGAATGCGCCGACACGAAGTGTCGGTCTTCGCAAGTGAAATGGTAGGAAAGGATAACACATGGATATCGGTAATCTTACTTCAACATACAGTGATTTATATGCATCCGCATCCAATGCGTCAACTTCTAAATTGGAGAGTCAGTTAAAGTCGGACTATTCCAATGCTACAGATGATGAGTTAATGGATGCGTGCAAGCAATTTGAAGCATATTTTCTTGAGCAGGTATTCAAGGGAATGGAAAAGACTATAATAAAAAATGAGGACAGTAGTTCCTCTACTACATCTATGTTAGATTATTTCAAGGATGAGATGATACAGGATGTTGCGGCGCAGTCCACAGAACAGAACAGCTTGGGATTGGCGCAGATGCTATATGATCAGATGAAGCGTAATTATGGTGTAGATGCGGACAGCTTATCCTAGTTGTCCGCTTCCATTCTAGTTACAATATTTT
>CAYOGM010000213.1:0-2785 GCA_964403595.1 uncultured Acetatifactor sp. | reverse complement strand
TCACAAGCTTCCACTTATCAATGCCCAGTGCCAGAGACTCCACCACCAGCACATCTGCAAACTTGTCCACCACGATGCCAGGCAGGAAATCCGCCTCACCGAAAATCAGTCGACAGCTCGAAGTATCAATGGTCTCTTTGCGATAATTCCAAGCCGTGCGCACACGTTTTTCCATAAATGCCTCGTCAATCACCGCATCCTTTTTGCGGGACAAAAGACGCACCCGAATCTTGGAATTCATATTAATATATCCATAACCCATAAAATAGCTGTCAAAATCATGAATGGCAACCACATCACCATTCTCAAAACTGCCCATCACGGAATCTATCTCATTGTCATAAACCCACATTCCCCCGGCTTTCAGGGTTCTTCCCTCGCCTTTTCTTAAGGTTACCACTGCCTGACTCATATCCATTCTCCTCATCTTACATTCTTGGTTTTATATTACCTTTTTTTATGTGGACATTCAATCATTTTGTGTGGATTATTGGTAAAAGTTCTGTTATAATTGGAACATAATTTTTGCAACCTTTTCAAAACTTGTGTGGTGTTATTAGTGAAAACTCATGAAAGGAACACTGCAATGTTTAAAGATAAAAAATTTATCATTCCCTGTTTGTCAGAATGGATTATGCCCTGGCTGGTACTCATACCGGGCATTCCTGCCTTTTACTATTTTGATCAGGCCGGCCAGCTTTGGCGAAAATATGGTGACGGCTTGGAATATGAGCAGGCCCATGAACTGTTTGTGTCATTTTATGACGCAGCCATGAATACCGGTGTAATTGTTATTTTTCTAGAGCTACTACTTGCTTTGGTGGCATTTATATGTCTGATTATCAGCATTTGCAAGAAGGACCGAAAACCCTTCGCCATTGCCAAGCCCCTGACACTTTGGCTCTGCCCCGGTGTGTTCGTATTCGGGACATTGCTTCTGATGCTGTTTGTGCACACATTTACTTACGGCATGAGTATTTGATTTGCAAATATTAATTATGCATCCAAAAGACTTTTCCGAAAAAGGAACAATAAATATATGGAGGATTTTACTATGAAGCGTTTTTATGAGAAACAGGAAGGTACAGGCTACCAGAAAGTGATTACTGCGGAAGCAGGTTTGAATGTCATCGACTTCGACCTGATTCGCCTGAATCCCGGCGAGAGCACCACACAACAGTCCGGCGAATACGAGCTGGGCTTGGTAATTCTCTCCGGCAATTGTGATGTGAAGGCAGAGGATTTTGCCGCAACAGATTTAGGCAAGAGAAGAAATGTATTTGACGGCAAACCCACCACCATTTATATTCCCCGCGACACTGAGTATACCGTGACAGCCAATGATTTCGGCATGTTAGAAATTGGTGTATGTAAGGTAAAGGCTGACAAAAAGTACACTCCTTTCGTAGTTCTGCCCGAGGACATTACCAAGGAGCATAGAGGAAAGCTTAACTGGCAGCGTGATGTAAACGACATCATCACCTCTAAGTACGAGGGTAAGGTAGACAAAATCGTTCTGGGCGAGACCTACGGCTGCGCCGGTCAGTGGTCCAGCTACCCTTCCCACAAACATGACACCGACAACATGCCCTATGAGGTCAACATGGAGGAAATCTACCACTTCAAGGTAAATCCCGGCCAGGGCTTCGGTATTCAGGTAATGTACAATGATGACATGTCCATGCGCGAGAGTTACATCGTCAAAGACGGCGACAGCATCGCCATCAAGGAAGGTTATCATCCCGTTGCAGCTGCCCCCGGCTACTGCGTATACTACCTTTGGGTAATGGCAGGCACAAGCGGACGCAGACTCACTCCCTGCGACGACCCTAATCATGCATGGGTGAAGGCTGTAGAGCAGATGGTGTAAAATATTTCATTCCATTTTCTTTTGGAAAATGTTTTTCATGCTTATTAATCTAACAAGATACTCTACCGAGAACGCACTTGGGCATATGCAAATTTTTTGCTCAGAAATACCCAAAAATACGAAACAACGTTGATTTCTTGAACGCTTTTTAGCATTGTCGGGCATATACAGAAAAATTCAGTTCCAGCACCCAACTTATATGCGTATCTGGGGTATTTAGACTGTTTTTTTCTGTATATGCCCAACCTAAATTTGCTGTTGGTGCCAAAACCTCTACTGCCCAATTGTCAGAATTGTGGGCGGTTGCGGAATCAAGTAGAATATTGTCTGCTTGTCTCCTGTCTTGTCGCAATATTCTACTTGACAATCAACTGATTTTTCTATATTATTTTAATGTTGGTATCGTCGCGTGGCTCAGTTTGGTAGAGCGCTGCGTTCGGGACGCAGAGGTCGCAAGTTCGAATCTTGTCGCGACGATTTCTTAAAGTTCTTAGCATTTATCAACAATGATGCTTATTTAGGCAACCTTTGAATCGTTAGTTTCAAGGGTTGTTTTTTGTTGTTACCTAAAATTTCAGTTATCAAAGAATAATAAGAACTGATACACATTGTCAGTAGATATTTTCTCCTGCCTACCCGCCAATGAAATATTTGGATTCGGGCAGAACCTTTACCTCTCCACAGTCATTACAAAAAGAAACTCCCAGCGAAATAAATGAATCAAATTCTATATCTGTTTATCTGGAGCTAACAGCAATTTATCTATTACCGAATGAATCATGCTGGTTTCTAATATCACATTTATGGCACATAGTTTCTTTCCTGCATCCTTACTGGATGCACCACAATGATATGCTTGTTCTGTAGGCAAACCATAATCCAGAACTATCAATCTGTCATGGCAATCTGCATTAG
>CAYOGM010000212.1:0-2795 GCA_964403595.1 uncultured Acetatifactor sp. | reverse complement strand
AGATTTCTATAACAAAATATAACAGTTATTAAATCCCTTAAAATACCTCAAGCGGGAATTCAAATTTTTGTAAATACAAATATCTTCTACAAAACTTACTTTGGTCAATTCCCGGAAGTGCTATATTTACCACTAATTAGTCCAAATGCATAATTTATCCAAACCAATCAACTTGTCGAGCCCTAGTCTTTTTATCCATTTTCTCAACCTCCACCCAATTACATTCGTATCAAATTCCTTGTTCCCTCTCTACAAATATCAAGCTTCCGATATCCTTTTACTTAATTTTGAAGATTCCATTATCGCAGCTACTTCACCCAAACAACATGCAACTGCCAATATCCCAAGAAGAATTATACCTTTTACGGGATTCCTATTAATGCTCACACTATCACCATCTTGAAAGCTGTCGCTATAGCGGATAGATACCACTTCTCCGTTTTGATAAGGTGGATGGTTTATAATTTCTTGAAGTTTTTCAGAATAATCATCAAACAAATAAATATTCCAATGCTCCACTTCCTCAACAAGTCCGGTTCTTGTATACCCGTTTTGATCTACAAACTCAGCTTTATAGTAAAATGTCGTTTTGTATCCTCCGTTACCTGTTGACGTTTGTATTGTTTTTACATCATAAAGTGTGAACGTTGCATCTGCAGACATTTGTGGGATCAAAGATGCACATATTTGTAAAACAAGTATTCCTACCATCAAAAAGGAGAACAGAAAACCTACTACTACAACAAAATCCCACTCCGACTTTTTCTTTTGCAATTCTTTCTTTGTCATTTTATTCTCTAGCATGTATTCTACCACTCATCTCTTTCGCCATCCATCACATCAAACAACTCCCGAAGGGAAATGAGATTTTTATGCTGCAAGCATTCCTTGTATATCTGTTCCATGGCCATAAAAATATCTTCCCGCTCCTCAGTTTCGATGAACTCATCATACTTGGCAAACCTTCCCCTTGTTTACAAAGTAACACTTCAATGAAATTTACCAACGAAAAATCCCCGCCAATATCTTACTAGCTTTCTATACTTGCCGGATCCATCAAAAAATCATAGATATTTAATGTCAACACACCTTGTTCATCGTAATAAGGTGCTACAATATCCTTCGTAATAACTATTTTTTTAAAGGAATCTTCTATTTTCCTAAAAGGTCTTATTTCCTGTTCCCGCTTTTCCTCATCCGGAATAGAATATGCGGATTGAATATAATATCTTTTCGACCCCATATTACATATAAAATCAACCTCCAGATACTTACGAATCACATTTCCGGCTTTATTCTTTTCAGCTATCGGCACCACTCCCACGTCAACACTATAGCCCCGCATCCGAAGTTCGTTATAAATCACATTTTCCATTAGATGTGTCTGCTCAAACTGGCGAAAATTAATACGTGCATTTCTGAGTCCCGTATCTGAAAAATAGTACTTCTTCGGCGTCTCAATGTATCCCTTCCCCTTTATATCATATCGCTGGGCAGACTCTATCAAAAAGGAGTCCTCAAAATAGTTAAGATATTTCTTGATTGTGGCTGCAGTTATTTTTGATTTCTTTACTGTCCTAAATGTATTTTTTAGTTTTTCCGGATTAGTAAGGGAACCGATTGCTGAGGATAAAATATTAAGTAAATCCTCCAATTCCCCTTGATTTTTGATTCTATTGCGCTTAAATATATCTCTGATATAAATTTCTTCAAATAAATTATTCAGCATTGCAGCCTTATCATTTATCCCTTCCCGTAGAACTACCAGCGGGATTCCTCCATAAAGCATATACTCTGACAAGCCTTCATATTTATCCCCTTGATAAACGGACATAAATTCAGAAAAACTCAAGGGATACATATGGATTTCGTCACCTCTCCCTGCAAACTCTGTAATAATATCTTTGGATAAAAATTTTGCATTACTTCCGGTCACATAGACATCCATGTTGTCTTTACGCAAATATCCGTTTAATACCGTTTCAAAACAATCAAGCATCTGCACTTCATCCAAAAGAAGATAATACATACCTTCTTCCTTCATCTGCGCACGGATATAAGCCATAAATTTTTCCGGATCCACACCTCTTTTTTCCTTCTCAAGCCTTTCAAGGCTTTCTCCAATAAGATATAAATCATCTGCAGAAGCAAATGCAAAGCGGATAATATGACTTTTCTCCACACCGCTTTCCAATAAATGTTCATAAAAAATCTTGTTTAGTAAGTACGATTTTCCACACCTGCGAATACCGGTTATCACTTTTATGAGCCCGTTACTCTTTCTTTTTATCAGCTTGTTTAAATAAATATCGCGTTTAATTTCCATAACGCCACCCCTTTTTTTGAATAGATTTTTGCAACCATTTGTGTTTTTCTATTGTATTTTAGCACATTTCCTTTTGCAATACAATTCATTCGGGTGTTTTGCAATAGATTTTTGCAACTTTTTATATTTTTCTTTTTTAAGCAGATTTTCTTACCAATAGGGCTTATACCCCATCACCTTCTACTCATTTTTATCCGCCCAAGACTTCATCTAAAAGTCGCCATTTTTGCTTTCTCTTCTTCATAGAATGCAAGAAAAGCCTGACGGTTCTTGGCATACATTGCCTCTAACTGATAGGACAGTTCAAACACATCATAGTCCTTGAAAACATTGGGTATGTACTGATAGAATTTATAAGCCACCTTCTCAACATACTCACCATCCACACCGTCCACACTGAAAGTACCATTCTCGGTAAATACCAAAAACCGCACAATATAAGAAGAGCGGCCTTTGATTCCGGGCTGGG
>CAYOGM010000211.1:0-2814 GCA_964403595.1 uncultured Acetatifactor sp. | reverse complement strand
CAGCAGTCCCGTATTCACTGTACCAGACTGGCAGGTCAGAAGGCTGACAACTGGTTCCTTCGTCAGTCTCCCCAGGTAATGGGCCTTCAGTTTGTAGATGGTCTTGGAAGAGCGGACAGAGATAATGCAATTGACGTTTATATGGGCGATGAATGCATGGATGTACTGGCAGATGGCGTGTGGGAAAAGACCTTCAAGGTAAAGCCTGCTGAGTTTACCAGAGAGGAGAAGAGAGCATGGCTTGACCAGATGCAGGATGTAACCGTAGGTTCTGATGCGTTCTTCCCCTTCTCAGATAATATTGAGAGAGCACACAAGAGTGGTGTTAAATATATTGCACAGCCCGGTGGTTCCGTGAGAGATGATGCGGTTATTGATTGCTGCAACAAGTACGATATGGTAATGGCATTTACCGGTATCAGACTGTTCCACCACTAGGAGATAGCAGGAGTATACACAGAATGCAATTAAGTGACCTTGAAATATATAATCCAATAACGATTCAGTGTCATGATAATCCGGATGCGGATGCCATTGGAGCAGGTTATGGACTGTACTGTTATTTTAAGAGTAAGGGGAAGGATGTACGGTTGATTTATAGCGGACATAACCGTATTCTGAAATCTAATCTGAAATTAATGCTGGAGAGGTTAAAGCTTCCGGTAGAGTATGTCACCCCCATGGAAGTGCCTTATATGCATATAAAGGGACTTCTCATAACAGTGGATTGTCAGTATGGTGCCGGAAATGTGCTTCGTATTCCCACGGATAAGGTGGCTATTATAGACCATCATCAAAGAGAAATAACAAATGTTGAATTATCTTTGATTAGTCCCAATCTGGGGAGTTGTTCTACATTGGTTTGGCAGCTTCTAACCTCTGCAGGATATGTCATAACGGATGAGGAAGGCCTGGGAACAGCATTGTATTATGGACTGTACACAGATACAAATCAATTTTCCGAGATTTATAATCCGTTGGATATGGATATGCGGGAGTCGCTACCTTATGAGAAAACACTGATTACGGAATTCTGTAACAGTAATCTTTCTTTGAGGGAGTTGGAGATTGCAGGTGTTGCACTGCTGCGTTATAGCTTTAATGATGATTATGGGTTTGCGGTGATTAAGTCCCAACCCTGTGATCCGAATATTTTAGGAATTATCAGTGATTTTGTACTACAGGTAGATGTTGTAAAGACCTGTGTAGTATTTAATGAAGTAAATGATGGGTATAAATTCTCCGTGCGAAGCTGTATCAAGGAGGTAAATGCCAGGGAACTGGCAGAGTTTCTGGCAGAAAAAATAGGTTCCGGTGGTGGCCATTTTGAACGCTCCGGCGGATTTATCAGTATGAAGCTCTATGAAGAGCACTATCCTACCCTGCATACAGAAGGATATTTTAATAATCGTATGGTTGAGTATTTTGACAGCTTTGAAATTATCTATGCATCAGAATATAAAGCGGATGTGACGGATATGAAGCTGTATGAGAAAAAACCAATTCCCATGGGGTATGTGGAGGTGGATCAGTTTCTGCCGCATGGAACCCCTGTCACCATTCGAACCCAGAATGGTGATGTGGATTTATTGGTAGATGATGATTTATATGTTGTCATCGGTCATAAGGGAGAGGTATATACACAGATTAAAAAAGATTTTCTGGACAGTTACGTTTTATCTAAGGAGCGATATTGCATAGAAGAATATGGTGTTGGGATGGAATATGTTCCTACCATCAAAAATCGCGCCAACGGCAAGAATTTGATGTTGATGGATTATGCATATGCATGTGTACCTGTAAAACAGCCACGAATCTATGCAAAACCCCTTGACAGAGGTGTTAAGGTGTTTACAATTGAGGATAAAACCCAATATATGTTGGGGCGTCCGGGGGATTATTTTGCGGTGAGTGCCGACGATATACAGAATGTTTTTGTAGTAGAGCGGGATGTATTCCATATGCTTTATGATGAAGTGGGCAATAAAGTGGCAGGAAAGGATTGAATAAAATGAGTGATAACATGGAGAAAGAGCTCGAAATGAATAAGTCTGAGTCAGAGAATCCGGAAGTAGAGAGAGAGAGCAGAAATTTTATCGAGCAGGAAATTGATAAGGATTTGGCGGAAGGAGTTTATGATCATGTTCATACCCGTTTCCCGCCTGAGCCTAACGGCTATCTGCACATCGGACATGCTAAGGCAATTCTTGTAAATTATACGCTTGCGCAGAAGTATGGTGGCAAGTTTAATATGCGTTTTGATGATACCAACCCCACCAAGGAAGATATCGAATTTGTTGAGTCTATTAAGGCGGATGTACAGTGGCTGGGAGCAGACTGGGAGGACAGATTGTTCTATGCTTCTGATTATTTCGGAGAGATGTATGAGGGGGCTGTGAAGCTGATTAAAAAGGGTAAGGCTTATGTGTCCGATTTGTCTGCTGAGCAGATTAAGGAATACAGAGGCAGCTTTACCGAGCCCGGCAAGGAAGACCCCTACAGCACCCGTTCCATTGAAGAGAATTTGAAGCTGTTTGAGGAGATGAAGGAAGGTAAGTACGCAGATGGTGAAAAGGTGCTTCGTGCCCGCATCGATATGACAGCGCCTAATATTAACATGCGTGACCCGGTTATCTATCGTGTGGCTCACATGACTCATCATAATACCGGTGATGAATGGTGCATTTATCCCATGTATGATTTTGCACATCCTATTGAGGATGCAATTGAGGGAATTACCCATTCTATCTGTACATTGGAGTTTGAGGACCACAGACCTTTGTATGAGTGGGTGGTTAGAGAGTTGGAATATCC
>CAYOGM010000210.1:0-2897 GCA_964403595.1 uncultured Acetatifactor sp. | reverse complement strand
CCATTGCAACCATGACAGATTATACAGAGATTTTGGAGTACTTGGAAGACAGAGAAGAGGAAGGAGAAGTCAATATGTGTATAGCAGTAGAAGAAATTAGGGAGAAGTACATTAATAAGGGCATTGAGACCGGCATGGAGCGTGGCATCAAGGAAGGCATCAAAGAAGGCATCAAAGAAGGCATCAAAGAAGGCATCAAGGAAGGAATCAAAGAAGGCATACGAGCTTTAATTACAACTTGCCAAGAGTTGAATATATCTTATGAATATGTATTGGAGAAGGTTAAGGAAAAGTACAATTTAAATGAGAAAGATGCCCAAAATTACATGAATTTGTATTGGATTAGCCAGTAAAGTATGGTACAATGTACGCAGTTACAATGAGCCAAGTGGAGCCATAGTGTAGCTGTAGAAGAATTGGGGTAATTTAAGAGAAGGAGCAAGAAAATGAAAAAACAATGGGTAAGGCCACTTAAGAGAGTGGCATCAATGCTGTTGTCAATGGCACTTGTAGTATCTCCGTTGACGGATTTTGCATCCATGAATACTGTTCAGGCAGAAGAAGTCACCATAACTGTTACTGAAAGTAGTGGTTATGCCGAGGGAGCATATGCAGAGTGGTCACATGTCGATGGCGCAAATGGTTATCGTGTGAAGGTGTCTCAGGATCAATCCTCTTGGACAGAGCTGGATGATGAATTGATTCGTAATTATGGCTCTTATATGAGAGCAGATGCGTTGGGATTGACTGCAGGTACATGGTACATGCAGATTGAGGCGGGTGTTTATGATGAGTCTTTGAATTGGACAACTACCTTAGCTACCACGACTAAGGAGGTAACCGTTATGGCTCATGACCGTTTCGGTTATGCGTGGGTAGATGGGACTGCCTCCGGTGCATATAATGAGGACGGTTCCCTGAAAGACAATGCGAATGTGATTTATGTTACCAATGCGACGAAGGATACAGTCAGCCTGACTGTGACTGGTGCAGATGCAAATCCTTGTGTGGGTGTGCAGAATATATTAGCAGGTTATGCAAAGGGTAAGGAGACAACGCCACTTTGTATTCGTTTTATTGGTAATGTTACTGATCCGGCGACGTTGGATAAAGGTGATATTGTTGTAGAAAATAAAAATACAAAGACTATTGGCATTACTTTGGAAGGTGTCGGTGAAGATGCTACCTGTAATGGGTGGGGAATTCGTGTAAAGAACGCTTCTAATGTGGAGATTCGCAATCTTGGCTTTATGAACTGTAACAGTAGTGAGGGAGACAATGTTGGCTTACAGCAGGGAAATGACCATATCTGGGTACACAACTGTGACTTCTTCTATGGCGATGCCGGAAGTGATGCAGACCAGGTGAAGGGTGATGGTGCACTGGATACCAAGAAGTCTACTTATATCACCCATTCCTATAACCATTTCTGGGACAGCGGAAAGTGTAATCTGCAGGGTATGAAGGAGGAGACAACAGAGAATTATATTACCTATCATCACAATTGGTTTGACCACTCTGATTCCCGTCATCCTCGTATCAGAACGTGTACAGTACATGTTTACAACAATTATTATGATGGCAATTCCAAATATGGTGTTGGTGCTACCATGGGAAGTTCTGTATTTGTAGAGAGTAACTATTTTAGAAATTGTAAGTATCCTATGCTGGCGTCTATGCAGGGTTCAGATATTTACGGAGATGCTGAGGGTACCTTCTCTGGCGAGGCTGGTGGTATTATCAAAGCCTATGGCAATTATATCGAGGGTGCAACCCGTTATGTGACCTATAAGGCTACTGATGATGCGTCCACTGATTGGGATGATACCACAGAGTTTGATGCTTATGAAGCTGCCAGCAGAAATGAGACGGTACCTGATACTGTTAAAACTGTGGAAGGCAGTACAACATATAACAATTTTGATACGGCAGATGGATTTTATGAGTATGTACTGACTCCGGTTGCAGAAGTTCCCGCAGTAGTAACGGCGAATGCAGGACGTGTGAACGGTGGAGATTTGCAGTGGACATTTAATAATGCAGAGGACGATACTTCTTACGAGGTAGACACTGAGTTGAAGGCATTGTGTACCAATTACACATCCAAATTGCTGTCAGTTGGTGGTGTGGTTGATACTTCTGTTTATACAGTAACCTTTGACCCTGCGAATGGGGAAGCTACCAGTAGTGTTCAGGTAAATGCTTACCAAACAGTGACAGAGCCTGCTACGCCTACTGTTATCCCGGAAGGGAAGGTGAAATTTCTTGGCTGGTATAACGGCGATACCAAGTGGGATTTCTCCAGTCCGATAACAAGTGATTTGACTCTTGTGGGTAAATGGCAGGATGAATCTTCCCAGGGGGATGCAGAAGTTATTATTCATGATTTTACTACGGATGGATTGAACAGTAATTATTTTATAATCAGTGGAAGTCTTAAGTCCAAAACATTGACCTCAGCCAGCTATAATGGAACTGCATATACGGGTTATCCTTTGAAAATGCAGTCTGATACAAGTATTACATTTACTACTGTTTCAACAAGTACTTTGGTATTGTTGTTTCAGGAAACTGAGACCAAGACCATAACAGTAGACGGTCAGGTATATACTCCGGAGAATGGAATAATAACGATAGAAAATCTTGCAGCGGGAGAACATTCGATTGCAAGAGGAAATGGAGAGGCTTTCCTGTTTGCGATTTATGTAATCCCATCAGGTACATCCACTGACCCTGGTTCAGGTGGTGGTGATGTAACCGGTGGCGACGTGTCTGGTGGTGACCCTGTAACTCCTGGCGCAGGCGATGTAACCGGTGGCGACGTGTCAGGTGGTGACCCTGCAACTCCTGGTGCAGGCGATGGCAACGACTCTACAAACCCCGGCACAGGCGACGGT
>CAYOGM010000209.1:0-2900 GCA_964403595.1 uncultured Acetatifactor sp. | reverse complement strand
AAAACGTTATGTGGGCCGTGGTATGCTTTTCCTTGATTTGATTCAGGAAGGTAACCTTGGTCTGATTAAGGCGGTTGAGAAGTTCGACTACAGAAAAGGATATAAGTTCTCAACCTATGCTACATGGTGGATTCGTCAGGCGATTACCCGTGCAATTGCGGATCAGGCGAGAACCATTCGTATTCCGGTGCATATGGTTGAGACAATTAACAAGCTGATTCGTGTAAGCCGTCAGCTTCTTCAGGAGCTGGGAAGAGAGCCGTCTCCTGAGGAGATTGCAGAAGAGATGAATATGCCGGTGGAGCGTGTGCGTGAAATTTTAAAAATCAGTCAGGAGCCGGTATCTTTGGAAACTCCCATCGGTGAAGAGGAAGACAGTCATCTGGGTGACTTTATTCAGGATGACAATGTTCCTGTGCCTGCTGATGCAGCGGCATTTACTTTGCTTAAGGAACAGCTCGTGGAGGTTTTGGGTACTCTTACAGAGAGAGAACAGAAGGTTTTGAGACTTCGTTTTGGTCTGGACGATGGTCGTGCCCGCACCTTGGAAGAGGTGGGTAAAGAGTTTAATGTTACTCGTGAGCGTATCCGTCAGATTGAGGCCAAGGCGCTTAGAAAGCTGCGTCACCCCAGTCGTAGCCGCAAGTTAAAGGATTATTTGGATTAATGGATTACAAAGACGATATCAGGGATGGAAAGAAAACACTTAAGCCGGTGCAGCTTTCCAAGAGGTTGCAGGCTTTGGCAGATATGGTGACACCGGGCAACCGGGTTGCGGATGTAGGTTGTGACCATGGGTTTTTGTCTATCTATCTGGTACAACAGGGAATTGCCCCCGGCGTGATTGCCGGGGATGTGAGGAAGGGGCCTTTGTCTGCCGCACAAAAACATGTGGCGGAGTATGGATTGGAGGCCTACATAGATACCAGACTTTCGGATGGACTGGAGAAATATCGGACAGGGGAGGCGGATACTCTTATCTGTGCCGGTATGGGTGGTCCTTTGATGCAGAGGATTCTTATGGCGCATCGGGAGGTGACATTTTCATTCAAGGAATTGATTCTGCAGCCGCAGTCGGAGCTTGAGGCGTTTCGGGTTTTCTTGAGAAATCAAGGATTTGTGGTTGCTGAGGAGAATATACTCTGTGAGGATGGCAAGTATTATTTTATGTTCCGGGTGATACCGGGAACTGGGGAAAAATCAGTCTGTATGCAAAATGGATGGGGTATGGAATGCAATACGGACATTTCAAAAGAGGATTGTCAGAGAATTTGTGATAAATATGGCGCACAGCTTCTTGCGAAACGGCATCCAATACTAAAGGAATATCTGGAGCGGGGGCTTTCGGGTAGTCTGACAGTGAGAGAACACCTTCTGGCTCATCGTGGAGAGATAGGAAGTAATGCAAGGCTTGAGCAGAGTCTTGAGGAAAATACAAAGGAAATAGGGGACTTGCGGACGGCACTTGCAATGTTTAACGAGGAGGTATAAACATGGTTACAGTGACAATTAATGGAGTACAGAAACAGTATCCGAGAGGAACAACCTATGAGACTGTTGTGCAGGAGTATCAAAAGCAGTATGATGGTATGATTGTAGCGGCGGCAGCCAATGGCAGAATCCGTGAGCTTTTTAAGAAGATTAACAGGGATTGTACGGTGACATTTTTCACCCGAAAGGATGATGTGGGTTACAAGACCTATGTGAGAACTGCTACCATGTTGTTCTTTAAGGCGGTATTTGATGTATTTGGAGCGGAATGTACCAGAAATTGCAGGCTGGAGTTTGCAGTTGGAAACGGCTCTTTTGTGAATCCCGGTGAAAGAATTGCGCCAACAGCAGAGAATGCCTTGAAAATTAAGGCGCGTATGCAGGAATTGGTAGCGGAAGAAAAGCCCTTTATGAAACGTACCTGCCCTTTGGATGAAGCAATGGATTTGTTCAAGAGACAGGGGATGAAGGATAAGGAAAAGTTGTTCCATTATCGTATGAATTCTCAGGTGAATATCTATGAGATTGATGGCTATTACGACTATTATTATGGGTATATGATGCCCAATGCAGGATATGTGGACTGCTTTGACGTAATCAATTATGAACATGGATTTATGCTTCTTTTGCCAACAAAGAAGAATCCCAAGGAGGTTACACCTTTTAAAGAGCAGAAGAAGCTGTTTGCGACTTTGACTGCTTCTGAGCAGTGGGGAAGCAAAATCGGCATTGTGAATGTTGGTGACTTGAATGATGAAATTTGTAAGGGTTCCCTGAGTGATTTTGTTTTGATGCAGGAGGCTGAGCAGGAGCGTAAGATTGGTGAAATTGCCAAGGAAATTGTAAATCGTGAGGGTGTAAAATTTGTCATGATTGCAGGCCCGTCCTCCTCCGGTAAGACCAGCTTTTCCCACAGATTGTCCATTCAGCTTAGAACTTTGGGTAAGGTGCCTCATCCCATTGCGTTGGACGACTACTTTGTGGACAGAGAGCTGACCCCCAGAGATGAAAATGGTGATTATAACTTTGAATGTCTGGAGGCTCTGGACACCAAGAAGTTTAATGAGGATATGTGCAAGCTTCTGGCAGGTGAGCGTGTGGAGCTGCCTACCTTCAATTTCAAGATTGGTAAGAGGGAGTATCTGGGCAATTACAAGCAGCTGGGCCCCGATGACATTTTGGTGCTGGAGGGCATTCACGGACTGAATGATAAGATGTCTTATGCACTGCCTAAGGAGAGCAAGTTTAAGATTTATATCAGCGCGTTGACCACTGTGAATATTGATGGACACAATCGTATTCCCACCACAGATGGCAGACTCTTGAGACGTATGGTGCGTGATGCCAGAACCAGAGGTGCAGATGCAAAAAGAACTATTGAGATGTGGCCTTCCGTACGCCGGGGAGAG
>CAYOGM010000208.1:0-2988 GCA_964403595.1 uncultured Acetatifactor sp. | reverse complement strand
TGGACACCCTGATTAAGAGTCAGGTGCTCTACCAACTGAGCTAGCGGTCCATTTTTTTGCGCTTTCCTTAACGCAAGAATTAATATATCACATCATTTTATGAAATGCAACCCTTTTTTTGAAATTTTTTTAAAAAAATTAATTTTTTTGATTTTAGTGTCAATTAGCGACGGTTTTATTGGCCTTTATTGCAGCTGCTACAATATCCGTAGAGCTCAATTTTATGACCTGTCACAGTGAAATCCTTGAGTGCTGCATCCGATTCATGATGGTGGTCATAGTCACAATCATCATGGTCACACGCGGCATGCTCATGCCCTAGCGAAAAAGGACAATTTTCCAAAGGAATACGCTTGCGGCATTCCAGACACACTGCAAAATGTTTGTGTTCACCCTTTTCCAACTCATACACTACCGTATCATCACCCATCCAGGTAGTACTATTTACCAGACCATTTTCCTCAAATGCCGCCAGAATACGGTAAACGGTAGAAAGCGCATAGGTATCCTCCGGCACCATCTGCAATGCCTGATGATAAATCTGATGGGCAGAAAGGGGCTCCTTAGCCTCAGAAAGTATCTGATAAACGCATTTACGCTGCTTTGTCCATTTAATTCCCTTGGGATATTCCATGCCCTTTCCTCCCTTCACTGATTATATTATAACCAATTTTCCGATTCTAACTTCCTATATCGGAATAAATTCTATCACAATTCCAACCAAAACTCCAATAAAATATAAAATTCCTACAATCTTAAAATTTTCCATGCGATGATGATTTACGCGGAACAGCACCAAAAGTCCCACGCCTGCGCCTACTAAAAGTCCCGCCATCATAGCACCCAGGCCGATGACGCCCTCAAGAAACAGCTCCGTAATCACCACAGATGCCGCACAGTTAGGAATCAGTCCTACCAAACCAGCCAACACAGGACCCAGCACAGGACGATTCAACAAAAACTCGGCCAGTACATCCTCACCCAGAAGCGCTAACACCAGATTTAATGCAAAACTCACCAGCAGAATAAACACACCCACCCGCACCGTATGCTTCAGCGCAGAGCGGAACACACCGGAATCACAATGACACTCTTCCTGCTCACAAATTTCATGAATATGGTCATGATCCTCCTTTTTTTTGCGGAAAATAAAATCGATGATAAATCCTGCCGCCATGCCCACAACAATCTTGGTCAGCAGCACACCACCAATCAGCTGAGCAGGTGCCTTGGCAGAAATCATCACCGGTAGCATCTCATCAGAGGTGGACAGATAAATGGCTATCAACGTTCCCATGGAAATCAGTCTGCCTGCATAAAGATTGGATGCAGCCGTGGAAAAACCGCACTGAGGCACCGCACCTGCCACCGCCCCAATAACCGGTCCCAGGCTTCCTGCCTTCTGCACCACCTTCTGCACCTTATTGCCGGTTCGATGCTCCAGCCACTCCATCACCAGATAAGTGATAAACAAAACCAATATTACCAAAAGACTTTCCTGTAAAGTGTGTTCCAACGCATGCTCAATGGCATATCCCAGCGAAACTTCGCCACCGTGAATTGTCGCACAATCATGTGTATGAGTATGAAACATAACAATCTCCATTCTTACTGTCCCCGAAAGCCGGGACTTAAACACCGTTTAACAAAAATAGTTCTAAACGCAAATGCAAACCATTCGCATTTAGAACTATATCACAAATCTACTGTTTGTCAAGATATATTTGAAGAGATTCCCTTGCCACAGGCAGCATATCCCTTACAAACTCACTTGCACGGGCAGCTTTTTACATTTATCAGAGGAAGTCCCCACATAAATCTCAAACTCACCGGGCTCCACCTTGAAATCCTTACACTGTACATCATAGAACGCAAATGCCTCGTGAGACAAAGTCAAAGTTACCGTCTTGCACTCACCGGGCTGTAGAAACACCTTACTGTAAGCCTTCAGCTCCTTCACCGGACGCTCCACACTACACTCACAATCGGCTACATAGCACTGCACAACCTCTGCTCCTGCCCTTTCTCCCACATTGCGAACATCTACCGACACCGTAACAGATTCAGCCCGTGCTGACACCAGTGTCAGATTATCCAGTGCAAATTCCGTATAAGACATTCCATACCCAAAAGGATATGCAGGCGTTACACCTTCCTTCTCATAATAGCGATAGCCTACGAATATGCCCTCCTGATACTCCACCACATCTTCTCTGCCAAACTGACCGTTCTTGTAGGTCACAGTATCCTCGTAACGTACAGGAAAAGTCTCCGGCAGCTTACCGGAAGGATTTACTTTTCCCAGCAGAACCTCTGTCAAAGCAGTACCGGTCTCCATACCGGCATAATAACACCAGATAAGTCCCCTCACCTTGTCCCTCCAAGGCATTTCCACAGGAGAACCTGCCACCATAATGACAATCGTGTCAGGATTAATCTTCAAAAGTTCCTCGATCAACTCATCCTGCCCATAAGGAAGCTTCATATCTGCACGGTCTCTGCCCTCCACATCATAATCGTGGTTCAGCCCGCCCACAAAGATAACGGTATCTGCCTCCTTCGCCAGCCCACAGGCCTCTTCCAAAAGTTTCTTACGGTTCTCTTCAATCTCCTTACGAAGTGCAATCTGCTCCGGGCTGTCAGAATTTTCCTGCCCCATCACCTGACGCTCCAGACTGGCCTCCTGCCAGTTGACCTCGTTTACACTCTTCTTGCCGGGAATATAATATCCCTGGGCATAGGAAATGTCTGCATTGCCCCCCAAAGCCATTTTCAGACCCAGCAGCGGAGAAATCTCATACAAAGCCTTAATCTCGGCACTTCCGCCTCCACCTGCATGACAATGCTCTGCGTTATGGCCAATCACCGCAATTTTGTGACGCTTTTTCACCTGTGCACCATTCTCAGCCAAATCGTTAACTGTCTTGCGAGACACTAATTTAGCGGCATCCAGAGGAAGCAATTTTCCTCCCTCTGCACTCTCCTCAT
>CAYOGM010000207.1:0-3012 GCA_964403595.1 uncultured Acetatifactor sp. | reverse complement strand
GTTACCCTGTGGGGAAGTATCGCATTTATGGCTTGACGAAAAGGATGTTGACGTAGCCAAAATGATATTTGAATTAGGGTTAAAGCATGATTGGGACAAACGTTACTTAAATGTGATTGATGCATCTAAACGATGGATGTCATACAATAAGGAAATAGAGGCTGTGCAGGAGCAGCGCATAGCAATAGCACTTATATTATTTTGTACAGGAATTATCGGAATAGCAGTATTGTTTATTTGGGCGGTTACGTATAAAGGTCCGCCTGAGCGCAAGAAAGGAAGAATCCCTAAGGATTGGGATAAGTAATCGGTTTATTGTTTGGTGAGGGGGATAAATGAGCGATTCGGACAAAAATAAAAAACGATATGAGAGTAAGCGGAAATTCAGTACTTTCAGATATTATTTTTTTGTTTATGGAATAGGCAGTTTCTGCCTTGTTCTTTTGGTCTATGATATCTACAGAGAAATTCAGGGAATTCCCACCAATGGAAGAATCAAAAGTACTCTTATGGGGTTGATTGCCATTGGGGCGGGGGTGATTTTAAGCAAAGGAATAGGCCGTTTTTTCAAATGGATGCGTCAAAGGGAGGAAAAAAAGGTTTTTGTTCCCGGTGTCAGTGGATTTTATCAGGACAAGAAGCCTGACTTGGAATTTGTCCTACATGATATGAAAACCCATACCGCAGGTATTGTGTGGAAAACCATCGGATATTGCATAATAGGCTTTGATTTGTTGCTCTTGGTAGTGTCGGCGTTTGCAGGACATCTGCCTAATATGAGTGCTGTAGGAGTGATAGCGGCGGTAGGTTTATCTGTGTTGGCTATGGAAAAATATATTTTGAGAAGATGCTGGATGAATCGGCCCATGGTAGAAATTCTTTTGAACAATACGGAGGTTTTTATTGATATTCCGGAAGAGGACGAGATTCCCTTTCTGAAGCTTTTAAAACGTGATTTGGAAAATGGACTGTTATATTATTCGAAAGAGCTTGTGCTTACGGAGAATTATATTTTTTGTAAATCCTGTGGGGTGCAGGGGGGATATATACAAGGAATTGTAAATGATTTGATGGTAATTCCGCGCAATATGATAGAAGAGTTGAGTTTTCAATATATCCATTATCATCAGACCATGTATTCTTCTCAGGCAGGAGTAAGTCATGTTCCACAGATGCAGGGACATTTTCAGTGTAAACTTTCTAATGGAAGGACAGTTTCTTTTTATTTGGGAAGTGATATGAACACTGATTTGAGATGTGCAAAAGTGATGCAAGTGTTTTCTTATTACGGATTAGCGTGTGTTACGAAAAAAAGTGAATATCAATAGGGTAAAAGTTGATTCAAAATGGTATATGTATTGTCTCACGGTGGAATAATAACACAAAAAATATGTAAAACAAAGTAAAAATCATGTAAAAATAAGGTTGTCAGTTCCACGTTTTTTTCGTACAATATATAAGGAAAATTGTATGAATTATAATAATGCAAAGGAAAAGTGAAAATGAGTACAGAACAAGTTGTAACAATGATAATCTCTCTGTGTGGCGGATTAGGTCTTTTCTTGTATGGAATGACTTTGATGAGTGATTCTATTGAGAAAGTGGCGGGTGCCAAGCTGCGTAAGGTGTTGGAAATATTCACTACCAATCGTTTTGTAGGAATGATTGTAGGTATTATATTTACCGGAATTGTGCAGTCTTCCTCAGCGTGTACGTCCATGGTAGTAAGTTTTGTAAATGCAGGACTTATGAATCTGTATCAGGCAGCTGGCGTGATTCTGGGTGCAAATATCGGTACTACGGTTACTT
Source organism: uncultured Acetatifactor sp. (assembly GCA_964403595.1). GTDB lineage: Bacteria > Bacillota > Clostridia > Lachnospirales > Lachnospiraceae > Acetatifactor. The sequence goes on along the minus strand of CAYOGM010000207.1, from coordinate 1,203 downwards.
CTCAGTTGGTATCCTTTAATCTTTCCGAATATGCGCCGGTAATTTTGCTTGTTGGCGTACTTTTGGCAATGATGAGCAAGAAGCAGAATGTGAAGCATCTTGCAGAGACGATTATTGGTTTTGGTATTTTGTTCGTAGGTCTGGCAACCATGTCTGATGCCATGAGAACTATGAGAGATTTGCCTGCTGTGGTGGATTTGCTTGCTTCCTTGAGAAATCCTTTTGCGGCAACCTTTGTGGGTGTGGTTATTACGGCTATTATTCAAAGTTCATCTGTGACGGTAAGTATTGTGCTTTTGTTGGCATCTCAGAATTTGTTGGAGTTGCCCATTTGTCTGTATATTATTATGGGTTGTAATATTGGTTCCTGTGGAACAGCTATGATTGCATCTCTTTCTGGTAAGAAGGAAGCGAAGCGTGCTGCGTTGATTCATTTTTGGTTTAATGTAATCGGTACTGTATTGATGTACATTGTACTCATGATTGCGGAGGAACAGGTGGTTGCGGCAATCCAGTCTATTTCCGCAGACAATGGAAGATTTGTAGCAAATGCCCACACGATTATTAAGGTGACACAGGTAATCATGCTCTTTCCTTTCTCTAACTGGCTGGTACGTCTGGCAGAGAAGTGTGTGCCCGGAGAGGACAAGAAGGTTGGTTACAGAGAGAGTTATCAGCTTGAGTTTATTGGTGAAAAGGTGGTATTTAACCCTGCGACAGCAGTGGTTGAGGTTATCAAGGAGTTGGAGCGTATGGCAGATTTGGCCAGCGACAACTTAAATCGTGCCATGAATGCCTTGGTCACTCTTGATGATGCAGATATTGCAGAGGTTTATGAAGTAGAGAAGAATATTGATTTCCTGAGTAAATCCATTACGGATTATCTGGTTAAAATCAATCAGTCTACTTTGCCCATTGAGGATTTAAAGAGCATTGGTGCCCTGTTCCATGTAGTAAATGATATTGAGCGTATCGGTGACCATGCAGAGAATGTGGCAGATGCAGCCAAGCAGCGTAAGGAGACCGGTGTCAATATCAGTAAAGAAGCTCAGAAAGAGCTGGGTGAGATGATGGAGATGGTTAATAAGATTATCCAGTATTCCATCGCCATGTTTGCCCACAGTGATGAGAGCAAGATGCAGGCAGTGATTGATTTAGAGGACAGCGTGGATGAGAAAGAGCGAGAGCTTCAGATGCGTCATG
>CAYOGM010000206.1:0-3012 GCA_964403595.1 uncultured Acetatifactor sp. | reverse complement strand
GTAGTAGCTTAATTGAACAGTTAAACGAAATGAAAGGGCTGACCCGAAAGGGTTGGTCCTTTTTTCATATCACCACGTCATGCGCTAAAATTTTTCCAACATCTTTCTTTCATAAAACTACTGATATTCTCTATCGGCATACCTTCATAATATGATACTAATAGTTTCTTGAATTCAGGTACATCCTTTTCCGGTATTACTATAAATCCCATACCATGCGCAATCAAATAATGATTAGCAAAAATAACAGACGCCCTCTTGTTCCCATCTTTAAACACCTGCGTTTTCATACAGTAGAGACACAACTCAATCGCAATATCCACCGGTTCTTTCTTTTGTGTTCTAATCTCATCGATTTTTGTAATTACGACAGACTCAATGGGAAGGGGCGGGACATAACTGCTTCCCCCGATTGTTACCGGAATTCCCCGAATACGCCCGCCATCATAAAAGAAGCCTTCATTAACCAGCTTTGCAATATGGCACAACATATAATAATTGCTTTCACTTTGAATAACATCTTTATCTAGGATAAACTCCCATGCATGCTTTAGATTCAGAATTTTCTGTACATCTGTTGCCGAGACACCATTTACCTTGCCATTTTCAATAATATCCTCCGTCTGCGGAAACGAAGTAGCAACCCCCTCCAAAACTGCCTGGTCATAAATATTGGACTTCATATTTGCTCTGGCAAATTCCAAATTCTCTATTATTCTGACCGGTAACTCCTTATCTTCATAGCCAAGAGCCACTAATTCCTTATTGATTTTACGAATTGCTTTATTTAAGTCTTTTGCTTCCTTTGCGTTTCGTAATAGTAATTGATGTAATTCCACCGAATATGCATCAACATAAGTGGACGTCAGCTTTCCAGCCACTCTTTTGCGCATATACAAATATTTCGACCCACCTTGTTCTTTTATCTCCGGATTTCCATCATAAGGAATTAAATTTAGTCTTGCCTGAAAATCTGCCCGTTGTTGTAATAATTCCTGAATTTCAGAATAGTTAGCGCTCATCATACCACCTCTTAGGGAACTTTCTGTTTTGTATTATACCAAAAAAGTTCCCTAATTATCAATATTATTTTAGGGAACTTTTCAACTAACTGTCCATCCCACTTCTCATCACAAGTAGCGTCTATTGAAAACTCACATCTTTTATCCCTTTTTGTACTGAACCATCAATCCATATATTATGACCTGCAAATATGTTATCGTCATCATATATAGCTGTGAATTTTCCACTTGCAGTCATAGATATGGAGCGCAAGCATATTCTACTGAATATTTCGCTTTCCTGCAGCATTCCGTCTTCCGACCATTCCTTTGCTTTTTCAAGCAATTTCATATCTGCTTCCTTTCTCATTTCTTGGTTCCAATCATCTAGATTATTTACAAATTGCTTCATATATTTTTTTGCCTTTGTTAAGCTACTTTTATTACTCAACTGAACATCTAAAATCAGTTCTATCGTTTCTTCTCCCCACACAAATTTACCTTCAAAACACTCAGCACTTCGATTGTATGTTAAAGTTCCAATTTGCGAATCCTCGATTGTCATTGGCTTCTGGTATTCTCTCAAAAGCGCTTCCAAGCCAGCATGTTTATAATTCTTTTCTATAATACCAGTTACATAAAACTCATTTTTATCATGTACACTAAAACCAAAAACATCTTCTATTTGTGGTCCATTGCCACACCACTGTCTTGCTTCAACTAAATAAACCGATTCACCCTCAAACATACTGAATGCTTTTTGTTCATCCTCAAATACAGGCCACACAAGCTTACCACATCCTTCAACTAATTCATTCGTGGAAAGATCAACATAACCAAGAAGCTCTATTTCACCATCCAGCCATTCCTGTTGATTATTCAGGCATAACATAGATGTCATATTTTCTTTTACAAGCACAATCAATCGCTTGGTTTGCGCTTCAAAATTGCTTTCATATTCTTCCCATTTCATAATAAGCTCCTTGTCAATATACTCAGTATTTTTCCATTCACGCCAGGCTCCTCATCAGCTCACTGCCCACTGTCATGCTTATCATTTTGTCCCGCTCTTCATAAGACTGTCCTCATGCATCCATATATTAGGATAAATTCCTGCTTCCGCAAATTGCTTAGGATCATACTGTTCAATTGCTTTTACAATATCAAAAGTCTCCAGCGTTTTTACAACTTCCTTAACATGTTCCGGCATAGTATAAGCAATAAATTCTACATCCTCTTCTTCAAAGAAAGCATCTTTTCCCACAATCGCTTCACTTAGTGCATTATTTTTGATTGGCTCTGCTGCAGAAGCACTTGTGAGTAGAAAATGTAAACCATCCCACATTTTGTCAATATCTAACACATCTGCGTCTTCCTGTAATTCTTCGACTGTCTCAAACAAATCTTCTGCATCCATTCCCTGTAACATACCAATCTGTTCAGCTGTTGCCATCTGATAACATGCAATCATTCCCATGTACTTAACCTCCAACTACCAATTCCCGGTTTCCGGAATATCATCCGGTGTAATCCATTTTATACTTTGTAGCGGCTTGCCTGTTTCCACAAAAAATTGTATTCCTTCCCATGCTTCCTCTTTGGGCAAAAACAAACCAATAGAAGCGTATATTTCATCTGCGGTTTCTGCAACTTCATTCAGGTTTTCTTCATCATTAAGAGACAACAAATCCACCCTATTCACTTCATCAATATAGTGCAAATATAAACCATATTCGATGTTCGGCCCCAACATAAGTATTGAAATTCTTTTATCCTCAATAAAATACTCTATGTAGCCGTCTCCGCTTCCCTGCATCCAAAACATATCAAAATTATCAATAACATCTCTCTTCAGAGCACTCATATCCGTTATTAATAATTCGTTTCCCACCGGACCATGAAAAATTACTTTTTTCATTCTTCAATCCCCCTATAATTCATCCGCTCAAGTGCAATAGGAATATACTTCTCCAACTCCATCTGTGGCGTTTCTATAGAAGACCACCAGCGT
>CAYOGM010000205.1:0-3023 GCA_964403595.1 uncultured Acetatifactor sp. | reverse complement strand
AAAATGTGAAATTTGTAGTAAAGGCGTTCATTTCGGTAATAATGTAAGCCATTCTCATAGAAGAAGCAACGCGATTTGGAACTCTAACGTGAAACGCGTAAAATGCAAGGTAAACGGCGCAGCAAAGAGAATGCATGTGTGCACCGGCTGCTTAAAGTCCGGTAAAGTTGAGCGTGCTTAATTCATGACAATAGACAATACATTTTATGAATTTTCTATTGTATTTGCTTTTTCATTTGTTACTTAACAGACAAATCGGCTCCGACATTTCGTCGGAGCCATTTTTCGTTTCCATTATCTTCTGTACAAATTTAAGCCTCTTCTCTCCTGCGGCGTGCAAATTCTCTGTTAATCATTTGAACCAGTTCTTCGTCTCCGGCAATATTATCCGGATGATAAATTTTAATTAAATCTTTGTACCGCTTTCGTAAAGCCAGGGGATTTGTTGCATTGCGGAACAATAATTCTATAATTGAGCCTTCCCCATAGTAATCCACAGAACTTCGGCTGGTCTGAACTTCCCGTTCTATTTCGAAATTCCTGCGATCCTGTTCTAATTTTCGCCGGTCAACCTCCAATTGACGAAATCCGTCTTGAAGAATCTGCATTTTTTTGTCAAAAAACAGACTCTCCTCCTTAAGACGCTTACGCTCCATGACACTTTTCCGATTCAAAGTATTCATTTCACTCATAAAGGATGCTCGTTCTTTAAGGAATTTATCCTTGATATCATCCAATTCCTGACGTTCCTTTTCAAGGCGCATCTGCTCTTTAAAGAGCCAAAGCTTGGCTTCCTTTAATTCCTCTGTACTCTCTGTATTTATGATTTCTTCCCAATCAATCATTTCAAGTACCTCTTAGTCGCCACAAAGGCAATTGTAACCTACAAAAAGCAATAACATGACAATAATCAGACCTACCAGACGGTTGTTCGTAATTATCATCAAAAGCATGCCCAAAGCTATCAGACAAGAGGCCAGACCAATGAGTTTCTTCATGAAATACAATGCCTGCATGTAATGAGTCTTGCATTAATATATGCAATAGCTTCGGGGGATTTGACATTATGTTTATGCTTCTGGAAATGCAATATCCACCACTTCTTCGTCGGTCATGATTTCAGGTTCATTTTCTTTGGGCTGAGTAAATTTATCAACCAAATCAGGTACCATGTCAAGAATCTTGGTTACAGTGTCCTGATTTTTGATGTTTACAAGCTTTACAGAGCCATCTTTGATAACAAGCACTGCACTGGGGGTCATTTTACCACCCAAACCACCTGCGCCGGAGGCAGAACCCTTCTGGTTGTTATTGCCGGCACCTGCACCTACGCCGAAAGTAACATCTACCAAAGGTAAAATAATAGTATCGCCAACAGTAGTTGCTTCGCCAACCACTGTTTTGGCAGAAAGTACACTGTTCATACCCTTTAAAAGTGATTCAACTACGCCCTGAAAATCATTTTGATTGTTTGTCATATTTACTCCATTTCCGCGCTTTTTGCGCATTGTTTTATGTTTTAATTTCTTGAAATACTTAAGTGAGGTTTATATTTCTTTATTTAACTTATCGCGAAGCTCCCACAAGCGTTTGTCTTTGAGAATCATTAAAAGATTCCAAAGAATCAAAAATACAGTAGTATGCCCTGCGGCATATACGTTCCCTTCGAATATCTCCTTTTCAAAATCGGGTGTAAATATTACATGTTTGCCCAGATGGTGTGCAATCATGCCATAAAATGCACATACATAACCGGTGGTGTCGGGAGAGTCTGCTCCGTAGCAAATGTTTGCACGAAGCTTGCGGGGCCGAAGACTTTTTAAGATTTTACCCAGTCGCATAAGGGCATGCTTTAACAGCACTTTTGTGTCTTCCTCTGACAATATTTCTTTGTAGTAAGCTATGTTGTCACATATTTCTTTTATTTTGGTAAATACCTTTTTTATTTTATCATATAATTTCTTGATTGTGTACTGTATTTTGTCAAATAGATTGCTGTTTGAGAAAACAGGCTGCTCTTCCTGTAACACCTTATCATCGGCTGGTGTCTTTGAAGAGTTGTCCGATACCGTATTGTCTGATGAAGCAACAGTTTGTTTCTGACTGTCGGATTGGTCTGAAGAATCCGTTTGCGTATTGTTCCTTTTTTTATCGGCGTCAGAAGCTTTGTCGGTGAAATCAGATTTTGCTTCCGGCTCCCAATCTTCGGTGGAATCTGTATTGGAATCATTATTTGAATCCGTTCCTGAATCATATATAGTAAAAAATAAAAATTTCACCTTCAATGTTCCGGGAGCGGGATATTGATATCTTGCCCGGAGTAATCCAAACAACCACCAGGCTTTTGCATCGGCTTTTATTAGTTGTTCGGACGCTGACGCTTCGGAGTTCTGATTATTATTCGGAGCCATACGCTTGTCAGCTTTGATGCGGTAGCATATCGGAAAGAACAATACCAACAAAAGGATGAGCAGAATCAATCCCAGAAGCACCAGTAATATGATTCCCAGAATGCTGAGAATTTTTAGAATTATACTTAGCATATCAGGTACTCCTTCAACCTGCAGTCTCCTCGTGTGTTTATGCATTCCTGTGTTATCTGTGTCACCAGTTGCAAGGCATCGGTATAGTCTTTGGCAATGCCGATGATTTGAACCGGATGTTTGGCATAATAAGGCTGAGCCAGCTGCTTGGCATCAAAGAATTCCAACTGATCAGAATCGTTGGAGGCAAATGTAAGTACATAGACACCTGCGAACAACGGTTTCTTAATCAGCATCTTTTTTATTTTGTCCTTTTTTTGGTCTTTCATGCCTTCGCCAAAATATAGTCTGGAATAAAACGTCAGCTTTTTGCTCATTTTCATACCCTCAAAACAAAATACATTCGCCAAATGTCTGCTTCGCAGCCGCTTGGCTCATTGTGTTCGCGTAGACTATACCATGATTCTGCTTCGCTTCATCATGGATCGCGCACATTCGCCAAATGTCTGCTTCGCAGCCGCTTGGCTCATTGTGTTCGCG
>CAYOGM010000204.1:0-3221 GCA_964403595.1 uncultured Acetatifactor sp. | reverse complement strand
CCCAGATTCTTCCTATATTTTGGGCAGCAGAGCTCGTTTTTTCTGCATATGCCCAAGGAACCTCTAAAACGTTTATTTGGTGACAAAAAAATGGGAGCCTCTTCGTGATGAAGTGACTCCCATAGGATATTGGTGTTTATGCAGGACTCCAGCCGTCCAGCACATTTTCAATAGTATATTTCTCCGCAGCTGCTTCGGTAAGCTGGTGGGAGAAGTCAGCGCGCTTATCCGGTGCTGCGCCGGGGCCTGTAGAGTTGTACTCTGCGTAGAAAAAATGGCCGTGGGGCTTGTTCCAGTCATTCCATCCCAAGGGATGAATGTGCTCGCCCAGCTCGCAGTTGATAAACACGGTCTTAGCAAATTCCCTCCAAGGTCTGCCCAAATATACCGTATGGGGAGGGCAGTCACTGGTAAGACGGCAGTTGTTGAATACATAGCCATAGGGAACATCTTTGAAAGTGGAGGCTGCTGTTACAAAGCTGTAGCAGACTTCGTCATCAGGGCTTTCGGGGGGCTTTTTATTCCCGGGTAATTTGGAGAAAATTTCACAATTTTCAAACCAGGCGGTGGCACTGCCGAAAATAAAGTCCACATCGCCTTGAATAAAGCAATCCTTATAAAAATGTCTGCCCATGATGCGGGGTTTAAGTTCACCGGGACCTTTGAAACCGCCGGGCTGTGCTTCCTTTAGGGGAAGGGGAGCGGTAAAAAGAGTGTCCTGACTGCCGAGAAATTTGCAGTTCTCAAAACAGCAACGATCCGCATCCACGTAGAGAGCCAGTGCCTGACCTACGGTGTGGCCGAAACCTGCGTCATTTTGGAAGGTCAGATTCCGGGCAGTAAAGTCCGGTGCATCAATACGGACGCTGGCGGTGCGGAAGGTTCCGCGTTTCTCGCCATCCGGCATTATTTCCTGAGCACTCAGACCATAAACAATTACGGTATCGGAGCCCGTGCCCTCAAAGGTCACCTTGGGACGTGTAATAATCAACTGCTCACGGTAGGTTCCCGGTCCAATATGTAAAATTGCGGGTGTTATGTTATGGTCGGGAGCAGGGAAAGCTTTGTCCTGTTCAAGACTAGCTGTAATTTCTTTGGGAAGAGGGGCAAGACTGTCCAATGCATCGAGTGCCTCGCTTACTGTAGTAAATGAAGGCGCTCCATTAGGGCAGTCCTGCCGGTTTATGTAGAGCTCCAAAGTTGTTGAAGTAGTTGGCATAGTTATTTCCATCCTTGTTACATGTGAAAAGTCTTTTCACGATTATAAATTTAGAGAATTTCCGTGATGAATAAATCGGGCGTGTCGGCCAGATTAATGTAGTTCTCACCGCTACGCACCATGGGACGGGATAGCTTATCCTTGTTGATAAAGATAATCTCTGCTTCCCTGCCATCATTTAGCAGGCATCGGTTGCGGATGTAGGAGTTAACTACATTCTCCAGGAAAGTAAGAAGATATTCTACATCATATTTTTCAAAGCCTTCCTGTTCAAAAATCTCAATTACACGGAAAGGGCACCATAGACATCCGCAATGGCAACCAAGCGGGCATAAGGGTCAATGTCCATGCCGGAAAGTCGCATGGGATAGCCGCTGCCATCGCATCTTTCGTGATGCATCAGGGCGGAGTTGCGAATATGGTCATCCACGCTCTGGGCTTGAAGAAGCTGATAGCCGATGATGGGATGCTTCTGAATCATGGCATATTCATGGGAGTTCAGCTTGCCGGGTTTGGTAATGATGGAGTGGGGAATCATGAGCTTGCCGATGTCATGGAAGAGTCCGCAGGCTGTAGCCATCTTGATGTCTTCGGTTGGGAATTTGAGCCATGTGGCAAGTACATTGCAAATAAGACCCACATTCAGACAGTGCGTAAATGTGGAATCATCATATTCGCGCATGTTTTGCAACATGTCCAAAATACCAATCTGTCCTTTGCCGGCGGCAATCATATCCAAAGTATTTTGAAGCAGCGTATTGACATCCAGTTCAATGTTGCGTTCCACTACGGCATTCAGTGCATTTTTGAAAGAATCTACATTGAGTTCGTAATCTGCCTTGAATTTCTTGAAGATAGGAGAGCTTTGAATGCGCTGGGCGTAGGAAGGTCCGGCATCGCCTTCATCAGGCGGAATCGATGTTTCGTTTTGCACCGGTGCATCCTCTACCAAAATGGTAAGAATACCATATAAATCCAACTTCGTTATTAATCTGTCTGTGAGAACTGTATCCTTGGACATGAGCATCTGGCGGTCATAGCCAAGGACGTCCTGGGCCACAATCATTCCCGGAAGCAGTTGCATGGTAGAAAGTCTTTTCATGGTTGCTGACCTCGCATGTTATTCTTAGAGACAGGTACAATAATCATAGTACGTCGTATATATTATACTTTTTTATAAAATGTTCTGTCAATTTACAAAAGTGACGTTTTTTCAAGCAATAAGTGTATAATTTACACAAAGTTTAGAAATTGTTTATGGCAGAAATAGCAATGAAAGGTTGAATCTGACAATCAAATCTGTTAGAATACTGTTTGGACCGTGTATATGGTTAATTCGCGTCAGAGAATCGGGCGCAGATTGGTAAGGAAACGAAATGAAATTAACAGAGAAATTATTTGGTACTCATAGTAGCAGAGAGTTGAAGCGTATAACTCCTATCGTGGATAAGATTGAAGCATTGCGCCCTACCATGCAGGCACTCTCTGATGATGAACTGAAGGCGAAGACAGAAGAATACAAAAAGAGACTGGCTGAGGGAGAAACCTTGGATGATTTGCTTCCTGAGGCGTTTGCAACTGTCCGCGAGGCTGGTAAGCGTGTTATGAATATGGAGCATTACCGTGTGCAGCTGATTGGCGGTATTATTTTGCATCAGGGACGTATTGCAGAGATGCGTACCGGTGAAGGTAAGACTTTGGTTTCCACACTTCCTGCATATTTGAATGCGCTGGAAGGAAAGGGTGTTCATGTTGTTACTGTCAATGACTATCTGGCAAAGCGTGATGCGGAGTGGATGGGACAGATTCATGAATTTTTAGGCCTTAAGGTTGGTGTGGTTTTGAACGGTATGACCAGTGAGGAGCGTCAGGAGGCTTACCGCTGTGATATTACTTATGTCACCAACAATGAGCTGGGCTTTGACTATCTGCGTGACAATATGGTTATCTACAAGGAGCAGCTGGTTTTAAGAGATTTGAACTATGCCATTATCGATGAGGT
>CAYOGM010000203.1:0-3243 GCA_964403595.1 uncultured Acetatifactor sp. | reverse complement strand
TCAATATGTGTATAGCGGTAGAAGAAATTAGGAAGAAGTACATTAATAAGGGTATCAAAGAAGGCATCCGAGCGTTGGTTACTACCTGCCAGGAGTTGGATGCGTCTTATGAATATGTGTTAGATAAGCTTATAGAAAAATACAATTTAAACGAGAAAGATGCCCAAAATTACATGAATTTGTATTGGATTAGCCAGTAAAGTATGGTACAATGAGCTTTGCAGAGCTTCGTGCGTGCATAAGGAGCTCTATAAGGCGAATGTCTTCATCGAGCCGATAGGCAAGATGGTATAATGTGCGCGAGCCATGATGGAGCGAAGCGTAAGTCATGGTGCAACAGTGGAGGTATTGGGGTATTTTATGGGAAGGAGCAAAAAAATGAGTAAACTGTGGAAAAGGCCACTTGGAAAAGTGGTAGCAATGCTTATGGCATTGACAATGGTTCTCTCTCCATTGACAGATGCGACTGCTTTGAAAGTGTGGGCGGCGGATATCAGTATTACGGAGAGTAAGGGCTACGAAGAGGGCGCTTATGCGAAGTGGACAGCTGTTTCAGGGGCTGACAGCTATAAGGCCTATGTATCTTCAAATGGGGGTGAGTATGTAGAAATCAACGGTGCAATGATTAGAAATTCCGGGGATGTCTACAGAGTAGATGAAGTAGGCCTTGCGGCAGGCAACTGCACGATTAAGGTTGAGGCTTTGGCAGAGGGTTCTGTGATTGCAACTGCAACAACGGAAAGCCTCACGGTAAGAAATTATGACCGTTCTGGTTACGCACATTTCAATTACACGGAGGGTGTTGGTGCGTATAAGGATGATGGTACCTTGAAGGACAATGCAATTGTTCTTTATGTTACGGATGAGAACAAAGACCTTGTTACAGTTAGTTCTTCTGATGGTACAACAGTAACGGGTATTGGTCATATCCTAAACTCTACCGGTAGGGATACAGGTTCCGGCACAAACAGTAACGGTGGTTTGCCGAATGATAATAAAGAAATTATTAAAAAGCTTGCACAGGATGGAACACCTCTTGTGGTCAGAATTATCGGTACGGTAACTGCACCGGATGGTTTGACCGCTTATGATTCCATTGATTACGGCGGTTCCGAGGGTGACAATGGATTCATGGCAAGGATGCAGTCCGGCAAAAATATTACCATTGAAGGTATTGGTTCTGATGCGGTAATTGATGGATGGGGGATTCATTTTATTCGCCAGACATCAGACACAGATGCGGGTAAGAGCTTCGAGGTAAGAAATATTTCATTTAAGAATGTTCCGGAAGATTGTGTGGGTATGGAGGGTCAACAGGAGGGTTCAACCCTCACCGCACCGGTAGAGAGATGTTGGATTCATGATTGTGCATTTTATGCACCGAGCATTTCAAATCCGGCGGAGTCTGATAAGGATGGCGGTGATGGTGCGTGTGACTTTAAGCGTGGACAGTATTTTACCAACAGTTATTGTTATTATGAGGGATATCATAAGACTAATCTGGTAGGGGCAGATGATGATAACTTGCAGTATCAGCTTACATATCATCACAACTATTGGAAGAATTGTGATTCCAGAGGGCCCCTTGCCCGTCAGGCCAATATTCATATGTATAACAATATTTTTGAGGGTCAGACAAGCTATTGTATGAATCCCAGAGCAAATGCTTACATTTTCTCTGAGTACAATACATTTATTAACTGTAAGAATCCTGTGCAAGTTGATTCCGGTGCAGTTAAGAGTTATATGGATTCTTTTACAAGTTGTATGGGGGATAATGATGCAACTGTTGTAGATGATAAGAGTACTCAGGTAAGTACGGCTTGTAAATATGCCAATTTTGATACGGATTCCAGTGTGGGTTATGTGGCTTCGGGGAATTATCTGTTGCATGAAGACTTAACAGAGGTCAGACAGGTTATTACAGCGTATACAGGGCCTCTGCTTGAGACACCGGTATCGCCGGAGGATGTTTCTACTTCTGTTATTTTGGAGGGCAGAATGCCGAGTGAGGCTGTTTCCCTGCCCTACAGCCAGGCTTTGAATAAGACCTATGTTACGGCGAAAAGCACCACTGTTGATAACATAGTATTTAATGTATCGAAACTTAACAATGACAGCTTGACTGTTGGCGGAAGTACAACAGGTCAGGATATTGTATTTGCAGTAAATACAGCAGTTAATATCACCATGGAAGAGGATAGTGCGACATATTCTCCGGTACTTTGTAATGAATCCGGTTTTGGAGTTCTTACAGGAAGTGGCACTGTGAGAAATCTTCCTGCGGGTGTATATTATATTCAGTCGAGTGGATATGATGTAGGAAGTGGTAAGTATAAGGAAGCAAAGATTGCATCTCTTGCCATTGAAGCTTATGATCCCAATGAGCCGGTATATACAGTTACGGTTCAGAATGATGGCAATGGTACAGCACGTGCCAATATGTCAACAGCTACAGAAGGAACAAAGGTAACTCTCACAGCAACCGCTAACACAGGGTATGAATTTGACTCATGGGAAGTTGTTTCCGGTGGCGTAACCATTACTTCCAATACGTTTGTAATGCCGGGAAATGATGTGGTAGTTAAGGCTTTGTTTAAGGAGTCTACAAGCTCCGGAGGTGGTTCGGAAAGTGGTACCGGAGAGGGTGGTGATTCCGGCGGAAGCTCCGGTGGTGGCACAGGTGGTGTTGCCGGAACGGGTTATGTACACAGTTTTACAGAGAGCGGATTGACAAGTGATTATTTTATAATCAGTGGAAATCTTAAGAAGTCCAAAACACTGACCTCAGCCAGCTATAATGGCACTGCATATACGGGTTATCCTTTGAAAATGGAGTCTGGTACGAGTATTACATTTACTACTGTTTCAACAAGTACTTTGGTATTGTTGTTTCAGGAAACTGAGACCAAGACCATAACAGTAGACGGTCAGGTATATACTCCGGAGAATGGATTAATAACGATAGAGAATCTTGCAGCGGGTGAACATTCGATTACAAGAGGAAATGGAGAGGCTCTCCTGTTCGCGATTTATGTAATCACATCAGGCACATCCACTGACCCCGGTTCAGGTGGGGGTGATGTAACCGGTGGCGATGTAACCGGTGGCGACGTGTCTGGTGGTGACCCTGTAACTCCCGGCGCAGGCGATGTAACCGGTGGCGACGTGTCTGGTGGTGACCCTGTAACTCCTGGTGCAGGCGATGGCAACGACTCTACAAACCCCGGCACAGGCGACGGT
>CAYOGM010000202.1:0-3257 GCA_964403595.1 uncultured Acetatifactor sp. | reverse complement strand
ATGAGGAAGCAGCCTGTCAGGGATTGGTAGCAGGAATCAATGCAGCTATGGAAATTCTTGATAAAGAGATGTTGATTCTTGATAGAAGTGAAAGTTATATTGGTGTTTTGATTGATGATCTGGTGACTAAGGATAACAGAGAACCTTATCGAATGATGACTTCCAGGTCTGAATATCGTTTGCTTCTGCGTCAGGATAATGCAGATATCAGACTTCGTGAAAAAGGATATCAGGTTGGATTGATTTCTGAAGAGCAGTACAAAGCACTTCAGGCCAAGAAATTTTTAATAGAAAAAGAAGTTGTAAGATTGAAGAATACTTCTGTAGGTGCCAATAAAGAAATTCAAGCTTTTCTTGAGAAGCATCAAAGTTCTACTCTGAAGACTGCAGCCAGTCTGGCAGAGCTTATTTGTCGACCTGAACTTTCTTATGAGGTTTTGGAAGAGATTGATAAAAAGAGAAAAGAGTCTGTAGATGATTATGTGACAGAAGCATCAGAATTATATGGAGAGATAAATGACAGTATTTTTGCTTCTGTAATTGAACAGGTAGAAATTGAAATTAAATACGAAGGTTATATTTTACGACAGAAGCGTCAGGTAGAGCAGTATAAAAAGATGGAGAAGAAGTTGATTCCTGATGATATGGATTATGATGATGTTCCTTCTCTTAGATTGGAGGCTAGGCAGAAGTTGAAGGAGTTCAGACCGATTTCTGTGGGACAGGCTTCTAGAATATCCGGTGTTTCACCTGCAGATGTTTCTGTTTTGTTAGTATATTTAGAACAAATGAGGAGAAATGAAAAATGATAGTAAATGTGAATCAGGATCCGGAGAAGGATAATTCAAATGAAATTAGAGTAACAGGACCTATTTGCTTATAAAGTAGAAAAAGTTAAAATAAGGAAATATAGGATGAATATGAGTAAGAAGAGAAATAGCACTGCAAATATTAATTTTATATTAGTGTTAACTATTGTAATAGTGATGGTTATTTTTTCGGTGTTTAATTATAGTAAGTTTAATAAGGGTGAGAAAATTTTAGGCCTGTTAGATGAAAAAGTAGTCAATACAGAAGATAGTGAAAGATTAGAATATACTCAGGAAGAATCTGCGGAAGAATTTTTGAAGGATTTGTCTGAGTTTGGAATTGATGCAGGAAATGTAGGATTGGATGTTTTTCGTGTACTTTTTGTATGGATACCTTTGATTCATGCTTTGTTTCTTTTGTTTTTTGCGGGATTATCCAGAATGATTTTTGATCCTTCTTCTAATAGCGTCGTTGTATATAGAACATTGATGACTTTTGCTTATTTGAATATCATAGTGACGATTGCGGTTTTAATTGTTGGGGTAATTATTCATTATTCTGCTTTCAAGAAAATAAAGATGCTTGTTTTCATGTTACAATGTGTTGCAATATTGATAGTGAATTTTAGAAATACATATTCAAGCCGAATAAAAGGTGGACTTGTTGAAATGTATGATAAAGTGAATCAGGTGCCTGTGATTCGGGCCAGTATTTGTACCGGCGAGAAAGTAGTTGGATTTAAGGATTTACATACAGGTAAATTTGAAGAAGTGATGTTGGTCAAGGATGATAAGGATATGCAGAAATTTTTGACGGACTATGATATAGATGAGAAAGAAGTAAAAAAAGAATGGTAGAATAGTGTTGTCTATTTGAAAGTATATAATTTGAGATATAAATTAAGAAAATGAGTAAATGAGATGGTGAGGTTATTTCGTGGAAAGAAAATATAATACTACACAATTTGAAAAAGATTTAAAGGAGCTTGGTGTTTCTCTGACAGAGAATCAGATAGAGCAGTTTTTGGTTTATTATGAAATGTTGGTAGAGTGGAATGAGGTGATGAATCTCACAGCTATTACAGAATATGAAGAAGTGATGAAGAAACATTTTGTGGATAGTCTTTCATTGATTAAGGCTTTTGATGTGAACCAATCTAAAACTGTAATTGATGTTGGAACCGGTGCCGGATTTCCCGGATTGGCGCTTAAGATTGCTTATCCGAATTTGAAGATTACTTTATTGGATTCTTTGAATAAGAGAATTCAATTTTTGGATGCTGTAATAGAAAAACTTGAATTGGAAGATGTGGAGACTATTCACGGAAGAGCAGAAGATTTTGCGAAGCCGGATAAGCTTAGAGAGAAGTTTGATCTTTGTGTATCCAGAGCTGTAGCGAACCTTTCTACTTTGTCTGAGTATTGTTTGCCCTTTGTCAAAGAGGGTGGTCAGTTTATTTCTTATAAGTCTGAGAAAATTACAGAAGAGATGGAAGCTGCAGGAAAAGCAATTTCTATTTTAGGTGGTAAGGTAACTAATCAGGTAGAATTCAAATTACCGGATTCTGATATTTATCGAAATCTTTTTGTGATTGATAAAGTTAAGACTACACCTAAGAAATTTCCCAGGAAAGCAGGATTGCCCGGAAAGGAACCGATTAAATAATATGATTATTTTAATTACGGGAGCTTCGCATACAGGAAAGACTAATTTGGCGCAGAAACTTTTGGAAAAATATAAGTACCCTTATTTTTCTATAGATCATATGAAGATGGGATTGATTCGTAGTGGGAATACAAGTCTTTTAGCAAATAATTTATAATTTTTGGAAGGATGTAAAAAATATACTCTTGAGTATGTAGAAATAAATAATAATTATAATATAGAACATATGTTCTGAATATTATAGATTATATTATTTATAGTATTAAAAATGAAGTAAGCGATTGTAGGGAGGTAATATATATGAATCCTGTTATATATAATGAATTTAAAATTTTATTGGATAGATTAAATCAGGAAAAAGATGATATCGAAAAACAGATTAGTGACAATACATTACAAATAATAGAAGCTAAGTCATATGCTAAAGAAATATTAGATAGGGAGGAGGAAGACTTCAAAGTTTTCTCGCCCAGAAAGATAGAAGATATTTATAAGGAAGAGTTGGAAAAATCCAACGTGAAACAATCTGATTATGAGAACCGGAACCAGGCATTAATCAGTAGGAGAGAAAAACTGGATTCTATTTTATTAGTACTGGAGAATGTGTGGGAAGAAATTAATTTGAAAGAATCTGATGAAGTGTCTGAGGATGTTTCAATAGATGAAAACACTAAAAATCTTATATTAGATTTAGCCAATTGCTATGAAGATATCAAAAAAGTCAATTCTATAAGATCTACTCCTGTTGGTTACAAATATGTAATATATGTAAAAATAAGTGT
>CAYOGM010000201.1:0-3299 GCA_964403595.1 uncultured Acetatifactor sp. | reverse complement strand
AATCTCATCATACAGAGACCCCACAAAGGATATTTCCCCTGCATACTTTCTTCCCGCATCTTTAGCAGACAAAACCTGTCCATAACAATCCATGGGGGCAGCCATAGGGAGATATTGTGCCGGAATTCCTTTCTGTTGTAACTGTCTGCAAGTGGCACTATCAAAAGACAGAATCAGATTGGTGTCGAACTCAGCTGTTTTGGAAAACAGTTGAATAAAGGGACTGTCATAAGTCCATGACACATACAAAATATTACATGCCTTGCAGGCAATGGCTATAATGGGATAATAGTTAAAGGAAAATACAAACATGTACCCCTTCCCCATCATAGCCAATGCCAGTTCCCTGGCACTCTCCTCATCTCTTCTGGTATCAATATTTCTCTGGTCCAAAGCAAAGCAATCCACCTGATACCCGATTGTCTCAAAAGCCTGCTTGATATATGCATTGCCAAAACTGTTCCATTCAATAAAAAGTAATTTCTTCATTTGTCCTCTTCTTTATATGAAAAATACCCTTTTACACTCGTGCAAAAGGGTATTCCTGTTTACTTTTCAATTATATCAGTGCTAACTGATTACTGGAGCAGAGACAATACGCCCTGATTAGCCTGGTTAGCCTGTGCCAACATAGCCTGACCTGCCTGTGCAAGTACATTGTTGTTAGAGTACTTAACCATTTCAGTAGCCATATCGGTATCACGGATAGCGGACTCAGCTGCAGTAGTATTCTCAACTACGTTGTCCAAGTTGTTGATGGTGTGCTCAAGTCTGTTCTGAACTGCACCAAGGTCGGATCTCTGCTGGTTAACGCTCTTAATAGCGCTCTTAATCTGAGCATTCAGAGCTGCTGCACTATCAGAAGTCTGTGCAGAACCGGTAATACCAAGTGTAGAACACTTCATGGAGCTCATGACCAAGGTAATGTGCTGACCGGACTCTGCGCCTACCTGAAGTTCGAATACACCATCCTGATTGTTACCGCCACTCTTATCCAACAGATTCTGCTCGTTGAAAGTAGTAGTGTTCGCTACACGGTCAATTTCGCTCTTAAGCTGCTGAACTTCCTGATCGATGTAATCACGATCCTCAGAAGTAAGAGTACCATTCTCTGCCTTAACTGCCAGCTCATTCAGACGCTGTAACATATCATGTACTTCGTTCAAAGCACCTTCTGCTGTCTGCACCATGGAGATACCATCCTGTGCATTAGCGGATGCCTGTGTCAAGCCTCTAACCTGACGTCTCATTTTCTCGGATATAGCCAAACCTGCTGCATCATCAGCTGCACGGTTAATCTTGTAACCGGAAGAAAGTCTCTCAGTGGACTTCGCCTGTGACTTAGTGGTGATGCCAAGCATTCTGTTAGAATTCATTGCCAATAAATTGTGCTGTACGATCATAATATATTCCTCCTTGAATTTGCGCTTCTTCCTGAAGCTGGTTTATTGTTTATTGTCTACCGTCTCACTTATGACACGTCCTTGTTTTCATCAAGTAATTTCAGCAAACTTGTTTTACTTGATTAATATATCGGAGGAATTTGGAAATACTTTACACCTATTTTAAATTTTTTTGATTTTTTTAAAAGCCCTCATTAGTTCTATTACAATCAATGAATACCTAACTTGAAAACATAAGTTTCCTTAAAGTGATTTTCGCCCGTATTCAGTGCACAAGATGTCCCGCAACACCCACCCGATGCAATAAATGCCTCACATTCAGATAAAAGCTGCAACGTGGTAAGATATTCCATACCCTTAAGCCAGCCCTCGTTTTCCCGCTCCTTCACCTGGTTAGCCAAAAGCTCTCCTGGTTGAATGCGAAAACGTTTTTGATTAATATAATGGAGTCTTTCTCCGCACAACTCCTTCATCCTCTGCAAAACATCTTCATCCTCTGTCGAAAGATAAATAGCATCATAATTTCCTGAAGCCTCAAATTCCTTAATCTTTTCCATTACCTGCTCCGGCGACGCCATGATGGAATGTCCGGGAAGATGCGTAGTCGTATAATCAGTGCCTCGAATCAGAACTCCTATCGTTCTACTAGCTTCTGGCAATACAGTACTTCTAACCTTGTTTATCTCTTCTCTGACACGGTCATTTATAAATAATGTATTCATAAATCCTGTTTTTTTACATTCTACAATTCTTTGCATCAACCAGCGTACCGGAAAAGAGATGGAGCCCGCCGGAAACTCCCAAACGTTCTTTGCTTCTCTCCACTCCTCTGCTTCTTCTCCATACGGCTGTACAAAAAATTTGCTCCAAATATCATCGCCGACATAATCAGAATACATTGAACCATTCGAACGGGTTAAGCTAATTACCGGAATAAATCCATTAGCTTCTGCATATGCATATGGAAGCTGAACTTTATCGCAGATAGACATCAGTCCTTCCATTGGAAATATCGGGTTAACAAGATAAAACTTCTTTTCCGGATGTTTCTCTCCATAAGATTTACGGATAGAGAACAAGTAAACAAGCGTTATGATTTCATCATATGAGAAAACACCCGAATTGCAACGCTCCTGCCAGTCAGCCATGTAAGAACCAAATTCCATAAGATACATCAGCTTATAGCTAAACACTTCTGGCGGAAGCATTTCTAAACTCTCAATATATTCAATATTATCTCTCTCCGGAAATAGACATCTGAAATCTTCCCACTCTTTTCCAACGCAAATAACCAATCCTTCATAATCTGCCAGTGCATCCTTTAAAAGAATAAATGCATACTCCGTTATTGTAGTTAATACTACTGTATCATACAAGGAAAACACTCTTGTATCCGGTGGATAATTAACACTCTTATAATCATGGAAATAAGTTTTCTGCTTAATCATTTTAAGCAGACACACCGGCTCTCCCAACTCGTTTAATGCCGGGATTACTCCTCCCTGCACCAAATGTCGATTATGTCTTGCATCCTTAAACATCCGCCTTGTAAAGTACACAAAACAATCATCTCCTATCGTTCCCAAATCTACATCTTTCTCACTCACATAAATTGGTTCATCTGCATAACCATCAATAGCAACCAAATCATTTCCATGATTTCCTCCAGAAAAGAAATCATGTGCAACTCGAACAGCTTCTTTTTCTGTTTCTGCATATAAATGAAAAATCTCTCCTATCACTACTTGAATCATTATGTTATCTCCATTCTATCAATAAGTTTCCACCTCAACATATATAGGGCAAGAATCTTTCTTCCACCATTTTCTCCCAAGTATAATTATAGACTCTCGGAATCTCTAAGCCCCTATTTATGCGGTCTCTGAGATTCCATTT
>CAYOGM010000200.1:0-3308 GCA_964403595.1 uncultured Acetatifactor sp. | reverse complement strand
ATCATACAACACAGCCTTCACACCAACTACAGGATAAGCCGCCAAAGGTCCCTTTACTATGGATTCCTGTAAGCCCTTTTCAACCGCAGGGAAGAAATTCTTGGGAACCGCACCGCCTACAACCTCCTGTTCAAATACATAAGGCACTTCTAAATCATCCGCAGGTGAGAAACGCATCTTAACATGACCATACTGACCATGTCCGCCGGACTGTTTCTTGTACTTGTATTCCACATCAGAATTCTTACGAACCGTCTCTCTATATGCAATCTTAGGCTTGCTAAGCTCTACTTCTACCTTGTACTCATTCAAAAGTCTGCTAACCATAACTTCAAGATGCTGGTCGCCCATACCGTACAGAAGCATCTGACGATTCTCTGCATCGTTGACAACCTTCATAGTCAAATCTTCATGGCTCAGCTTTTGCAACGCCTGAGAGAGTTTATCTACATCCCCCTTATTCTTAGGTTTATACCTCATGTAAGTATAAGGTGTGGAAATCTCTGCCTGACCATATTTAATGGTTGTTGCCTTTGTAGAAAGGCTGTTACCGGTACGCGCACCGGACAACTTCGCCAAAGCACCGATATCACCTGCATGAAGTTCCGGCACCTCAATAGGCTTATTTCCCTGAAGCACATAAAGCTTACCAACCTTCTCCTCAACATCCTTATCCACGTTATAAAGTACATCATCCGCCTTCAAAACACCGGAATTCACCTTAATCAAGGAGTACTTACCAATGAAAGGATCTACGAGAGTCTTCCATACGTATGCAGATTTGGCTTTGGAGAAATCGTAATCTGCATGATAAATCTCATTGGTCTTCATATTGATACCGGCAACCTCACGATTCTCAGGACTTGGCATATACTTAATGATATCATCCAACAAGGTGTATACACCCTGACACAAAGTATTGGAACCCATAGTCATAGGAACGATACTTCCATCACAAACATTGGTACGAAGCGCAGCACGAATCTCTGCCTCTGAGAAGGTCTCACCACCGAAATAGCGCTCCATGAAATCCTCACTGGTCTCAGCAACTGCCTCCATCAAAGTATCTCTGCAAATCTGCAGATTGGGCTTATTGTAATCGGGAACCTCACAGGGAACAACATCCTTGCCCTGCCAGCGGTTACCCGTCTCTGTAATCACATTTATGTAACCAACAAACTTCTCATCCTCACGAATAGGCAAATGGAAGGGAGCCATCTTCTTGCCGTACATTTCGGTCATATCCTCCACCACCTGACGGAAGGAAGCATTGTCTACATCCATATTGGAAACATATATAAAACGGGGAATCTTGTACTTCTCACACAGTTCCCATGCCTTCTGAGTACCTACTTCAATACCGGCCTTACCATTGACAACAATAATCGCCGCTCCGGCTGCACTGATTGCCTCCTCAGCCTCACCCACAAAGTCGAAATATCCGGGTGCATCCAGAATATTAATCTTGTAGCCTTCCCATTCAATAGGAATCACGGAAGTACTGATAGAGAACTGTCTCTTTTGCTCTTCCTTACTGTAATCGCTCACCGTATTGCCGTCCGCAACCTTGCCCATACGGGAGGTGATACCGGACAAATAAGCCATGGCCTCTGCAAGGCTGGTCTTACCACTGCCTCCATGACCCAATAATACCACATTACGAATCTTGTCAGTTGTATAAACTTTCATGTGTTGCCCTCCGATTTTTAAGTCTTTTTAAGGCTTTTTACAGCTTTAACAGTCGCTTTTTCAAACCCTATAGCTTATTTTACTAAATTTTTCGCAAAATTACAAGTAATTGTTAGTATTTTTGTATATATTTCTTTGAATTTTTTAAACAAAAGCCTGTTGATTTTCGCACTTTAACGTAGTATAGTAAATTATATAACGAATTAACCGGGTTTATGAACCATCAATTCGGTTGAAAGTGAGGAATTCATGAACACAACTACTTTTGGTTTTATCGGTTTGGGATTAATCGGCGGCTCCATCGCAAGAGCCATCCGCGAAAAGCTCCCCGAATCCCAAATTATCGCATATGATATCAATCAGTCAGCCCTTACCGCTGCCTTAGAAGACGGCGTTATCAATGTGGCTGCACCTGCTGTGGATGCCAGCTTTACCCCTTGCGACTATCTTTTTCTGTGCGCACCGGTTCAAAAAAATGATGACAATCTCCAGACCATCAAAGATATTGTATCTGTTGATTGCCTGCTCACCGATGTAGGCAGCGTCAAGTCCGGTATCCACGAAACCATCAAGGCGATGGGACTGGAATCCCGTTTCATAGGCGGACATCCCATGGCCGGCAGTGAGCGCGTAGGATATGTCAATTCCAAGGCTATCCTTTTGGAAAATGCATACTACATACTGACCCCCACTTCCACTGTCCCCCGAGAAAAGGTAGAATCCTACAGAGAGTTAGTGACCACATTAGGTGCCATTCCTTTGGTCCTGGATTGCAGACAACATGACTATGTCACCGCTGCAATCAGCCACTTGCCCCATGTAATCGCATCTGCCCTTGTGAATCTGGTAGAGGCCTCTGATTCAGAAGACGGCATCATGAAAATGGTAGCTGCCGGAGGTTTTAAAGACATCACACGAATTGCATCCTCTTCTCCTGTTATGTGGCAGCAGATTTGTCTGACCAACACTGAAAATATTTCCAAACTGCTGACCGATTATATTGATGCACTCTGCGTCATCCGGGAGAAATTGGATGCCAGAGACGGCGAAGAACTTCATACTTTTTTTGACAGTGCACGAATCTACCGCGATTCTTTTATCAACACCTCCAGTGGTCCCATCAAACGTGACTATGCAATTCAAATCGACATTGCAGACGAACCCGGGGCACTTGCAGCAATTGCAACTATTCTGGCACTGAACAACATCAGCATCAAAAACATCGGAATCGCCCACAATCGCGAATCCGAAGGCGGCGTACTTCGCATAGAATTCTATAACGAAGACACAATCGCCAAAGCAAAAGAGATTCTGACACACAAAGGCTATACAGTATACGAGCGCAGTTGATATTACACCAACTGCGCTCTTTTTAAATTCTGTCATAATTATTATAAGATGAACTCTTTTGATACTTCTCCACACTCTGACGTCTGCCAATACTTTCTCCAATGCGAACCAAAGTTTCAGTACCACGCATAGACTGTGTACGGATATCTTCATCCAGTATAATCACTCCCGGCTCAAAAAACTGCAAAATAGTAGAACCACCATGCCGGAAATACCCTTTCTCCTGCAAGCGAACAAATCGTTTGGCGGGATGATTCTGTATTTTCCCC
>CAYOGM010000199.1:0-3346 GCA_964403595.1 uncultured Acetatifactor sp. | reverse complement strand
CCGCTGGGTACACATACCGCAATGCGGGGCTTACGGAAAGTTCTCTTGCCGAGAGCCTTCTGGATGAAATACTTCATCATTTTCTCAGTAACGGTGTAATCTGAAATAACACCCTGACGGAGAGGTCTTACCGCCACGATGTTGCCGGGAGTTCTACCCAACATCAAACGGGCATCCTCACCGATTGCTTTAATCTTATTCGTATCTCTATCAAAAGCTACAACAGAGGGCTCCTTCAGAACAACGCCTTTTCCTCTGATGTAAACGAGTATGCTTGCTGTACCCAAATCAATTCCAATGTCTGTACACTGCATTTATTTCTACCCCTTTCTGGTATTAAATTGCTTGTTTTCACTCTGTCGAATATCTATTATAACCGAAATTTTACCAAATTGATAGGGGTTTATAAAATTTTAAACAAATTTGATAAAAAAAGATACAGAGAAGAAAACGGATCCCTCCATTTTGTCTCTGCATCCTTGCACTTATCCTCACTTAGAGTGTATATCGACACCTTAACAGAAAAACTTTAGAGGAAATTTGTTTTTTATGATTTTTTCGACCTGGCAGCTTTGACAGCCTCAGCATCTTTTTCCAGCATCTTCTTGATATAAATACCGGTATAAGACTGTTTGGACTTCACAATTTCCTCCGGAGTTCCCTTTGCAATCACTGTACCGCCTCTGTCTCCACCCTCGGGACCAATATCTATAATATAGTCCGCAGTTTTAATCACATCCAGATTGTGTTCAATAACAACCACCGTGTTACCACCATCTGCAAGACGGTGCAAAATATCCACCAGCTTGTGCACATCTGCAAAATGCAATCCGGTAGTTGGCTCATCCAGAATATAAATAGTCTTGCCTGTACTTCTTTTGGAAAGCTCCGTGGCAAGCTTAATACGCTGTGCTTCACCACCGGACAAGGTGGTGGACGGTTGGCCCAGTTTAACATAAGAAAGTCCCACATCATACAGGGTCTCGATTTTGCGACGAATAGAAGGCAGATTCTCAAAGAAAGGCATAGCCTCTTCCACCGTCATATCCAACACATCAAAAATACTTTTCCCCTTATACTTCACCTCCAGAGTCTCTCTGTTATAACGCTTGCCTCCACAAACCTCACAAGGTACATACACATCCGGCAAAAAATGCATCTCAATTTTGATAATACCATCACCACTGCAGGCCTCGCATCTTCCACCCTTTACATTAAAACTGAAACGCCCCTTGCCATAACCCCTTGCCTTGGCATCAGCCGTAGATGCAAAAAGGTCACGAATCTGGTCAAATACACCTGTATAGGTTGCCGGATTGGAACGAGGTGTTCGCCCAATAGGGGATTGGTCAATATCAATCACCTTGTCCAGCTGCTCCATTCCATCAATCCTCTTATGTTTGCCGGGAATACAGCGGGCACGGTTCAAATCTCTGGCCAAATGTTTGTACAAAATTTCATTCACTAAAGAGCTCTTACCGGAACCGGATACGCCGGTTACACAAGTCAATACACCCAGAGGAAACTCCACATTAATATTTTTCAGATTATTTTCCTGAGCGCCCACTACCTTAAGCCATCCCGCAGGCTTTCTTCTGGAAGCAGGAACCGGAATACGCATCTCACCACTCAGATACTTTCCTGTCACAGACTCCTCAACCTGCATAATCTCTTCCGCAGTTCCACAGGCAACTACCTCTCCGCCATGGGAACCTGCTCCGGGGCCAATATCCACCACATAATCCGCCGCCAGCATAGTGTCCTCATCATGCTCCACCACCAACAACGTATTTCCCAAATCTCTCAAACTCTTTAAAGTATTCAAAAGCTTATCATTATCCCTCTGATGAAGTCCGATACTTGGCTCATCCAGAATATAACACACACCCACCAGGCCTGAGCCAATCTGTGTAGCCAATCGGATACGCTGAGCTTCACCACCGGATAGACTTGCCGTTCCTCTGACAAGAGATAAATACTCCAATCCCACATCCACCAGAAACTGCACTCTGGCACGAATCTCTCTCAGAATCTGCTTACCAATTAACTGTTGCTGGCTGGTAAGCTCCATGTCCTCCAGAAAATCATGCAATTCCCGAATTGACAGAGAGGTCACTTCATAGATATTTTTATCACACACCGTTACCGCCAAAGCCTCCTGCTTCAAACGCATGCCCTTACATTCCTTACAGGGTGTGATTCGCATGAATGACTCATACTCCTGTTTCATAGTCTCAGAGAAGGTCTCCTTATACTTGCGCTCCACGTTACGAATGAGACCTTCAAAGGCAACAGGATAAACGCCTCTGCCCCTCTGACCCACATAATGAACATCCACTTCCTTACCATTAGTTCCATGAATCAGAATATCTTGAACCTTCTGAGGATATTTCTCAAAGGGCGTCTCTAGATCAAATTTGTATTCTTTACAAAGAGCCTGTAAAACTGCATTGGTAAAACTGGATTTGTCTGCGCAGGACTGCCAGCCGGTCACTGCAATAGCACCCTCCTTAATGCTCAGACTCTTATCCGGAATCATTAAATCGATATCAAATTCCATCTTGTATCCCAGACCCACGCACTCAGGGCAGGCACCAAAAGGATTATTAAAGGAAAAACTTCTAGGCTCCACCTCACTGATACTGATATTACAATCAGGACAGGAAAAGCTTTGGCTAAAGGTTAACGCTTCTCCATCAATCACATCTACCAGAAGAAGTCCCTCTGCCAGTCCCAGCACATTTTCAATAGAATCCGCCAGTCGGCGTTCAATGCCCTCCTTCACCACAAGACGGTCCACCACAATCTCGATGTTGTGCTTAATATTTTTCTCTAACTTAATCTCTTCCGTAAGTTCGTAGAGATTACCGTCAATCCGCACACGCACATAACCGCTTTTCTTGGCGCGGTCCAGCACCTTCTCATGCTCACCCTTTCTGCCTCGCACCACCGGTGCCAGAAGCTGAATACGAGTTCCTTCTCCAAGCTCCATAATACGATCCACCATCTGATCCACTGACTGCCTGGCAATCTCTCTGCCACACTTGGGACAATGAGGAATACCAATTCTTGCATAAAGCAGACGGAAGTAGTCATAAATCTCCGTTACCGTTCCCACTGTGGAACGAGGATTTCGATTGGTTGATTTCTGGTCAATGGATATGGCCGGAGAAAGACCATCAATACGCTCCACATCAGGCTTCTCCATCTGTCCAAGAAACATTCTTGCATAGGAGGACAAAGACTCCATGTAACGTCTCTGACCTTCTGCATAAATTGTATCAAAGGCCAAAGAAGACTTGCCCGAACCTGACATTCCTGTCAGAACCACCAACTCATTTCTGGG
>CAYOGM010000198.1:0-3400 GCA_964403595.1 uncultured Acetatifactor sp. | reverse complement strand
TAGGTCAGTACGTCACTTGTATTGTCAAACAGGCGGTAAAAGGTTGCCCGGCTGACACCGCTTAACCGTTGAAGGTCAGATACAGTGATTTCTTCAAATGGTTTTTCATTCAGGCAGACAAGCATAGCATCTGTGATAAGTGCAGCGGAGCGTTGGACACGCTTATTGTCATTGATTCGATACATATTTACTCCTTTTTGTTTTATTAGTTTTGAGACTATTGTATCAAAAAAACAGGAGTGATACAATGTGAACGTTCGTTTTCATTTTTCATGAAAAAATAGAGTTGAAATCATACAAATTGACGAATTCTTTTTATAGAAATTTTATAAAATTTGTGGGGGCTTTTTATTGATTTTGTCAGATTGTGGGAGTAGAATGAAGGACGAATGGATTTGGCATGATTGTATTAATAATATAAGGAGTGTAAAGATGAAAAGAAAGAGTTGTGTAGTGATGTCTTTGATGCTTTGTGCAAGTATGTTGTTTTCTGCATGTGGAAGCAGTGAGACAGTGCAGGAAACGGTTGATGCAGTACTTGTGGATGCACAGGCGGCAGGGCGTGATACCTTAGTGCTTAGCAATGCGTTTGTTGGTACGGTTTCTCCTGAGGAGTCGGTGTATATAATTCCCATGGCACAGGGTAAGGTGACAGAGACTTTCTTTGAAGTTGGTGATGAGGTACAGGCAGGAGATGTGCTGTTTAAGATTGATGACAGTGGTGCGCAGTTGCAGTTGCAGCAGGCACAGCTGACCTATGCCAATGCCAAGAGTCAGGCAGACAGTGCATTGACTACCCAGCAGGAGTCTGCTAATTTGCAGCTTGATATGTCAGTGAGTCAGGCGGAGACGGCGTATGTTCAGGCTCAGGTGGCATGGAAAAATGCCAGTGATGCTTTGAGTGATGCAGAGGATGCAGTGGATAAACTGGAAAAGCAGTATAAGCAATTAAAAAACAGTGGCGTTGCCAGTGAGGAAGATATTGCAGCAATGAAGAAGCAGTTAAATGCTGCAAAGGATTTGGAGGATAAAGCACAATTGGCATTTAATACGGCTGAGAGTGCTTATGAAACAGCTACCAAAGCTTATGAGACCGCTAAGGCTTCCAAGAAGCTTACACAGGGTGCTGTTTTGGATGATACCAAGGAACAGCTTAATACTTCCTTGCAGCTGGCACAGATAGCAGTGGATTCTGCAGAGCTTGCGCTGTCTTATTATTCTGTGACCACTCCTATTTCCGGTAAGGTAATCGGTAAGTCTGTAGAGGTAAATGGTATGGCAGCTGCTACATCCGCAGCATATACCATTGCTGCTGAGGATACAATGACCGTAACCTTTCAGGTAAGTGAGTCCATTATGAATACTCTTGCAAAGGGGCAGAAGGTTACAGTAGAACGTAATGGTGCAGAGTTTGAGGGAACCATTATTGAGGTTGGTAATGCTGTAAATATGCAGACCGGTCTGTTCCAAATTAAAGCTTCTGTAAAAGCTACCGGAGAGCAGCTTCCCAGTGGTGTAAGTGTTTCCATCAGCAGTGACACCTACACAGCAGAAAATGATATTATTATTCCTTATGATGCAGTTTATTTTGAAAATGAAGGTTCCTATGTATACATTGAGAAGGATGGTCATGCAGTAAAGACCTACATTACCACAGGTATTTTTGATGATACCAGTATTCAGATTATAGAGGGTATTACAGAAGGCGATACGATAATTACCAGCTGGTCTCCTCGTCTGATTGATGGAGTAGAAGTGAATGTTAAGATGACTGAGACGAGTGCAGAGTCCGCTCCTGCGGCACAATAAGGAGGGGCGAGATGAGTCTGACAAAACTTGCGTTAAAACGTCCGGTATCCTGTATGCTGATGATTCTTACTCTGGTAGTGTTTGGTATTTCATCCATTTTTGGATTTAAGCTTCAGCTGATTCCGGATATGGAAATGCCTATGCTGGTGGTTATGGCTACTTATCCCGGAGCAGACCCCCAGAGTGTGGATGAACTGGTAATCTCTGTGATAGAGGATGCAGGTGCTTCTTTGAGTGGTGTAGAGTCTACCACTACCATGTCCTATGAGAACTATGGTATGGTGCTCTTTACTTATGAGTATGGTGTGGATATTACAGAATGTCATGATGATTTGAGTGCAGCTCTGGAGGTGGCACAGCTGTCCATGCCGGATGATGTTTCGGAGCCTACCATTATTGAAATGAATATCAACAGCATGGCATGTATGACGATTTCTGCTACAGAGGTGGGTGATGTGGACCTGCTGAAGGTGGTAAATGAATCCGTAATCCCGGAGCTTGAGGCTCTTTCCGGAGTGGCACAGGTTACAGTAAACGGTGGTAGCGAAGAGTACATCAGTGTTCAGTTGGATGAGACTTTGATGAAGCAGTATGGCTTGACCATGAGCAGTGTAGCACAGTTTTTGGGTGCAGTGGATTTCTCTTATCCTGCCGGTAGTGTAACGCAGGGCAATCAGGAAATCAGTATTACTACCTCCATGGAATATGATACAGTACAGAAGCTTCGCCAAGTACCTATTATGACCGGTATGGGACAGGTAATTACCTTGCAGGATATTGCGGATGTAAATATGTCCACAAGAGAAGCAGAGAGCTTGAGCCGTTATAATGGTTTGGATAATCTGAGTATCAGTATTCAGAATAAGAGTAGTTTTGGTGTTGTAAATGTATGTAAACAGGTATCCAAGGCATTGGAGAGTATACAGGCAGAGGTTCCTGCGATAGAGTTTCAGGTTACTTATGATGCCAGTGAGTCTATTGTTGAGTCCCTGGGCACTGTATTTGAGACCTTGATTACCGGTGTTATTCTGACGATGATTGTACTGTTTGTCTTCTTTGGAGATTTTAAATCCAGTATGATTGTTGGCGCATCCATGCCTATATCCTTGTTCTTTACATTGATTTTGATGAGCTTCATGGGATTTTCCATGAACATAGTAACTCTCGGTTCCCTGGTAATCGCCATTGGTATGATGGTTGACGCTTCCATTGTTGTTATTGAGAGTTGTTTCCGATGCAGGAAGGAAGATCTTACGTTAAAGGAGTCCGTACAGATTGGTACGGAAGAAATTACAGCATCCATCGTTGCATCTACTATTACTACCATTGTAGTATATCTGCCTTTGGCAGTTATGGAAGGCTTGGCCGGACAGATTTTTGCTCAGCTTGGTATGACAATCGTGCTTGCAATGCTGGCATCCTTGATTGCAGCGTTGATGCTGGTACCTCTGTTTTTCTGTATTTTTAAACCGGAGGAGAAACAGAATCTTCCTATCGACAAGCTTTTGAGTAAGGTTACAAGCTGGTATAGAAGAACAATGCCCAAGATTTTGTATCGCAAGAAGACTGTTATGTTTGTTTCGGTGACATT
>CAYOGM010000197.1:0-3454 GCA_964403595.1 uncultured Acetatifactor sp. | reverse complement strand
AGTTGGTGTCCATGACGCGCTCGGAAACCTCCTGATTCTCACGGAATACGCCGCTTTGTTTTAATAATTCATCCACCAAAGTGGTTTTGCCATGGTCTACATGGGCAATAATTGCAATGTTTCTAACGTCTTCTCTTTTTTGTCTCATATCTTTTTCCTCAATCATATTGTGTCGATTTGCATCGAATTAAAAATAACAAAACCTCAAACTGCTACAGTATAGCACTAATTATTTCAACCTGCAACAAAAAATAAGAGATTATCTGTGGAAAGAAGGTGCTACATGTCGATATGTGCGATGCAATTCGATTCTAATTTTCTTCATTTTATAGTATACATATATTGTCATAGAAAATACGTTACAAAGGTGTAAGAAGGGAGAACAAATATGACGGATAAGGTAATTGAAAACAATCAGGTGACGGTGATGGGAGAGGTTGTCAGCGGATTTACCTACAGCCATGAAATCTTTGGAGAAGGATTTTATATGGTAGATGTGAAAGTACAGAGACTTAGCGAGAGCTACGATGTGATTCCGGTAATGGTATCGGAGAGATTGATGGATGTGAGTGAGGATTATACCGGAAGATTACTGTGCATAAATGGTCAGTTCCGTTCCTATAATCGTCACGAGGAGCGGAAAAACAGATTGGTGTTGTCTGTGTTTGCGAGAGAGGTTGAGTTCATCAGTGAGGTAGGCGAGAGCTCTAAGACCAATCAGATTTATCTGGATGGCTATATCTGTAAAGAGCCTATTTACAGAAAGACTCCTCTGGGCAGAGAAATTGCGGATTTACTTCTTGCGGTAAATCGTCCCTATGGTAAGTCAGATTACATTCCTTGTATTTGTTGGGGCAGAAACGCACGGTATGCCAATCATTTTAAAGTAGGTGAGCGTTGCGCAGTCTGGGGACGTATCCAGAGTAGAGAATATATGAAAAAAATAGATGAGGAGCATGTGGAAAAGAGAGTTGCATTTGAAGTGTCTGTAAGCAAGCTTGAGCTTATGGGAGTTGATGCAAGAGAAGCGGAAGTTGCCATTTTATAAAAACTGTGTTATTGTATATTTCAAAAGAGTGTAAAAGCGGCATTTGACGCGGAGGTAAATGATGGAAAAAGGAAACCTTTACATATATACCGGTGAAGGACGAGGTAAATCGCAGGCTGCACTGGGGCGTGCTGTACAGACGGCTGTGGCCGGTGGGAATGTGGTGGTAATTCAGTTCCTGAAAGGAAAGGGGCCTGATAAGCCCGAGTTTCTAAGAAGACTGGAGCCTGAGTTAAAGGTATTTTGTTTTGAAAAATCAGATGAGAATTTTGAGAAATTATCTGAGGAGCGCAAGCAGGAAGAAATCAGCAATATCAAAAACGGTATTGGTTTTGCCAAAAAGGTGCTTAGCACCGGAGGCTGTGATTTGCTGATTTTGGATGAAGTACTGGGCCTTGTGGAAAATGGGATACTTGACTCGGAGGAGTTAAAAGGCCTTCTGGAGAGTCGGGACAGTATGGATATTATACTGACAGGGATTCATTTATCAGATGATATATGTATGCTTGCGGACGAGGTTTCCAAGATAGAAACCGTGAAATTCAAGGTCTGGGAGGAATCATAAATTAATGAAAAGCCGTTGACAGTGGCATTTTAAAGTGCTATGATAGGCTAAATGAGAGATAGAGGTTGCGTGTTTCAAGAGTATTTTTTCTGATGCGTCAGGCGCAGACGAGGAAGGAAGAAAGGGGAAGACGCCGAAAGAGGAGACGACCTGGAAGTCGAGTCTTGGGCATACGGTTAAGAGCCGTATGACTGTCATCCACACTGGATGGTGCGCTATCAATGGATAAATTGTAAAATTTGCCGGCGCATACTCTATGTGTCGGCATTTATACTGTTAAGGAGGAATAATATGGCTATTTTTACAGGAGCAGGTGTTGCGATTGTAACACCCATGAAAGCAAACGGAGAGGTTAACTTTGAGAAGTTTGGAGAACTGATTGACTGGCAGATTGAGAACGGAACAGACGCAATTATCGTCTGTGGTACTACCGGTGAGGCATCCACCCTCACTCATGAGGAGCATTTGGAAACCATCAAGTATTGTGTGGATAGAGTTGATGGTCGTGTACCTGTTGTGGCAGGAACAGGTTCTAATTGTACAGAGACTGCGATTTATCTTTCTACAGAGGCTGAAAAGTATGGGGTAGACGGATTGCTTGTAGTGTCACCCTATTACAATAAGGCGACTCAGAATGGTCTCTATGAGCATTTCAAGGCAATTGCAGATTCTGTAAAGGTTCCTGTAATTTTGTACAATGTGCCCAGTCGTACCGGATGTAACATTCTGCCGGAGACCATAGTGCGTCTGTGCAAGGATGTAGATAATATTCTTGGTGTAAAGGAAGCAAGTGGTGATATCAGCCAGGTAGCTAAGCTGGCGGCACTTTCTAAGGGCTGTGTGGATATCTATTCCGGTAATGATGACCAGATTGTACCTCTTATGTCCTTAGGCGGTGTGGGTGTTATTTCCGTACTTTCCAATGTAGCTCCCAGACAGACTCACGAGATTTGCCAGAAGTATCTTGATGGTGATGTAGAGGGAAGCCGTAAGATGCAGCTTGAGGCATTGGATTTGTGTGCTGCACTGTTCTGTGAGGTAAATCCGATTCCTGTTAAGAAAGCTCTGAACCTTATGGGCAAGGAGGCAGGTCCTCTTCGTCGTCCTTTGACTGAGATGGAGGAGAAGAATACTGCGCGCCTTGAGAAAGCGATGAAGGAGTATGGCATTCTTTAAGGCGGTAAGATAATTCGGGTTTGAGGCATTAACAAATGCCTAATAAAGGATACAATTAGGAGAAAATAAAATGATTAGAGTAATCATGCATGGTTGCAACGGTAGAATGGGTCAGGTTATCAGTGGTTTGATTGCAGCGGATTCCGATATGGAGATGGTTGCAGGTATTGATGCCCGTGATGATGGACACAATCCATACCCTGTTTTTGATGAGATTTCCAAGTGTGATGTGGAGGCAGATTGTATTATTGACTTTTCCGCAGCACCGGCTGTAGATAAACTGCTTGATTTTTGTGTAGACAAAAAGGTTCCTTGTGTGCTGTGTACCACAGGCCTTAGTGAGGAGCAGCTTGCAAGAGTGGCAGAGACTGCCAAAGAGGTTGCTATTTTGAAATCTGCAAATATGTCTCTTGGTATTAATTTGCTGATTAAGATGCTTAAGGAAGCTACAAATGTTCTGGCTTCGGCAGGCTATGATATCGAGATTGTGGAAAAACATCACAACCAGAAGCTGGATGCACCCAGTGGAACAGCCCTTGCATTGGCTGATTCCATTAATGCAGAGCTTAATAACGAGTATGAATATGTTTATGACAGAAGTACCCGGAGAGAAAAACGTCCTGCGAAAGAAATCGGTATCAGTGCAGTACGTGGCGGTACCATTG
>CAYOGM010000196.1:0-3672 GCA_964403595.1 uncultured Acetatifactor sp. | reverse complement strand
ATAACATGGATGATTTAATTGATGTTTGTGTAAACAATATGGCAAATGAGCATTTTACTCCTGAACAAGTACATTCATATATGAAGGATATGCTTCCGAAGCTAAATTATTGGAAACAATATACATATTTGGTGGAGGCAGGTGTTTTGGGATTGCTGCAAATATGGACTTTATTTTGGTCAGTACCTATGAAGAAAACGGCGAGAATCCGGAATTGATTGTTTATAAGAAAAGATAGTCAAATATTGGGAAACGATAAATTTAGCTTTATGAAGAACAAATGTATAACAGAATCCGTTTTTGAATGGATATTATATAAGATGTGGAGAGGTATCACATGAAATTGTGGTATCTCTTTTTTATTTTTGACAATAGAAAACATGCAGAGCATGTTTCCTGCTGAATATCATAAAATACTTGACATAGTTTACAAAAGATACTATGATATTAATAAGAAAGTTTCAAAAATAGACTAAGCAGTAGTGAGGGCATGATGTTCTACGCCTCTATTTTGGATAGACAAAGAAGAGTGTTAGAAAAGGAGAATGGAAATGGAAAATAATTTAAAGAAATTTGCGAAGGGAAGTGTAGAGTATTACAGGGAACTTTGCTATCATACAGACATAGAGCTTCGCTACGATACCCAGAGAGTGTTTGAAGAATGGTATACGCTGGCTGCGAAGAAAAAGGACTTTTTGATGCTACAAGGTGTTTTCTATCATGAATCCAAAATTCAGATGCTTCCTCTTTGGAGCAGTGGGTATGACCATAGTGCCCGGTTCTCGGAGATGTTGGATTTATTGGCCTGTGATGAATTTGAAAATATATACAGAGTGTTCCCGGAAGGTTTGCCTCTTGCAGCAAACGGCTATTCCATGTATGTGAAAGCGACTAATCTTATATTGTGTATGTTATATAACAAGGCTGGTCATGAAATTTATAATCAAGAGAAGGTAATAGAGCAGGTAGAAAAATATATTGTTACCAAGCAACCGGCGTGGGACAGGGCTGTGGCAGCTTGCGTATTGTCGATTCTAAAGCATGATATATCTGCTTTTTCTGAGAATCTTCAAAAAGTTTGTGAGGGATATAGCAGAACGGATACCATTAAGTATAGAAAGTTACAATGCAAATGTGCTTATGGATTAATTGTTCTTGCGAAGCACTTTTGGGCAGAAGAGGAATTTATGAATATAAAATATCCTGAGCACAAAAATTTTGACAAAGGTTATATAGACTGGTTTTTGAGTCTTGAGAAAATTCCGAAGGATCTTTGCTTTCTGTATGAGGGTGATTTGGAAGAAATGAATGAGATTTTGAAAATGCCTATAGCTATCACTCAAATTAATCAGCCCTATTTGGGTACTGATAATCCTTATATTTCGGCAAGGGCTAAAAAAGATTGGTATCTGGATATCAAAGAAGGAATGCTTGGAGAATTCTGCAAGGAGATAGCGGAAAATTTGAAGTAGAAAAGGAGTAGAGATATGTTAAAAAATAAAAAAATCATGGCACCCCCTTGGATTGCCTACCCGGAGATTCCACGTTATTCCATCGGTTGGCGCATGGGTTGTGGAGAAGGTTATATTGGGGAGTGGAGCAAGTGGTATCACTCCCTGAATGAAAAGGAACAAAAGGAATACCGGATCCTATTCCCGGAGCCTGTTACATGGAGTGGCTACTGGGAACATACAGATACCACAATTTGTTATTCCAGAGGGGAATATTATCTGGAATTTTGGCGGGAAAATGGTGCCTATAAATATTCTGTGGAGACCGTTCGCAAGTTACATAATGCAGGCAAGAAGATTCGTTACAATATGTTTTGGGGGCATCAGCCTTCTTCGGATGGCAGTATTACTAAAAGCTGTTTCAGTCAATGGTGGAAGTCGGATTTTTGGTCTGTGCCACATATGTATTGTTGTATGGAGCAGTTTATGATGGCTCAAAAGGCAGAGCTTTTCGGTGACGAAGAAATTTACAAGGAAATCATGCAGTGTAGCGATCCCAAGCAAATTAAAGCTTTGGGGCGTAAGGTGCATAACTTTGATGAAACCGTCTGGAACAAAGTAAAATACTCCATTGTACTCAACGGTAACTTTATGAAATTTACGCAGAACGCAGAACTGCGGGAATTTTTGCTTTCTACCGGGGATGACATTCTGGTGGAAGCCAGCCCCTATGATGCCATTTGGGGGATTCGCATGTCTGCCAACAATGAAAATGCAGAAAACCCTATGAAGTGGAGGGGACAGAATTTGCTGGGATTTGCCCTGATGGAGGTAAGAGACGAGATTCGCAGAGTCTGGGCCAATGCCGGGTTGTGCGAGAAGGTGGAAGGAGGGGTGGCTTGATTACCATACAAGAATTGCAAGTTTAAGGAGAGATAAAATTATGTTAACAGAAGCGTTATTCAATTATTTAATTTCGGAAACGGATTTTTCAGATTTGGGAAATGAGACCAAGGTTATCAGAAATGAGTTATTGGGTGAGGAAATAGGAAAAGCAATCAACGGTGGGGATGAGGCAATGCTTGAGTTTTCCTGTGAGTTAAGCGAAAAGCTGTTAGAGATGGATGTGTATAAGGCAAGTGTTATTACTAATTTCATTGGCTTCGTATGTGAAAAAACGCAGGATACAAGGGCTGCTGAAGGTGTAATAAAGCTTTTGGCAAAAGCAAGTGTTCTGGTAAAGGAATTTTGGGAGAATTTTAAGGATGAGCATGGAGACCTTGTCATGGATGAGGACTGGAATGGAGCCGGAATATATAGTAAGAATAAAGATGTTATAGGTGCTTATTATGGTTTCAATACCTTATGTGTGTCTGCTATGGCATTTCTTGCTCGTGAATATACATGCAGGAAATATCTGAAATCACTGGGTGTCAGGGAGGTTATTTCGTATCTTGCAGAGGAAGTGCCGGATACAGAATATATGTGCTCGATTTGTTATGTCAACAGAATTTACGATACCTGCAGTAAGCTTCCATTAGTTGTAATTGATGAAGAAAGAGGGCAGGGAGTAATTGCGGAGGCTAATGATTTAAATAATTGTTTCCACCTGATTTTTTTGCTTGAAGAAGCTTTATATAAGAATTTCAAAGAAAAATACGGGATGGAAGGATATGTCCCTGATGAAGTTTTATCTGCACTTGCGAGTGGTGAATATCTTAATTGTGGAGACAGATATGCACAGGCATTTTTTACCGAATACAGCTATCCGGTAGATAAGATATTTGGACTTTTATGGGGCGAGATGCCACCGGAGTATATTCCTGCTTTAGACGGATATGGTATAATTATTCTTAAGCGAAGAGGACCACAAAGAAGCTTTTCTTCGGATTTTCTGTTTGCAGACCATACAGCATTGTCTCCGTATGTGAAGATTGAAAGGGAGTTGAGCGATGCAGAATATAAGGAGTGGGAGAAGAAACTGAATATTGCCGAATAAAAGGATAGTTAAGCAGAGGCAGCATAGATGGCAAAACATTGAGCAGGATTTGGAAATGATATTGGAAAGAGAGGGTACTCTATGTGAAGAAAGATGAGTTTTGGAAATTATATAACGAGAAATACAAATCACACATACAGCCGGGAATAGAAATTGCAGATTGTCCGCTAGTATAAATATTTTTAAATAAGTGGACTATATTCTTGTCGTGTAGTATAATGC
>CAYOGM010000195.1:0-3720 GCA_964403595.1 uncultured Acetatifactor sp. | reverse complement strand
ACTTATGGCGCATTGGGCGCATTCTCTACAGGTGTTGGAAGTACTGATATGGCTGCGGGCATGGCTACCGGCAAGGCATGGTTCAAGGTTCCTTCTGCAATCAAATTTAATCTTACAGGAAAACCTGCAAAATGGGTCAGCGGTAAGGATGTTATTTTACATATCATCGGTATGAT
Organism: uncultured Acetatifactor sp.; assembly: GCA_964403595.1. Taxonomy (GTDB): domain Bacteria; phylum Bacillota; class Clostridia; order Lachnospirales; family Lachnospiraceae; genus Acetatifactor. The sequence continues at coordinate 3,544 of CAYOGM010000195.1, read as the reverse complement.
TGGTGTAGACGGCGCACTGTATAAATCCATGGAATTTGTCGGTGACGGTATTGCAAACCTGACCATGGATGACCGCTTTACCATTGCAAACATGGCAATTGAGGCCGGTGGTAAAAACGGTATTTTCCCTGTAGATGATTTGGCTATTGCTTATATGAAGGAGCACAGCAACAGAGAATACAAGATTTTTGAGGCAGACGAGGATGCTGTGTATGACGAGGAGTATACCATTGATTTGAGCACCCTTCGCCCTACTGTTTCCTTCCCTCATCTTCCCGAAAACACTCATACCATCGATGAGATTCACGAGATGGATGATATCTGCATCGATCAGGTTGTTATCGGCTCCTGTACTAATGGCCGTCTGGATGACCTTCGTATTGCCGCTGAAGTACTTAAAGGTCGTCATGTGGCAAAGGGAATGCGTTGTATTGTAATTCCTGCAACCCAGAAGATTTATATGCAGGCAATGGAAGAGGGACTTCTTAAGATTTTCATTGAGGCAGGTGCTGTGGTAAGCACACCTACCTGCGGTCCTTGTCTCGGCGGTTACATGGGCATTCTTGCTGAGGGTGAGAGATGTGTATCTACCACCAACCGCAACTTTGTAGGTCGTATGGGACATGTTGAGTCCGAGATTTATCTGGCAAGTCCTGCGGTAGCTGCAGCCAGCGCAATCACAGGCAAGATTTCCTGCCCTTGCGAAATATAAAATTTGCTCCAAATTTTATATAAAAGAACGCCAAAACAGCGTTCTTCCCAAAACTTAAATTTTTGAGAGGAAAAAGACATGACAAACGCAAAAGGTATTGTTTTTAAGTATGGTGATAACGTAGATACAGACGTAATCATTCCTGCAAGATATTTGAATTCTTCTGACCCTGCAGAGCTTGCAACTCATTGTATGGAAGATATCGATAAAGACTTTGTTAAAAATGTAAAGAAGGGCGACATCATTGTTGCGGACAAAAATTTTGGCTGTGGTTCATCCAGAGAACATGCACCTATTGCAATTAAAGCTGCCGGCGTAAGCTGTGTAATCGCAGAAACCTTTGCAAGAATTTTCTATCGCAACGCCATCAACATTGGTCTTCCTATTATTGAATGCCCCGAGGCGTCCAAGGGGATTGAGGCCGGAGACGAGGTTGAAGTGAATTTTGACACCGGCGTAATTACTAACGTGACCAAGGGCACAACCTTCCATGGTCAGGCATTTCCGGAGTTCATGCAGAAGATTATTGCTGCAGAAGGTCTGGTAAACTATATCAATAGCGGTAAACAATAAAAAACATGCTCTGCAAGTTTTCTATTGTCACAAATAATATTTTCCAAAACCGGCACTGTCATCACGGCAGTGCCTAAGTTTTGTCTGTTTAAGAAAAGAGGCGAACTATATGGCTTCTCAAGCCGTTGAAACAAAAAAGAAAACTAAAAAATATGAAATGGATATGTGTACAGGTCCGTTTCCCAAAAAGATTCTGGCCTTTTATATTCCTCTGATGTTATCCGGCGTATTGCAACTTTTATTTAACGCGGCAGATATCGTTGTAGTAGGACAATTTTCCGGTCCGCAGGCTTTGGCGGCCGTGGGTTCCACCAGTTCTTTGATTAATATGCTGGTCAATTTCTTTATGGGACTGTCTATCGGTGTCAACGTATTAGTGGCACGTTTTTATGGTGCAGGGCAAAAGAAAGAACTTTCCGAAATGGTTCACACAGCCATTCTCACTTCTATAATTAGTGGATTTATTCTGTTGGTTGCGGGTATTCTGATAGCCGGTCCGGCACTTATACTTATGGAGACACCGCCGGATGTCATCGGGCAGTCCACCCTTTATATGCGTATTTATTTTTGTGGTATGCCCTTTTTCATGGCTTATAACTTCGGTGCCGCCATATTGCGTGCTGTTGGAGATACCAAAAGACCTTTATATTATTTATTTACGGCAGGAGTTATTAATGTAATATTGAATTTGGTATTTGTAATCGTATTTTCCATGGGTGTGGCCGGTGTTGCTTTGGCAACCGCTATTTCTCAGGCAGTTTCAGCCATATTGGTTATCCGTTGCCTAACCTTATCTGATGCAGATTATCGACTGGATTTATCCGCTCTTCGTATCAATAAAGACAAAATGATTAAAATGATGCAGATTGGACTGCCGGCAGGGCTTCAAAGCTCCTTATTTTCCATTTCTAATGTGTTAATTCAGTCCTCCGTAAATTCCTTTGGATCTATCGCCATGGCAGGCAACACAGCAGCTTCCAATATTGAAGGCTTTGTCTATACTTCCATGAATGCCTTTTCACAAACGGTAGTCAGCTTCACCGGTCAAAACTACGGTGCGAAAAAATACAAAAACATTGCAAAGGTACTTTTGATTTGCCAAGGCTTTGTTGCTGCAGTTGGTCTTGTATTTGGCAATGCTGCCTTCTTAGGCGGTGGTTTGCTTTTGAAGCTATACGCTACAGACCCGGAGGTGATTTCTTTTGGTTTGCTTCGAATGAGCGTCATATGTGTCACATATTTTTTATGCGGTATGATGGATGTTATGGTGGGAGCACTGAGAGGTCTTGGCTGTTCCGTTGTCCCTACAATTGTTTCACTTACGGGAGCCTGTCTGTTCCGTGTAGTTTGGATTTATACTGTGTTTGCACAAAACAGAAGTCTGAAATGCCTGTATACTTCATATCCTATCAGCTGGGTTCTGACTCTGACGGCACATATAATTTATTTTGTAATTGTCTACAGGATATTGACAAAAAGAACTTGAAACATATGTTCGATTGTGTTATAATGACTACAACATGAGATGTGTTGATTAAAGCATCTCAAAATCGATTAATCCGGGAGATAAGATTCTATATGATTGCATATGTTCATGGTGTGATAGAAGATGTTGCGGAAGACAATGTTGTCATTGATGTAAATGGTATCGGATATAATGTCCGTATTTCTGCAGATACTGCATCCCGCCTGCCAAGTGAGGGAGAGACTGTTCGCCTGTATACTTATACTATGGTTCGCGAAGATGCTTTTTTGCTGTATGGTTTTCTGACACGAAATGATTTGGATATTTTCAAAAAATGTATTACAGTAAACGGTATTGGTCCTAAAGGGGCATTAGCTATCCTTTCTGTAATGGATGCAGACTCATTGCGTTATGCGATTATGGCCGGTGACACCAAGGCTATCAGCCGTGCTCCCGGCATCGGTGCCCGAACTGCCGAAAGATTGATATTAGATTTGAAAGACAAGATTAAGATTGATGATGTATTGATTAGCAAAGAGATTGCTGCAACTGCTTCAGTCCATGTTGCAGATACTCCCCAGAAGAAGGAAGCAGTGGAAGCTCTTGTTTCTCTTGGATACGGTCAAACCGAAAGTGTAAAAGCTGTAAATGCCATTGAGAACATCGAGAGCATGGACTCCGGTGCAGTCCTTAAGGCCGCACTCAAGAAAATGATTTAGTGTACAAATTAGGATAGAAATAATTAGTGTCTGCTGATTATCTCCCAAACGCTTGATTTTACTGACTTTCAAGCC
>CAYOGM010000194.1:0-3743 GCA_964403595.1 uncultured Acetatifactor sp. | reverse complement strand
ATATGCAGAAGGTTATCCCGGAAAGAGATATTATGGCGGCTGTGATTGTGTGGATGTTGTAGAGGATTTGGCAAGGGAGAGAGCAAAGGAGCTGTTTGGCTGTGAGTATGCCAATGTTCAGCCCCACTCCGGTGCACAGGCGAATATGGCAGTGCAGTTTGCTGTTTGCCAGCCCGGTGACACCATCATGGGTATGAACCTCGACCATGGCGGACATTTGACACACGGAAGTCCTGTAAATATGTCCGGTAAATATTTTAAGATTGTTCCCTACGGTGTAAATGACGATGGATTTATCGATTACGATAAGCTTCGTGAGATTGCACTGGAGGCTAAGCCTAAATTGATTATTGCAGGTGCGTCTGCTTACGCACGTACCATTGATTTCAAGAAGTTCCGTGAGGTTGCTGACGAGGTTGGCGCAGTACTTATGGTAGATATGGCACACATCGCAGGTTTGGTAGCAGCAGGTATTCATCCCAGCCCCATCCCTTACGCAGATGTGGTAACTACTACTACTCACAAGACCTTGAGAGGTCCTCGTGGCGGTCTGATTCTTTGCAATAAGGAAGCAGCTGAGAAGTACAACTTCAATAAAGCTATTTTCCCCGGTATTCAGGGTGGCCCTCTGATGCATGTAATTGCTGCTAAGGCAGTTTGCTTCAAAGAGGCTCTCAGCGATGAGTTTAAGACTTATCAGAAGAATATTGCAGACAATGCACAGGCTCTTTGCAAGGGCTTGATGGACAGAGGTATCAAGATTGTTTCCGGCGGTACAGACAATCACTTGATGCTGGTTGATTTGACCAACTTTGGTCTTACCGGTAAGGCTGTAGAGAAGCTTCTCGATGCAGCTCACATTACCTGTAATAAGAACACCATCCCTAATGATCCCCAGTCTCCTTTTGTAACCAGTGGTGTACGTCTTGGTACTCCTGCAGTTACTTCCAGAGGAATGAATACTGAGGATATGGACAAGATTGCTGAGGCAATTGCAATGGTAATCAAGGGTGGCGAGGAGAAGGTTCCCGAGGCGAGAGCAATCGTTCAGGAGCTCACCGACAAGTATCCTTTGGTATAATCCATAGGAATGGATTTTGTCCTACATAACTTGAATTTAAAGGCAGTATTTCAGGAGCATAATATTCCTGAAAACTGCCTTTTTTGTCAAAACTCTAGGAGGACGTGAAGATGAATGCTGTTTCATTTAAAAGGCATTTAACAGAAAATATTATTCCTTTTTGGAATAAATGTGTAGATGATGTAAATGGTGGTTTCTGTGGATTTATGGGACATGATATGCAGAAAAACATGGAGAGCGACAAGGGTGTCATTCTGCATAGCAGAATACTGTGGTTCTATTCTTCAGCGTATATGCTTTTGAGGGATAAGGATTTGCTGGCGAAAGCGGATTATGCTTATGAATTTTTGAAGAAATATTGCTTTGATTCGGAGAATGGAGGAGTGTATTGGGCGGTAACTTATGATGGGTTGCCTTCTGATGATACAAAGCATACTTATAATCAGGCTTTTGCCATTTATGCCCTTTCTGCTTATTATGAGGCCGGTAATCGGGAAGAAGTATTGGAGAGGGCATATGGGCTTTATCATTTGATTGAGGAGAAGTGTCGGGACAATGAAGGATATCTGGAGGCCTTTGACAGAACATTTCAGCCTGCATCCAATGAGAAGTTGTCAGAGAATGGAGTCATGGCAACTCGCACCATGAATACTCTGCTTCATGTAATGGAGGCTTACACAGAGTTGTACCGGGTAGATGGTCGTGCTGATATAAGAGAATCTTTGCATGAGATTTTAGAGATATTCTGCACCCAAATATATAATGAAGAGAAGGGCATCTGTGAGGTGTTTTTTGACAGGGATTATAATACCTTGATTGATTTGGAATCTTACGGACATGACATAGAGGCAGCGTGGCTTGTGGACCGTGCAGGACAGGTGCTTAATGAGCCGGAATGGGAGAAACGTCTGGAGCCGGTGGTGGCCGGTTTGTCCCGGATGGCTTATGAACATGCTTATGATGCAGAGGCCGGATGTTTTTATAATGAAAGAGAAAATGATAAGATTGACAAGCAGCGTATCTGGTGGGTGCAGGCGGAGGCCGTGGTAGGTTTCTGCAACGCATGGGAGCGCAAGCCGGATTGTCAGGAGTATTTACAGGCAGCAGAGGCTATTTGGAGATTTATTTTAAATACACAGGTGGACAGTCGTAGCGGAGAGTGGTTTGAGAGTGTAAAAGAGGATGGTTCCATAGACGAAAGTCAGGGACTTGTGCATGCGTGGAAATGTCCTTATCATAATGGCAGAATGTGTATTGAGATGGTTCGCAGACTGGAAGAATTAAAGCAGAAAGAGGAACCGGATGCAGTTACGACAGCCAATCCGAATGCTGCAAAGGAAGTAAAAGCTGTTCTTGCATATTTTAAAAAGATTGCAGGAAAGAGGATTGTCACCGGTCAGCATACACAGACGATTCCTATGGAAGAGATTGCTTATATTAAAGAGAAGACCGGTAAGGAGCCTAAGCTGAGAGGCTTTGAATTGTTGGCATATTCTCCGAATATTAATTACGAGGATGCTACGGAGGAGTGTCTCACAGAGGTTTATGAGAATCGAAAGACTTTGGATACTGCATTTACATGGGCGAAAAGCGTGGGGAATGTCAGTATAGATGCGGATGGGAATATTCGTGAAGGTGGAGGAATTGTGGAATTTACGTTCCACTGGTTTTCGCCTTTGGGTGGACGTGACAAGAGCTTCTATGCCAAGAATACGGACTTTGATGCCACGAAGATTTTGCAGGAGGGTACGCCGGAACGGGCAGCCTTCTATAAAGATATGGATGTCATTGCAAAAGAATTACTACGCTTTAAGGAGGCAGGTATTCCAGTGTTGTGGAGACCTTTTCATGAGGCGGACGGAGAGTGGTTCTGGTGGGGCAACAAAGGGCCACGGGTGGCCAGACAGCTGTATCGGCTGATGTTTGATTATTACACGATAGAGTATCAGCTGGACAATTTGATTTGGGTTTGGAGCTGTAGTGCAAAAGAGGGGTATCCCGGAGATGCAAGGGTAGATGTGGTGTCTGCGGATATTTATCTGCCGGAGTATGCAGCTACGGATTACCGGACAGAATATGAGAAACTGGTATCTGCCACTAGTCATAAGAAGGTGGCAGCGTTGGCGGAGGTGGGCTATCTGCCGGATGTTAATCAGCTTGCAAAGTCCCGCATTCCATGGGCTTATTATATGACCTGGTCCAAGGAATTTTGTATAGGAGAGCAGTACAACAGCATAGAAAAGCTGAAGGAAATGTATGTTTCCGACTATGCAATTGCTCTTTGATACAAAGACATTTGTACGCCTGCGGGCGAAAAAATATCAAGAAATTGGTAAAATGGGCTTGTATTTTAAAAAATACTGTGTTAGAATATCTTTCGTTGACAAACAAGTGTCCGTTGCACGAAAACAGAAAGGAAACACTATGGGAGAGACAGCCAAGTATTATGTGGTGCGCAGCAAAGCGGTCCCGGAGGTTTTACTTAAGGTGGTTGAGGCGAAGCGGCTTTTGGAGTCGGAGAAGGTTCTGACAATCCAGGAGGCGGTTGATGCTGTGGGTATCAGCCGCAGTTCTTTTTATAAGTACAAGGATGATATTTTCCAGTTCCATGACAATTCCCAGGGGACGACGATTACGTTGACTTTCCAGATGGATGATGAGC
>CAYOGM010000193.1:0-3750 GCA_964403595.1 uncultured Acetatifactor sp. | reverse complement strand
ATGATCCTGGCCCTCATCACCGTGGGCAAGATGCTGGAGGCCCGCTCCAAGGGCAGGACCACGGACGCGCTGAAAAGCCTCATGCGCCTGGCTCCCCAGACCGCCGTCCTCCTGAAAGAGGGCGAGGAGACCACCGTTCCCATCGACCGGGTGCAGACCGGGGATATTTTCCTCGTCCGCCCGGGAGAGAGTATCCCGGTGGACGGCGTGGTGCTGGAGGGCACAAGCGCCGTGAACGAGGCCGCCCTGACCGGCGAGAGCCTCCCCGTGGACAAATCCGAGGGAGATACCGTCTCCGCCGCCACGGTGAACCAGTCCGGCTTTTTGAAATGCCGGGCCACCCGGGTGGGCGAGGACACCACCCTCTCCCAGATCATTCGCATGGTTAGCGATGCCGCCGCCACCAAGGCACCTATCGCCAAAGCGGCGGACAAGGTCTCGGGCGTGTTCGTCCCGGTGGTCATATCCATCGCCTGCGTCACCCTCATCGCCTGGCTTCTGGCTGGGCAGACGGCGGGCTACGCCCTGGCAAGGGGCATTTCGGTGCTTGTCATCAGCTGCCCCTGCGCTCTTGGGCTCGCCACCCCCGTGGCCATCATGGCCGGCAACGGCGTAGGCGCCCGAAACGGCATCCTCTTCAAAACCGCCGCCGCGCTGGAGCAGACAGGCAAGACCGCCGTGGCCGCGCTGGACAAGACCGGCACCATCACCACCGGCGACCCGGTGGTGACCGATATCGTCCCCGCCCCCGGCGTGACGGCAGAGGATCTTCTGGCCGCCGCCTGCGCCGCCGAGAGCCGCAGCGAGCATCCTCTGGCCAAGGCCATTTTGAAGCACGGCGAGGAAAAGTCCGTCTCCATCCCGGACATCTCCGATTTTCATGCCATTCCCGGCAAGGGCCTCACCGCCACGGCGGAGGGCGCCGCTCTCACCGCCGGCAATCTGGATTTTATAAAAACCGTTGTCCCGGTCCCCGGGGACACGGAAGCAGCCGCCGCAGCCCTGGCCGGTGCGGGCAAAACGCCCCTCTTCTTCGCCAAGGACGGCGTTTTCCTTGGCGTCATCGCCGTGGCGGACGTGATCAAGCCCGACGCAAAGGAGGCCATCGTCCAGCTCAAGGGCATGGGCATCCGGGTGGTCATGCTCACCGGCGACAACAAGCGCACCGCCGAGGCCATCGGCCGGGAGGCGGGCGTGGACGAGGTTCGCGCCGGACTTCTGCCCGGGGATAAATCCGCCGCGGTGGAAGCGCTGAAGCAGTACGGCCCCGTGGCCATGGTGGGCGACGGCATAAACGACGCTCCCGCCCTCACCGCCGCGGACACCGGCATCGCCATCGGCGCGGGCACGGATGTGGCCATCGACGCGGCCGACGTGGTACTGATGCACAGCCGCATCGCCGACGTCCCCGCCGCCATCCGACTCAGCCGGGCCACCCTGCGGAATATCCGCCAGAATCTTTTCTGGGCCTTTTTCTACAACACCCTGGGCATCCCCCTGGCCGCCGGACTTTTTATCCCCCTGTTCGGCTGGCAGCTGAACCCCATGTTCGCCGCCGCGGCTATGAGCCTCTCCAGCTTCTGCGTGGTATCCAACGCCCTGCGGCTGAATCTCGTAAAGGTCCATGATCCCTCCCGGGACAAAAAACGCACTTTTCACACCGACCATATCATCACCGAAGACAGCAAGGAGGAAGACCCCATTATGGAAAAGACCATGAAGATCGAGGGCATGATGTGCATGCACTGCGAGGCCCATGTAAAGAAGGCCCTGGAGGCCCTGACGGAGGTGGACGCCGCCGTGGTGAGCCACACCGAGGGCACCGCCGTCCTCACTCTGAACGCCGATGTGTCCGACGAGGTCCTGAAAAAGACCGTGGAAGACCAGGGCTATAAGGTTCTGTAAAAAACACTAATCTCTACCAGAACACCCCCCGTACAGCGATTTGGCTGTACAGGGGGTGTTTTACATTCAGAGGTTGCGCCAATAATGGTATTGACAAAGTATCCAAAAGTGTCTTGCTTAGAATTCATTATCATTATTGGAAGCACTTGCAACCTCAACAACCTTGTCTGCGCATGACGACTCCTTTTTGGGGCGTGATACGGTGTGCATTAGCGCAATAAGGAGAACGCCCAGCAATATCAACAGAGGGAAACCCCAGTTGTATACTCTATAGTATTCAGACTCTGTAATGATGCCGGTGCGAACCATGGACGTCGAATAATACCATATTGCATCGTTGGATGATACCAGCTCATCCAGAATCTTGTGGACCCTGGAATGATAATAGGACGTACCGGTCCAATACAAAATGAATGCGCCAAAACATGCACTTACTAGCGACTCAATCCTCTGAAAATGCTGGAATTTCTTTTTGCTCATTTTGGACCCCTTTCACGATTACCAATTACTTACCGTCCATGCAATACAAGCGGTTAATGTAGCAGCCAACACAAATGTTCCGGAGATGTCTATATACATTACAGGGTTATTCAGGCAATATGCGAACATATTGTAGCCCGTAAACCCTTGGCCAGTTGATAAGGAAATTGTACATGATAGAGCATAGAAATACTATTCCGAACCTTGATTAGGGTTAGTAATGTTCTTTATCGTTTTCCTCCTTTTGTGGCTCATATGCGAGTGTACTTTCCACGAGAATGTGGCAGCAATGGAGATGGTCGAAACGACAATCATGGGAGTAAACAGACCTACACAAAGCCAAGTAGCAAAAAGTCGTTTTTGTTGTTCTGTTTCCAGTTTCTGTAGCAGACCATCCTCAGAAACAATTTCTTTGTCATCTGCTTGTGCAGAAGTCAGCCAATGCTCCTCTATACCAAAAACAGTAATTGTCACATAATTAAAGCATTGAGCATTCTCGAACTCTGTTTTCAGCGTTTCATACGCCCGTAGTGAAGTGTCAACATTTCCTCCGATGATTGAGCACAACTCCATGCCATTTTCAAGATAAAGGCGGTAGAAGTAGGACGTGCCGCCTTTACGCCCGGTTTTGCTGTCTCTTTCAACCTCAATGCAACGACTCGTTGTGTATTGGACATTTGCACCATTGATACATTTAATCGCTTGCCTATATTGTAGGAACGGATACATCACTAGAGCAAGAATTACAAGCGAAAGACTTATGCAAAGGATGTTCCTCAAAAAAGATGCCGTGGTCGGCCGTGTTTGTTTTCCCATGCTAACTCCAAATTAACGTTTACTCCACTGGTCGTAATACTTGCTATATGCCCAACCAACAAAGCCTGTACTTACACCCGAGTATACATTTGATCGGAACAGGTTAGTGCCGCTCAGAGTGAGTGCCGACATTTCGGAATACTCAGCAGCGTCCGCATTGATAAACCTACCAATACTCGGATCGTAGTAACGGCTCTGGAGGTAATAGAATCCGGACTCTTTGGGTTGTACCCCGCCGGAACTGGCTTAATCCTGCAGCTTCCGATCAGGTGATTTTGACTGCAAGATTAAGCCAGATTTTGAGGATACTCTGCCTTTAAATGCGTCTCATGGTGAGCCGCATTTATGGGAAACAAGTAGACAATACGAATAAACAATCAATTATCAGACTAGCTTTGTTAGGAATACAGCGCTGGGGCGTACGGGACGAAAAGAGCATAAAACAAAACCGTAACAGAAAATGATACAAAAGCAATGATAACTATCACAATGTAGAGACCATCCCAAATTTTGTGTAAACCTTCATTGTGGTGTAGAATAGAAGCACCA
>CAYOGM010000192.1:0-3826 GCA_964403595.1 uncultured Acetatifactor sp. | reverse complement strand
TCACCAACTTCAATATCCGTGTCCAGTTCTTCCTTTATCTCTCGTATCAAAGCGTCCTGTGGTGTTTCTCCAACTTCAATTTTACCACCGGGAAATTCCCAGCCACCCTTGAAATCACCATAGCCACGCTGGGTGGAAAACACTTTATCTCCATCGACGATAATTGCCGCCACTACCCGTACTACTTTTCTTTCAGAACTCATATCCTATTTCGCCTCCGTAACTTCTTAATTCGGGTTACAACCTGTAACCCATTTATTTTACAAAGTAATCATAAATATCATCCCTGACACTATGCTCCAGCTTCAGCTGGAAATTCATAATCGGCAGTTCCTTGCCCGCATCGTTCCTAATCACCGTCTGCTGCCAATGCACAGGCGTTACTTGCCCCATATAGTAAAAATCAGAACCCTCTCCATCGCTTTTCTTTATAAACAGTAGGATTTTCAATCCCCGCTCCTTATAATGAATAATCTCCTGTGCCTCTGTGCTTTCCATGGAAACACGACTTCGAGTCATCCAACTGAAAAGTCCATTATTGACAAACTCATCCTCATATTTGGTACTGCTTGCAATATCTTCTTTTTTCTCATAGGTTACAAAAATAGGACATGTTCCATTCTTAATCTTATAACCATAGACCGTCGAACTATCGTCACGCTCCCAGTTCAAAATACGACACACATCTTTTCTAGAATACTTCTGATATAATGCAAGGCCCAAATCATCGATATTTTCTCGGAACATATTCACATAGCGTTTCAGTCCCAGTTCAACCAAGTCCTGCATTTGCTTGTAAAACTCCGGGTGCTGCAACCGTTGTGTAAAAGACATCATGCGAACATACTCGTCTCCTCGCTCAACCATCATATCCAAATTCGCATATTTCTTTTTCTCACTCTGAGTATTTGCAAATCCACCACATAAAACATTGATTGCCGAATGAATTGCTTTTTCATCATTCTCAGATTCTGCCTGCAATCTCGCGAGAGCCTGCTTCACATCCTCCCGATTAAACCGACCAAGGCCTAACAAAAACTGCATAATAATAAGTTCATGTGGTCTCTTACCATTCACAATGTTAGCCGAAACAAACTCAATCAAAATTTCTTCTTGCTCAGAAAAAGAGACTTGATATTCCTTATCCACCATCTGCAAAAATTTATGATAAGAACCAGCATAATTTATAAACAATATCGGGTCCACTTCACCATACTCATAAAATTCCAGCACACTGGGGATTTTACCCAATCGATTCTTTAATACCAGATATTTCTCTGCAAGCAATTTCTTAGTAGTTGTTATCTTATCAATAGATGCAAAAATACGCTTTTTACTTATTTCATCAAAATGAATGGTAGAACTACCGGGAATAACCTTATTTCCCTCCATAAGATACTTGCGTATATTGTCCTTATTGTAAGTACGATCACCCGAAAGAGCAATTGGTATCATAAAATTATTGGTATAGTTTCCGATAAAATCCAAAATCACAACATACTCTTTGTCTTCAAACTTACGCAATCCACGTCCCAACTGCTGAATGAATACAACCGGAGACTCTGTGGGCCTAAGCATAATAATCTGATTAACCTCAGGAACATCAACACCCTCGTTAAAAATATCAACCGTAAAAATGTAATCCAACTGTTCCGCCTTACATTCGTCATTGGTTAAACGTTCAATTACCTGTTCTCTCCGCTCCTGACTGTCTTCACCAGTCAAGACCTCTGCTCTATAGCCCCTTTCGTTAAACTTGCGGGATAACTCCTTAGCCTCATCCTTTCTACTACAGAAAGCAAGTCCTTTGACCCGCTCACCACTATATCCATAATAATTAGCTTTCTCAATTACATAATCCACTCGTGCATCCGATACCAATGCATTAAAATTGCGCAGCCCGGCATTATCATCAAAAACCTGCCCATCCACATCTAACTCCGTAATACCAAAATAGTGGAATGGACACAACAAATCCTCTTCCAAGGCCTGTTGCAAACGTATTTCGTAGGCAATATTGTGATCAAACACGGAATAAATATCATACTGATTCGTATCCGGCGAGGCAGTCATTCCAAGCCAAAACTGTGGCTTAAAATACTCCATAATTCGCTGATAACTACCAGCACCCACATGATGAACCTCATCCACCACAATCACATCAAACTCATCCGGCGAAAAACTCATATGTATCTCCGGCTTCGCCATCATCTGCATGGTTGAAAACAAATACTCTGCATCTAACTGCCTACTTGTTCCCGACAATAAACCGAACTTTTTCGTGTAGCCAAAAACTCTCTTGTAGCTTTTAATCGCTTGCTTCGCTATTTGTTCGCGATGCACTAAAAACAAAGCCTTTTTCGGTTTCATTTCTCGGAGAGCAAATGCGGAGGCATAGGTTTTACCAGTACCTGTAGAACTTATTAACAGTGCCTTGTCAACACCATCCTCACGCATTTTCATAAGGTTACTAACAAACTCTACCTGCATCTTATTCGGTTTCAAGGTATACTGTTGTAAACTAACAACTTGTTCTTTTTTTGCAAGTTGTTTCTGCTCTTTTATAAGCTTGTATCTGGTTTTATACTCCTCGCAAAAATCCTTATATCGCTTAGTGTGACTATCATTCCAAAGGTCATTAAACTCCGCTAAAATATTCTGAGTATATTCACCATCCTTGGTTGCTACAATCTTGGTGTTCCACTCACGATTCTTTGTCACCGCATTCAATGTCATATTAGAACTGCCGACAATAATCCGATAGAGTTCTTCTTTTTTGAAGATGTAACCTTTTGTATGAAATCCTGCGGTTTCATTGTCTGTACAAAACATCCTAACTTCAATATTGCTCAGCGAACTCAATCTTTCCAGCGCTCCGGGATCACTAAACATCAGGTAGTCTGTAGTCAATATTTTGCCTGGAATATTCCTATGCTCTAATTCCTTCAACACCTGCAACAAAGGTGTAATTCCACTCTGTGTAACAAAAGCAACACTAATGCAAAACTCGTCACAATTGGATAGTTCCTGCTCAATTGTGGCCAACACTTTTTTGCCCTGCTTATAGTCATTAGAAACAAACTCCGGCCGATAAGCCAGATTTGAATTAAATGTTCCATCTATAAATGCAGTTTGAAAACCATCATACAAGTTTTGTGTAATGTTTCTTCCATTTTCCATAGCTTTGTACCTCATTACAAAATGTAAGATATGCTTATTTTATTATAAACTTAGTGGAGTAGTGCGTCAATTGCTACTTAAATCTTGACAACAACATAAAATGTATTAAACTATTTTGTAGTCAACTTGTGACGGATAAAAGCTGGGTTCCCGAATAAGAGTAGGCATCTAGTTGCTTAGAATCCTTTGCTCCTGAGGTTGACTTTTTTGAGTTTTTCCTTCTAACACTTCTTTATCATCATACAAACTCATAAATCAGTCCCCACTCAATCATTTTCTTAGCAGTTGCTCCGGTTATAGCTGATACGACTTCGGATAACTGTGCTTTTGTGAAATGTTTCTGTTTCGCATAAGAGAGCATTTTATCTATCGTTTCTTCTATTGGCAACTCTGTATATTTCTCAGCCCGACCTATACCATCCAAAAACTGTAAAAGCTCCGCATTGTTGTCCGAAACAGTGACCGCTGCTTTTTTAATTCTTACCTTCTGATTACCTACCGTAATTGTACGTCCATTAGTAGCTTCCCTGTTCGTAACAATCTCAATTATCGCCGGCATTTGTGTCGTCAATCCAAGCTGGTTTACAAAAGATATTCCGGTCACATATCCAAATGTTTCTGATTTACTTCTCACATATTTGCGCAT
>CAYOGM010000191.1:0-3828 GCA_964403595.1 uncultured Acetatifactor sp. | reverse complement strand
CTGGCCTGCAAATTTGGTACTGTTCTCAGACAAATCCCGCATCTCTGCGGCCAAAACCTCAAACCCTGCACCGGATTCCCCAGCGCGGGCAGACTCTACCGCTGCGTTAAGGGACAATAATGTCAACTTAAAGGAAATATCACTAATCTGCTTGGCAATTCCGGCGATTTCATGCATCTGGTCTTCCATAGTCCGAAATACTGCACCTGACTGGCTGATAATGTCACTTACCGTCTCCACCTGCTCACTCATGGCCTCAATATTCTTTCGATTGTCGTTGAGAACTGCTTCGAACTCCTTAACATCTGCATTGAGATGGCCAATCTGGTCGCCTGTCTCTTTAATCTTATCACGAACCACATTACAGCTGTCCAAAACCTCTCCGGCACCTTTGGCAATAGAATCCGAACCCTCCTGCAAGCCCTGAGTGCTGACCTCAATCCGTGCGGAAGACTCTTCAAAATCCTGCTGTAAATGCTCACCCATGGCCCGTATGGATTCCAACAACTTTTCCGACTCCTTGGCACGCTCTTCACTGATTTCAATAAAGGCCCTTCCTCGTTTAATCACCAGATAAAACAGTACTGCTGCCAGCGTAAATACTATTGCACAAAGAATATATTGCCCCAGGCTCTCCGCCTTCTCCGGATGCACCAGATACATTATCACAAGACAAATATCTACCAAAATGAACTGTGTCCTTGTAAAAGCAGGCTCCAAATACATACCTGTCAGTGCAATAACCGACAGATATAAAGAAAAATCATCACTATAGGACGCTCCGCTGTTTAACGATATCACACATACCAATATGGGAAGTGCCACTGCCAATACATATTCCCGCACATATAATCCCACATTCTGTGTTTGCATCACAATCAACAATACAACAAAAATCGCAAGACATATGCTAATAGTAATCATTGCAGCTATATTGTCGGATGCCAGATTCTTGATAAAAAATGCCGCTGACACCACAATCGGTAACCACTGCATAATTTTGTATATCGTCTCATGAGACATCATCTTCTTTGATTCTTTTTGAATTTTACCCATATGTATAACCTCTCTGATTCGTTTGCACTACAAAGAATATTATACATGAATTTTCTGAATATTTCAACTGTATCAAGTTTTTTGTCAACATTTCGTTATATTCTTCATCAGTTCCGCAATTTTTATCTGCTGGGGACAAACCTGCTCACAACTCTTGCATCCTACACATTCTGACGGCTGCTTATCCTCCGGTATATCTGCTAATGCTGCTGCCAAATCAAAACCTGCTTCCCCTGCATATTGCTTATTATAATGCTCAATAGTCTGTGGAATATCAATTCCCTTGGGACAATGCGTAATACAATATTTACAGGAAGTACAGGGTAACGCCGTCTTGCGTATCATATCCCCTGCAAACTCCTGCAGTACATTCCACTCTTCCTCGGACAAGGGCTTATTCTCTGAATAAGTATTAATATTCTCCTGGAGCTGCTCAAAATTAGACATGCCTGACAAGGTAACCGTCACCTCCGGAATCGTCTGCAAAAAGCGGAATGCCCACGCCGGAGCCTTCTCATCCCGATAACCAGCCAATATCGCCTCCTGCTCAGAACTTAAAACCGCCAGCTTGCCGCCCCGGACAGGCTCCATAACCCAGACAGGAATATTGTATGCCTTCAGCATTTCCACCTTTTCTTTTGCCTTTTGAAACTCATAGTCCAGCCAATTCAACTGAATCTGTCCAAACTCCATATACTCTCCATAAGCCTTCAGGAAACGCTCCATGGTGGCAAAACTTCCGTGAGTAGAAAAGCCAAGATGCTTGATTCTGCCTTTGCGTTTCTGCTCTATCAAATAATCAAAAATTCCATACTTCGAATCCAGATATCCATCAATATTTTTCTCGCACACATTATGAAACAAATAAAAATCAAAATACTCTACCCGGCACTTTTCCAGCTGTTTTTCAAAAATCTCCTCCACCCGGCTCAAGGTACTTATATCATAACCCGGAAACTTCGAAGCCAGATAAAAACCTTCTCTGGGATACTCGCTTAACACTTCACCCATAGCAAGTTCAGAATTACCGCCATGATATCCCCACGCCGTATCATAATAATTAATGCCATTCTCCATGGCATAGGCCACCATTTTTCGTGTAGCCTCCATATCAATCCTGGAATTATCCTCCTCAACAACCGGCAGACGCATAGCACCTAAACCAAGCGTTGACAACTTTTTCCCTTGAAACTCCTTATAAATCATAAAATCCCTCCGCTTATCCGTTGCTTTATTTATGTTCCAATATGCTTACTGGTGTCCGGGAATATCTTACTTGCCCTTACAAACCTGCAAAATCTTATCCGCAGCCCCTTTTGCACCACTACATTTCTTAAATCCTTCGGAAATTGCCACTGCCTTTTGACGATAGGTATCATCGGCCAGTACCTTTTCTATAGCCTCACGAATTGCCGCCGGCGTACTTTTCTCCAGGCGCATACCGGCACCCAGCTGTTCCACTCTGTTTGCCACACCACCCTGCTCCGAGGTCTGGGGCTTTGTTACCAAAGGCACCTCATAATACAGCCCCTCATTTACGCTATTCATTCCGCAATGTATCAGAAATACGTCTGCCTGATTCAACACTGCAATCTGGTCCACATGACTGTAAACTGAGATATGCTCCGGCAAATCTCCAAACTCTGCCATATCCACCAGATTACCCACAGACATAATTACCTGATAATTCGTACCTTTAAGTGCCTCAATGCAATTCTCATAAAACTTCAACATGTCGTTATTGACCGTTCCCATGGAGATATAAATTAACTTCTCTTTTGTCTTATTAATCTGCTCTGTAGCCAGTCTCACCGAAGGCCCCACAAAAGCATACTTGTCCGAAAAAGTCTCTGAACAGGGCTGAAATTCCGGTGAAGTATATACCACCGTATGAGTGTTGTCATCGTTCTGAATAATGTCCAACACACTCTTAATCGGATAACCCTTATCCTGCAAACGCTTCACATTCTTGTTAATCTTAGGCATAGAAAAAATCATAGAAAACATCTGCCCAATACTCTGCTTCATAATTTTAGCTGAATGTTGATTAAACGCAAAAGTAGTTGTGGAAGAAACAAAGGGAATCCCCAGCTTCAACGCAACCGCCTTACCCCACACCGCCATGGAATCTGCCACAATACAGTCCGGCCGCAGCTTCTTCATATGCTCCATCACCGTATCATCCAGTGCCAGCGTCGTGTCCACTAAAAGCTGAGTGGAAAATGCCAAATCCTTACCCACTCTCACTGCATCCTTAGGGTTCAGTTTCTGCTCCATATCATAGTCATCGCAGGCCACAAACCTCGCACCGGTTGACTCAATTTTCTCCTGCATGAGTTTATAAGAATAGTACCATACCTCATGTCCTCTTGCGACTAACTCACGCACTACTCCAAGGGTCGGATTGGTATGACCATGGGCCGGGATGCAGAAAAATACGATTTTACTCATTGTGGCTCCTCCTGATTGTGACAACTGGTTTCTTTACACTTTTTTATAAACCACTCCCGCTGCTCAGGATTATCCATAAAATGACAATCTAAAAGTCTTTGGAACAGCTCCGGGCATTCACTTACTCTAAATTCCTTTTGAGTGGATTTGAGAGCTCTGCCTTAACCTCCATTTTATGCCTTGACAAAGAATGCGTCAATCCAAAATTGTGGCTTGCATTTTCTTATTATTAGATATATACATCCGAACCTTGACAACTTAATAAAGGACTTTACATCTTCAACAACACCGCCTATAATTATATCAAATATTATGAAAGGG
>CAYOGM010000190.1:0-3883 GCA_964403595.1 uncultured Acetatifactor sp. | reverse complement strand
ATAAAGGCAAAGAAGAAATTGTCTGTGTTCC
The DNA here is from genome assembly GCA_964403595.1 of uncultured Acetatifactor sp. Taxonomy (GTDB): domain Bacteria; phylum Bacillota; class Clostridia; order Lachnospirales; family Lachnospiraceae; genus Acetatifactor. Next base: position 3,852 of record CAYOGM010000190.1, on the reverse strand, counting down.
CGAAGGCATTGTTTCCATTGGCGCATCTGCATTTTGGAATAACACCTTCGTAAGGGAGGTCGTGCTACCGAGTACGCTTGAACGACTTGGCGGAGATTGCTTTTACTACTGCACAAATCTTGAAAAAGTAACGATTCCCAAAAAGGTCAACATTATGGGAAACAATCCTTTTGCGGGGTGTCCTAAACTCGTTTTGAAGAACGAAAGTCCGTATTTTATTCTTGAAAATGGAGTTTTGTATGACAAGGCGAAAACCAATCTTATTCACTATACGATATCTAAATCCGACAAAGAATTTTTTGTTCCCAATACGGTAATCTGCCTCGGCAAGCATTGCTTTTTTGCTTGCGATAACTTGGAGAAAATCGTCATTCCCGAAAGCGTGATCCGTATGGAAAACAATCCATTTTCGGGATGCACCAAGCTATCGGTTGAAAATCATAGCCCATATTACCACTTTGAGAATGGTGTGATTTACAACAGATATAGAACGACCGTTATTGGCTGTCTGAACGGTACGAAGATTGACCGTCTTGTGTTTCCCGAAAGTGTAACGCTCATTAGTCGCAACTCCTTTTGGAACTGTAAAGGCATTGAAAAGCTTGTCATATCCCAAAATGTCAACCGCATTGGCTACAATCCCTTTGCGGGATGTGAAAATCTTTTGCTCGAAAGCGAGTCGCCTTTATTTCCGTGCGAGAATGGCGTAATATACGACTCAAATAAAACACATATTTTATGCGCTACAAACCGCGCAGTCGGTAAGCATTTTCGTGTTCCAAATGGTGTAACACATATAGGACGCGGCGTTTTCAGCGGATGTGTTGATATGGAGAGCATCGACCTGAATGGTGTTACCTATATCGATAAAAGCTCGTTTACAAGCTGCACTTCGCTTACAGAACTGTATATCCCAGATGGTGTAACCTGCATCGGAGAATGGGCATTTGCGTATTGCGCTAACTTGAAAAAGGTTAGTATCAACCGAAATACACGAATTGACAAAAACGCATTTAACGAGTGCCCCGCACAAATTGAATGGAGAGAATAATGCGAAACATAATAATTGAAAACGACAATTTAATTGCTATGAAGGAGTTGCTTCCTGAATATGAGGGAAAGATCGACGTAATGCCGATCGATCCACCTTACAATACCGATATTTCTCATATCGGGTACAAGGATAGCGGTTATACGGATGGATGGGTGGAGTTTATGCGTCCACGCCTTGAGGTGGCATATCGTTTGCTTTCTCCTTCGGGAGTAATGTTCATCCACATCGACGAGTGCGAGTTTCCAAACCTTTGGATGCTTTGCTCAGATATTTTCGGTGCGCACAATTTGATGTCTATGATTTGGAAAAAGACAAATCATCACTTTGATGCAAACCGAAAAGAAAAGCCGCTCGAAAGCGGAATCCGTAGAACACACGAATTTATTGTGGTCTGCTTCAAGGATAGAGCGAACACCGCTCTTGCTCCCGTGATGCAACCGTATCTTGATGGTAACGTCATAAAAGAACGCTTGCAGCCGCTTGAAACCATCGTGGATTTTATGGGTACTACCGCTTCGGCTAAGGACGAGCTTGCGGAATTGCTCGGTGAGAGAAATCTTTTTGCCACCCCCAAGCCTGTTAAAATGATCAAGGAATTAATCCGTTCTTCGGGAAAATCAGATGCGCTTGTGATGGACTTTTTCGCCGGTAGCGGCACAACAGGACACGCTACCCTCGAACTCAATCACGAGGATGGCGGCAATCGCAGGTTTATTCTAATTACCAATAACGAGAGCGATATTTGCAGGCGTGTAACGATACCGAGAGTAAAAGCGGCAATGCGAAAGTACGATGCGTGCCAAGAAATGCTTGTAACAAAGCTCTTATGACAAAAGGCAACAGGGCAAAAGCAGTCCTGTTGCTTTAACTTTAGCGGTGCTATAATGTAGATACAAACCAAGAAAGGAAATATGTAAAGCCTATGTATTACAGAGTTGGCGCATTTTACAGAAACGAAAACAGCAAAGCAATCATTATTCAAGTTCACGATCGCAAGGAAGCGGAGGCTTGGGTGCCTCGGGTAAAGGAGATGCTCTATCCCGGAGAGAATACGGATAATTACAGAGTAAGCATTTTTGAGTTCAAGCTGCAAATCAATCTGAGCAATCTAAACCACTATCGGATCACCGTGGAACGCCCCGTGAAGCGAGAGTTCAAGGATTGGGAGGAAGAAAACATCTACGATAACTCCCTTGCATTTGATGGAATCGTAGAAGCGGAGGATGAGGAAGGCGCAAAGAGTAAGTTCCTCGAGGAATGGTTTGACTTTTACGCACTCGATAAGAAGCCCGAAGAATATGACCTTTACGTAGATGAAGTTCCGATAAAGGAACTGATTGAAAAGGAGCAAAGAATGCTTCGTCAAAGGCTCATAGGCAACTATGCGCGTGACCATTACGGCGATATGCCGGTTCGTGAATTCTGTAAAATGATGAGAGAGGATGAATCCCCCGAGAAGGATAAGATGTTCTACGAAGAACTCAAAAATCATCTGCATCGTATCCGCATTGTGGAATATCTTGAAAAAAGGTTAGACCTCGAACGGATCACGTACGCAGAGTTTAATCGAATTTGTGACGAGTTGTGTGCGGCAAAGGTGGGTGACGAGTTCGAAAGAATCAATCGCGCCGCAACCGAAAAGTACGGAAAGGAAGATATAACCGATTGAAATATTTATTCTTTGATATTGAGTGTGCAGATGGTGGTAAAGCTACCATTTGCTCCTTTGGATGTGTGATTGCTGACGAGAATTTCAAAATTCTTCGTCGCGAAGATATTGTGATCAATCCGCAAGGGCGGTTCTTTTTGACAGGACGAGCAGGCAGACCTGACGTACATCTCGCGTATCCCGAAGCGACCTTCAAAAGAGCGCCTGCGTTTGATCGTTTTTATAATAAGATCAAGGCACTTGTTGAGAACAAGGAATATCGCGTGGTCGGTCACTCCATAGGAGATGATGTTACATATCTCAACAAGGCTTGTGCGCGATATAATCTCGAACCGTTCTGCTTTGAGTATTTTGATACGCAGAGAATGTATCGAGAGCTGACGGGAGATAAGAAGTCCATCTCACTCGAAAATGCACTTGCGGCGTTTGAGATTGATGAAAGGTTCAGATATCACCAAAGCGTTGAGGATGCGAGAGCTACTATGCTTTTGTTAAAGGCGCTCCTTGTAAAAGCAAATATGAGCTTTGAAGATTATCGGACAAGCACAGACCGATGCACAGGCAAAACCGCAAACGGTAAATCCGAGTGGGATTATACTCCACCGATGACTGAAGGAAGGCGTTTGCGTGAGCGTGGACTTCGTGGAGAAAAGGGTGACAATGTGATGCTTCGCGGAAGAAGAAACCACACGCTGTTTCTCCGTTATCTTGACTACGGCGAAGCTATCGGAGAGAAAAGCGACAAGCTCGCAGGCAAGAAGGTTAGCATCTCAATGAACTACGAAACCGAGCACTTCAAGGAAATGATTATCCTCGCAGGGATGATTAAAGCTGCCGGCGGTGAATACGTTTTGAAAGCCTCGACCGTTGATATCTTTGCTACATTTGATGCCATAGATGAGGACGGGAATCCTCGTCGGTGCTCTCGCGGAGAGTATGTAAAAGCAGAGATTGAAAGCGGTAGAAGCATTGTAATAATCACTCTGAGCGACCTGCTTAAGCTCCTTGGTACAAGCATCGAAGAACTTGAAAATGCCACGCCGATAGACGTGGAGTATCTCGAAGATAAAAAATACAAAAGGTAAAGCTTGCCGCTATCAAAGCGTGATTAACACGGGGCTGTCTCACT
>CAYOGM010000189.1:0-3899 GCA_964403595.1 uncultured Acetatifactor sp. | reverse complement strand
CGGCTTCATCCCCGTGCTCATAAATGCTACATTGTGCAAAGTCGCGTGCAAATCCACCTCTGCACACGCTCTGCGGTAAGTCTCTATCCGTTCCTCTAAATTCATTTTACCTCTCCATCCGTTTCCGTTCACTACTGTACGATAAGTCCTGATACAGCATCTGCCATATCTCCAGCCATACCTTTACTTCCTGCAACCACCAACACTTTGCCGAAAGTTCCTTTGTTTCCGCCCTGCACTCTCTCCGACAGCCACTCTTTCTCATCGTCCAGACAAAACATAGCAGGTAGTCTACCCTGAAAACCTCTATGATTGATACCTATATCCGTTACCATAACCTCTCCCGCCATTTCGCATCCGGGATACAAATAAAGTCCCCTTTTTGCAAACGCAAAGGTTTGCGTCTCATCGACATGCACTGCACAGCCTAAAATTTCGCCCGTGTCACTACAAACTCCACTGGGGATATCTAATGCCAGTTTGTAACCCTTAAGACTGTTGAAACGTTCTATCGCCTGCCGATAGTCACCCTCCACCTCACGGGAAAGACCTACCCCAAACAACGCATCCACTAATACAGTATATTCCCAAAAACGCGGTTCGTCACTCCATATCACATCATATGCTTCAAGAATTCTTTGTTGCATGTGCCACTGTTCAGATGCCTTGTTTCGATTGCCGACACACCATATTTCTACCGCTATGCCTTTATCAGCCAAAAGTCTTGCGAGTGCCAGACCATCTCCACCGTTATTTCCCACGCCGGCCAGAACAAGTACTTTTGTATTGATAACACCTTCACAGCCCGCTTTATTTCCAGCATCACAAAACGCAAGCACTCTGTCTCTATAACAATCTCTAATCAAGTGTACGCTTAAAACCATTTTTTCGCAAGTCTTTTTGACAGAGTATCATCATAGAGAATATGCCATCGCTTATCAAGCCTGTTCGAATTGACCTCTCTTCCACAAAGAAAACAAAAGTCCCGCCCGCCACATACTCAGCATATGCAACGAGCGGGAAATATTTTATTTTCAGCAACTATTTGTTTTGTTCTGACATAAATGTAGCATCAAACAAATTCATCATCTCGGCACCAAATATATCATTCATGTAAGAATAAATCTCCTGATTCTTATGTTCCATTTCCTGTTTACGAACAAGATTTTTCTTCAACTCAATGCGCATCTGCGTCACCCACTCACCGATTTCACTAATTTGAGCCGCATTATCCTGCATGACATCATAACAGTATTCCATGGTAAAAAGCATAAGCTTCACATTTAGCCGGTCAATTTCCCTAGGCAAATCAACAAGTTCTTCCTGATAGCTCTCCATTTTCTCATTACACTCTGCTATCAGTCGCTTATTCTCCTCAATATCCTTCTCCAGCTTCTTGTTACCGGACTGCGATACCTCATCCACCATGGTAACAATATCATTCATCAACTTTTTCTTAAGTCGCCTGATATCTTTTAATTCTGTATTGAGCTTTCCCTGACGCTTTAACATGGCATTCAACTCATCTTCCATTTCCTTTGCCATAGCACGTCCCTGATCGTCCAACAGCCGATACCATTTATTGTCCAATGTAAGCACAGGAATCTTCTTGCCTACCAAAGCCTCCGAAAATCTGTCCTGTTTGCTCTTATCTGCCATAAAGTCTCCTCGTCTCCTATACAGGGCATCTCAACTACATCTTATCCCGGGACATTCTGTTAATATTATAGGAAAGCTTCATCAGGCTGTCAGAAAGATGTACATTCTCAACAAGAATTCCTTCCGGTACATTCAAATCCACATGCGCAAAATTCCAAATAGCACGAATACCATTTCCAACAAGAACATCGACAATGTCAACTGCACTATTTTTGGGAATAGTCAGAACCGCAATATCAATATCATTTTCGCGCACAAAACTCTCCAGGTTATCCATAGGCATAACCTTTATTCCTCGAACATCATTACCCACCAACTCCGGATTTTTGTCAAACATACCTTTAAAGATAAATCCACGGCGTTCAAAATTGAGATAATTACCCAAAGCCCGTCCCAGGTTACCCGCTCCTATAATGATAAAATTGTGCGTCTGATCAAGTCCCAGAATCTTACCAATCTCTTGATACAGATACTCTACATTATAACCATAACCCTGCTGACCAAAGCCGCCAAAATTATTGAAATCCTGACGGATTTGGGACGCAGTCACCTTCATCAGCTCACTGAGTTCCTGCGATGAAATACGTTCCACACCCTCATCCTTCAACTCGCCTAAATATCTTAAATATCTGGGAAGCCGTCCTATAACGGCCTGTGAAATCTCTTTTGTTTCCAAAGGGAATCCCTCCAAACGTTGTATTCTTTTTCTTTGGTATATCATACCACTTTGTTAAAAGTATGTCAATATTTTTGTATTGTCTTTTCACAGAACTTGTGATATTATACTTAAAACATATCTTTTGATAATTCTGATTCACCTTTCATAAAAGAAATTTCTTTGTAATTCACTTTCTTCTGTGCACATCTCACATCTTTTTATTTCAACTGTTTACCCATGCACCTTGACAACCAAATAATAGAAATTTATTGATTTAATAAGGCTTTACACCTGTCTCAAGAAATGATAAACTATGCAGAAAGGAGTGCATATATCATGACAGATAATGAAGTTATACTTACCCTCTCTCATTTGTTAGAGCCTATAATCACTCAAATCACAGACATAAAAAATCGTCTTGATACCATAGAAAACAAAATAATAACAATTGAAGGCAAAATAGAATCCATGCAAGGTACTATCGAAATTATGCAGGGCGATATCAAAACCATGCAGGACGATATCAAAACCATGCAGGGCGATATTCTGGATCTCAAGGATAGAACACGGAAAATAGAGCTGACGCAGGAAAATATAGTCCTTCCCCGATTACAAAATATCGAAGCCTGCTATACTTCGACCTTCGAAAAATATAAAAATAGTGTTGATGAACACGAAACAATGAAACAAGACATATCTGTTTTAAAAACTGTTGTAACAGAGCATAGTCTGAAATTACAACGCATCTCATAATTCAACAGGTGTGAAGTCTTATTAAATCAATAAATCCGAAAGAGGAACCATCATGATACTTTCATGTCAAAATATAAGCAAAACCTTTACAGACAATCAAGTTCTGCAAAATATCAGTTTCCATATCGAAGACTATGAAAAAGCAGCCATCGTCGGTGTAAACGGTGCAGGAAAGACTACTCTTCTGCGTATAATTGTCGGGCAATTGCAACCAGACGAAGGTCTCGTGACCTTTGCAAAGGATAAAACCTTTGGCTATCTGGCGCAAAATGATGCCGTAGATACCTCTCGTACTATTTATGAGGAATTACTATCCGTAAAACAAGGTCTTGTGGAACTGGAACAACAAATTCGCGCTGCCGAAGAAGCCATGCACCACACAGAAGGTACCGCTCTTGAATCTTTGATGAAGCGCTACAGTGACTTGATCCATGCCTTTGAAACGGGCGACGGTTACGCATACCGCAGTGAACTTATAGGCGTATTAAAAGGTCTCGGTTTTGCTGAGGAGGAATTTAACAAATCTGTTTCTACCCTCTCCGGTGGACAAAGAACTCGTGTTGCACTTGGCAAACTGCTCTTGCAGAAACCGGACTTAATTATTCTGGATGAGCCAACCAACCATTTGGATTTGAATTCTATTACATGGCTGGAGACTTATCTATTAAATTACAAAGGTGCGGTTCTTATCGTCTCTCATGATCGGTTCTTTTTGGACCGTATCACAACAAAGGTTGTAGAAATAGATCAAAGCAAAGCGACTACTTTTGCAGGCAACTACTCTGACTATGCTGTAAAAAAGGAACAGTTGCGTATTACTGCTCTCAAT
>CAYOGM010000188.1:0-3912 GCA_964403595.1 uncultured Acetatifactor sp. | reverse complement strand
GGAGAAGCGTGAGTTTGTCAACCAGCAGGATTTGTTTAATGCGGTTGAAGTGGTATTGGTAGGTAAGGAGAAAAAGGACCGTATCATGAGTGAGAAGGAGCGTAAAATTGTTTCTTATCATGAGGTTGGTCATGCGTTGATTAGCGCTTTGCAGAAGAACTCTGAGCCTGTGCAGAAGATTACTATTGTGCCTCGTACCATGGGTGCTTTGGGCTATGTTATGCATGTGCCCGAGGAGGAAAAATATCTGAATACTGAGGCAGAGCTTAGGGATTTGCTGGTAAGTCTGGTGGGTGGCCGTGCGGCAGAGGAAATTGTATTTGACACGGTGACTACCGGCGCTGCCAATGATATTGAAAGAGCGACTTCCATTGCCCGTAATATGGTCATTCGATATGGTATGAGTAAGAAATTCGGTCTGGTGAGTCTGGCTACTGTTGAGAGTCAGTACCTTGAGGGGCGGATGTCCTTGAATTGTAGTGATGAAACTGCTGCACAGATTGATGCAGAGGTTGTTGAGATTATCAAGGAAAGCTATGAGAAGGCCCTTGAGATGCTTCGTGAGAACCGCGACGTGATGGATAAGCTGGCGGCTTTCCTGATTGAGAAAGAGACAATTACCGGCAAGGAATTCATGAAGATTTTCCGTGAAGCAAAGGGCTTGCCTGAACCGGAAGAAGAGAAAAAGGACGAGAAGAAGGAAGCGGTATCTGAGACGGAAACAGTCGTGAATAAGGAGACTGTGGAGAAAGTTCAGGAAACTGCAGGGGAGTCTGCAGAGGCGGATGAAGCAGTGGAAGAACCGCGGGAGACAGATGTGCCTGCAGAGGATAGCGGAATTTCTGGTGAGGATATATCTTCCAACAACACAGAAAGCGAGAGTGCGGAAGACAACAAGGATGATGGTCCTGTTGGAGTGTTTTCAAAAAGAAAGATTTAGCGGTTATGAAAAGGAAAAAGGTACTGCTTTGTGTAATAAGTGTCCTTGTATTTGTTGCGTATTTTGGCAGTTATATGTGGAAAGTGTATCATAAGAGCACTATTCCCATAGAGGCATCGGCTCATATTATGGGAATTCCTGTTGTTGAGAATCTGGATTTTCTTGAAGGTAAGAGCGAAATTATAATCAATGAAAACCCTGGAATTTATTTTGAGAAAACGCTGTTACCATATAGTGAGGCGGATAATACACTATATTTGTCCCAGAAGGCAGAGGAAACAGAGTGGATAGGAAATTTTACTGCCAGAGAAGGTGCATTCCTGTGTATGCAGGAGGATGATTACTGGGCAGATAAGGCCGGTGCTATCCGGGATGGTCATGCGTTTACCATATGGATGGTGGAAGAAGAGTCCTATTGTCGCTTGTCTCTGGTAGTATCAGGAATGCCGGTTATAGCTATAGCAACAGAGCGGATGGAGGAGCAGGAGAAGGTTCCTTATGAGGTAGACCCGGACAAATTACATTTCGATTCGGAGGATTTGTACTATGGAGATATCAGGGTATTTGACTGCGGTGTAAATGGCAGGCAGTATGAAATTGTAGAATGCAATGTCAGATACCATTACAAGGGGGCTACTACGAGCAATTTTGCAAAAAAGGGCTATTCCATTTCTTTGCAGGATTCCAATGAAGAGAATATGGACTTGTCTCTTTTGGGAATGCGAACAGATAATAGCTGGAAGTTGAATGCTTTGGTTACGGATAAGAATCGCATACGTGAAATAACAGCCGCCCGGATATGGGAACAGATTGATGAGGTCAACACTGATATCGATGAACCGGGACCCAGGATGGAGTATGTAGAACTGGTAGTGGACAATGACTACAAGGGTCTGTACTGTCTGGTGGAACCTATTGATGAGAAGAAACTGAATCTGGATAATAATGATGTGTTATATAAGTGTATTGGTTGGCAGGTGCCACCGGACGAAGATATCCAGTATGCTATTGATATGAAATGGCGGATTATGTCGCCTATGAGAATTCGGTATCCGGATGTGATTACAGACTATGGAACAGTCTGGTATCCTATGCGGGATTACCTGAATAAGCTCTGTCGCAGCGAAGAGGGCTATACAGATGTGGAGCAATTGGTGTATCCCAAGAATGCCTATGATGTATTCATGTTTCTTATGGTAATCAATGGTACGGATAATTACTATAAGAATTTGTATTATGCGGCTGATGTGAAGGCAGATGGAAGTTATACCATGCGTATGATACCATGGGATTTGGATTATACATTTGGCAACGAGTATAGTTATGATGGGAAAAACTATACCCGGTTTGATAAGGATATAGACAAGGAGTATCCGGAAGCTTCTGCTATGTCTCTGATAAAATATTCGCCGGAGTCTGTAAATGATATTTTAGTAAATAACTGGTACACGTATCGAGCTGATTTCCTGAGTACAGATTCCATACAGCAGCTTATGCTCGAAAACAGGGATTATCTGGTGAACTGTGGAGTAGTAGCCAGAGAAAACAGCAGATGGCCCAAGTATTCCATGGATACAGATATAGAGTATCTTTTGGAATTTCAGGAAGACCGTATGAATTGGCTGGATGGATATTTTGGAGGATTGGCTGATTAATGTTTGTTGTGGAAGAAGAATTAAAAAAGCTCCCGAATAAGCCGGGAGTTTATATTATGCGTGACGAGAGGGATACCATTTTGTATGTGGGAAAGGCTATCAATCTGCACAATCGTGTTCGTTCCTATTTCAGGGAGAACATTGGCAGAGGGCCGGCTATCGACAAGATGGTCTCCCTCATCGCGCGTTTTGAGTATATCGTAACAGATTCGGAGCTTGAGGCATTGGTGCTGGAGAACAATCTGATTAAAGAGCATTCTCCCAAGTACAACACCCTTCTTAAGGATGACAAGACCTATCCGTACATTAAGGTGACTGTGGGAGAGGATTTTCCCAGGATTTTGTTTTCCCGTACCATGAAAAAGGATAAGTCCAAATATTTTGGTCCATACACCAGTGCGGGGGCAGTGAAGGATACCATCGACCTTTTGAACAAGCTTTACTGTCTGCGGACCTGTAACCGTAATCTGCCCAGAGATATCGGATTGGACAGACCCTGCCTGAACTATCATATCAAACAGTGTTTTGCCCCCTGTCAGGGAAATGTGAGTAAGGAACAGTACAGAGAACAGGTGGAGGGGGCATTGTCCTTTTTAAATGGCAATTACGGCCCTATTCTCAAGGATTTGGAGAACAAAATGAAGGCGGCGGCGGAGCATCTGGAGTTTGAGGAGGCCGCCCGTTATCGGGACTTGTACAATAGTGTCAAATCCGTCTCCCAGAAGCAGAAGATTACAGACAGTGTAGGAGAGGATAAGGATATTATTGCCCTTTATCAGGATGAGAGAGAGGCTGTGGTACAGGTGTTTTTTGTCCGGGATGGCAAGTTAATCGGCAGAGAGCACTATTATATGACAAATGTGTCATTAAACAACAAGCCCGGAATTTTGCAGGATTTTATCAAGCAGTTTTATGCGGGAACACCTTTTTTGCCCAGAGAGCTGATGCTGCAATATGAGATTGAGGACGCAGAGCTTATTGAAAAATGGCTCTCGGAGAGAAAGGGGAGCAGAGTGTATCTGCGTGTGCCCAAAATCGGCACCAAGGAGAAGCTGGTGGAGCTGGCGGCTCAGAATGCCAAGCTGATTTTGAGTCAGGACAGGGAGAAGCTTAAGCGTGAGGAAGGGCGTACCATCGGAGCGGTGAAGGAGATTGCCCGGATTCTGGATTTGCCTTTTATTGAGAGAATGGAGGCTTTTGATATTTCCAATACCAATGGATTTGAAAATGTAGGTTCCATGGTGGTATATGAGAAGGGTAAGCCGAAGCGCAGTGACTACCGTAAATTCCGTATCCGCAGCGTCACCGGACCGGATG
>CAYOGM010000187.1:0-3948 GCA_964403595.1 uncultured Acetatifactor sp. | reverse complement strand
TGAACTGGCCCAAAAGCATTACAGGGAATTTATCAAAGCAAATGAAGGTATGTGGCGTACCTGCCTGATAAGAATTGTACATTGCGAATATATGAAGAGTGGACAGCTTGCTCCAAAGTTGTATCAGCAATATGAAGAAGAATATCATGCAAGACAGGAGAAAGTCCCGAAAGATATGGATGATTTTTATTCTGCACTGGCAGAACTGGCGTGGGCAGCAGGACTTTGGGATAAGGCGGCGGAGTATCTTGAGAAGGTCAGAGCAGCAATAGCAGAAAATAGTGATTCTAAAGAGACAGACGATGAAGACCAAACAGATTGCTTGTGGTATTATATGTACAAGCAAGAGTATGAAGCAGCATATGAGAATCTCATTGCCACAGGATACCACAATGAAGATGGCGAAGCTAAGGCTGTATGGCAGTGGCTTAAGAAAAAGTTGAAGAAGTAGATTCAATGTTGCATTAACATAAATAGGAGACTAACAAAATGGAAGAAAAAGAATACCTTGAACAATATGATCCAAGAGATTATGAACGACCTTCCGTGGCGGTTGATTTATTGGTGTTTACAATGGAGGAAGGCAGACTTAAGATTGTTTTAGTAGAGCGTGAAGAACACCCTTTTAAAAACAAACTGTCATTACCCGGGGTCTTTGTGGGAATTCGGGAAACTTTGGATGAAGCGGCTACAAGAGGTGTTGCAGAAGAAACCGGTCTTAAAGGTATTTACTTTGAGCAACTGTACACATGGGGTGATGTGGAGCGAGACCCCAGAATGCGCATTATTTCCGTTTCCTATATGGCGATTGTGGATGTAGAACAGATTCAATTATCGGCAGGAGAGAGAACTGTATCGGTTGCACTGTATGATGTGGATGAACTGCTCGATTCGGATGTGGAAATTGCCTTTGACCATAAGCGGATGATTGCATATGGCAGGGAGCGTATCCGGAATAAGATTGGATATTCTAACATTGCTTTTGAGTTTTTACCTGAAGAATTTACCTTACCGGAGTTACAGCGTGTGTACGAGGTGATTTTGGAAAAGAAATTGCATAAAACAAGTTTTAGGCAAAAAATAGAATCGCTGGTAGAAGAAACCGGACAGATGACATCCGGTGATGCACACAGACCCAGTAAGTATTATCGGGTAAGGAAGGATTTGCAATGAGACGTGTTGGAGCGTAATGTTACAGATAAAAAGGGAAAGGATAAGAAGAATATGATGGATGAAAGCAGATTGACAGAGTATTACAGCGAGATTGCAAATAAGCTGGACGAGATGATTCCATGCGAGTGGGAGAAGGTAGTATTATATGCGGAAGAAATAGGAGATGTAAGTTCAGCAGGATTTTATTTTTTTACGAGTGATAATGAGGCTCATTATAGCGAGAGTATTCCGACTAATTATAATGTTACAGAGATGGAATTCAGTACACGATTAAGAGAACTTTGGAAAATAAATAGAAATTTGTGGTTAGAATTTAAGCAGTCTAATGAGCCTACATGGTGTGCATTTACATTTGAATTGAATAATGATTGGAAGTTTAAAATTAAATATCAATATGAAAGAAATAGTGAAATTTCATCAAAGGAGAGAAAAATTAGATGGGCATTTGATGAACTGGGAATAGTTCCAAAGGGGAAAAATGGGAAGAAATTGTTGAAAGAATATTTAGAGGAACAAGGAAAAAAATTGCCTGATGAATTAAAAGATATTTGAAAGGAGCTGAAAAAATGAGTGATAACAAAATGAAGAAGTTTCTGGCTAAAACGGAAGAACTGCGAAACGGATTTACGGAAAGCCTTGAGGCACCTAAGGCAGATGTGGAAGCGAAATGGAGAGAGCATTTTGATGCATTTCCCGATTTGTTTAAAGAGATATATGAAGTATGTGATGGTACAAGTCCTGAAATTGAGGAGCAGGCATTTTGGGATTTTTTGCCGGGATACAGATTAATGCAGGCAGATGAAGTTATTGTCCAATACGAGCAGGAATTTGCAGGAACGGAATTTGAAATGTGTATTCCTTTTTTGACAGATTATGCAAGCAGTTATTATGCATACGCAGTAGCTGATGAAGGAGAGTGTATTGTTTTAATATCGGAGGATGGTGTTGAAACAATACATGCTTCAGTTGATGATTTCTGGGACACTGTAATAGCTTTTTATGACGAGGGTGTATATTTTTTGGATGAAGATGGTTATTTGTCTTATGATTTTGAAAAAGAGGGAATTGTAGGACAAAAATACAATCCAGAGGTTGGTTATTGGGGTGAATGATATATATAATTGTTTGTACAATAATCGGAAAGGAGAAGGGATAAATGGCAAAGGTTTTATCTGTCGATGAGGCATTAGCAACTTTAGCGGAGCAGTTGTCACAAAAAATAGATTGGAAATATTTGAAAAGCAAACGATGCTTTAAAAAGGTGATTGGAGATGTTGTATTTGAGTTAAATTTTTATACTTCAAAGTGGAATGTATCTCATGAGCGTGTCGAGATACGATGTGGCCTTTCGATGTGGTGTAAAAAGTTTGATAAAACATGTAATGTACATAGTAGTATTGGTCACTATGGATTTGGACCATTAAGTGGCGATTATTACTGGGATATCGTGCATGAAGAGAATATTCCTACTGTTGTTTCGGAACTGTATGAGCAGATGGAAAGTACTGTTTTGGATTTGTGCAAGAGATTTGAAGAAAATGCAGTGGAGGCCGTTAAGTATTTGGCACAACCGGAGCAATTTCATAAATATCATATTTATCTGGACTTTATTAATGTCTATGCAGGAAGAAGCTATGCGGAGGCTGGCGCAAAGGCATATTATGAAAATCTGGATGATGAAATAAAAGTCAAGTTTAAAGAAAACTATGAAAGCATGATTAATGGTGGCGAAGCTGTAAATTCCTATGGTAAAAACTCCATGATAAATCGTGAAAATTTTAAGATTATTATTGAGAATAGGATTAAAGTTGAATTTTAGTAGTAGATAAAAACGGAATAATTATTGAAAACATGAGGTGTGTAATTTATGTTAGCAAAAGAAGCTTTTCAAAGCGTGTGTATGCAAATCGCAAAACGATATGAAGCGGATGGAAGTTTTTGAAATCCGGTAATGAGATGAAAAAGAAGAGTAAGAATTTTACATATAGTGTGAGATTTTACACCAGCTATTTCAATATCTCTGATGTGAAGGTCGAGTTTTATCATGATAGATTTCGATTCCGGCTTTGAGGGAATGCAGAAGGCTCCGGTTCGCATTTGCAAAATTGATGCAGTTTATGACAGGGCAATGGAAATCTATTGTGAAAAAGAAGGCGTTGCAGCGCAGGAGCTTACCGAGGAACAACATCACGAGCTGGATTTGTATGCAGGTAATCACCTTGGCTTCTTTGCGGCGTGGTTAATTCAACATGACTATATGGGCGAAAAACACAAATGCAGTGAGGGTGTGAAACAGGTAAAGGAAGAAACCATGTCCGGAACCGAATTTCTGATGGATTATTGCAATTCAGAAATTTGGAGTGATGATGTTACAGAAGGAATATTACCGTTTGTTCAGATGTATTGTTGACGTGGTCTTTTTGAAGATTATATAAAATGGGTACTGGATGATCTGTGTGATTTGCCTATGGAATTTATCGGTACATGGGAGGACTATCATTCATTTGAACCCATTTTGGACAGAGCGTATGAGGTGTTTTGCGAGAAACAAAATAGTTAGTAGGGAGGAAGAGTCAGTATGTACGATAAAGTTTTCAAAGATTTCAAATTAGAGAGCAAGGTAACACAGGAGCTGATTGCCAAGTACGAAGGTCTGTTGCCGGAGGAGATGCTGGTGGTCTGGAGAGAGTATGGTTTTGGAACTATATTGGATGGATATTTGAAAATAATTAATCCTGATGAATACAGAGATGTGCTGGAGATGGCTTATTTTGC
>CAYOGM010000186.1:0-3983 GCA_964403595.1 uncultured Acetatifactor sp. | reverse complement strand
CACCACCTGCCGCATACCGCTTTGAATGGCATTCCAATAGCTGTCCGGCATTTCTATCGTATTGCGAATCTCAGGCTCAAAATTGGTGATTACATTTCCCTGAGAATCAGCTATCTTATCCAGCAAAGTCAAATTGTAGCAGATTCCTTTGTTGGCGATGGTAGCCGTATATCTGGCAAGCCCCACCGTAGTGAAACTGTTGGTGCCCTGACCAATAGCTGAACGAACCGGGTCTGTATCGGAAACCTCCGGACTATATTCACTGATTTCCACACCTGATTTTTCTGTTAAACCAAACAAATCCGCATATTGATACAAGGTATTTAAACCCGCATCCTCATTATAAACACCCTCTCGCGTAGCAAGTCTATAACCCAGATTATAGAAATAATAGTTGCACGAATCACGAATAGCGGTTGTTACATTCTCATTACCATGACCCGACACCTTCCAACATCTGGGCGAAGGAGTTATCTCCGTAAATGTACCAATACAGTTGGTATTTTCACGTAAGGTAATTACCTCTTCCATAAGTCCCGCTGCTGCAGAAACAATCTTAAAGGTGGAACCGGGCGCTGCCTTATACTGTGTTGCATAGTTTAACTGTGGCTGGGACTTGTCCGCATTCAACTTGGCATAATACTCCGCATCAATGGAATTAGCCATCTTGTTATTATCATACCCCGGATAGGATACCATAGCAAGAATCTCTCCTGTATTTACATCTGTAATTACCACTGATGCATTGCAGGGGTCAAGTGCCAATTGAGCCGGCGTTATATCCAGATTATTTATCCGGTTTTTCAAAAAATTATATGCCGAAATACGATTCTTATAAAGTGCTTCCTCATCCTCTGCTGAGACATCAACCAGTCCCTGTTCACACAGAATCATACAAATCTGCTTGCCATTTATCTTATTATTCAGAAGCATATACTTATAAAAACGCTTTTGGAATTCTGTGTTGTGATCAATCATTTCAATGATATAATCCTGAAGTTTACTATAAATCTCCGCGGAATCCGAGTATTTATCATCCAAACTCAGCTTGCTTACATCAATCCAGTTCTGAGCAATACAATACTGAAGATATTCCCCCAGACTGATGACCTCCTCCTGGGTCCATGCAATGTATGTGGCATCCTGCTTATCCACAGCCTCTGTCATTATCACGCCATTATTCTGCAGTTTGCTGACAATATTACTCTGGTAAACCTGATACTCCTTGGAAAGCTTTTTGTAAGGAGTTCGCCCTGTTTCCAGTTCATACCTAAGTTTCTCGTAAACGTCCTCCCGATAACTCAGATAAGCGTCATAAACAATACGCTCTGTCTCCCCTGCATCCTCCGATACAAAATGCTTAATATCTATCACACTATTGTTAATCAAAGCAAAATACACATCATAAATCGGAATCTTGATATCTGAACCGGTCTCATTATTTTCCTTTGTATTGACAATTTTACTGGACACAAGACCGGCAAGCTTCTGCTCCACAATATTGTAAGTGGCTATCTGCAAATCCCTGTCCAGCGTACAATACACATCCTGCCCCGACTGGGGTTCTGTACGCTCCAGAATCTGCATTACCTTACCGGTAACATTGGTAACCACCTTTTCATACCCCTTCGTACCCTGTAGGGTTGTCTCCATGGTAGCCTCCAGACCGCTCTTGCCCACCACATCATTGATGGTATAGGTACCTTCACTCCCTCCTGAAGCCACCACCTGTTCATTCAAGCTGGTCAATTCTTCTGAAGAAATTTTACCGGTATATCCCAGCACATGGGCAAAATACTTGCTGTCATTATATCGTCTGACGGTATCCTCCTCGATGGTCACGCCCGGCAGCTCCTCTGTATTTTCCATAATCACAGCCACTGTTTTTTCACTGACATTAGTTGCCACTGTAGTTCCAATATATTTTCGATAAGAAGTTTGTTGCATAGCAAAACGAATGGTTACCATCTGTAACCACTCTTCTCTTGTGTAACCTTTACCCGGAATAAATTCCGAATCAGAATCTCCCTCTATTTCATAATTGCCGATTCCAAAGGTAAAGCCCTTACCCTTATTCCGGCTCAGATGCTGCATAACCTCTAAAGGAGTGGACGCCGCTTCCTCAGGAGTCAGCACATCATCTCCTATCAGCGTGTGGTCATATACATCTGCAAGAAAACGTGTCAGACTGGAGCCTTCTGCCGCAAAAGCGAAATCTCCATCCTCATCCACTACAATTTTAAAGTCCGTAATAACCTTGTCACCATTTTTTTCAATGAGTTTAATCAAACGATAAATGGTTTCATTCATATTACGGTTCTTGTTCGTATTTTCGTAGACATCCTCGATTTTTACGGAATACGCCAGTTCATTATAGGCCAGCACATTACCGTTTCTGTCAAGAATATTTCCTCTTGCACTGGCAATATCGCGTGTTTTTTCCGTGGACAAAACAAAATCATTCAGATATTCCTCACCCTTTACAATCTGCAAATCAAAACAGCGGTAAATCAATATACCACCCAAGAAACTAAAAAGCAGTGTTAAAAGGGTCAGTCTGCTGGTTATGAAATTTATAAAATTTTCACGCAATCCTTCAAACAAATTTCTGAGCGCTCCTTTTTTCCCTGTTTTCAAGTAATTGATTAATCTTAAGAATTACAGGATATACAAAAACAGTCACAACAATGGTATAAAGTGCTTCCGGCAAAATAACCGATGTAAAATAATAAGGGAAATGAAAACGTCCCCTCAAAAGGAACAACAAAATATAGCACAGTACACCATAGGATAAATCACTTACAACAATCAAAGCAATGGGAAGCTTAATATCCTCCGGATAAAAGATTCTGGAAAATTTGCCATTGATAAAACCAATGTAGGTCAAAATCAATGCATAGAAGCCAAGCACATCTCCAAAAAAGATATCACACAATAGCCCACAGGAAAAACCGATAATCATTCCTTCCTCCTCCCCTCGCATAAACCCGAAGGCAGAGGTCAGAATAATAGTAAACTTCGGCACAACATTTGCCAATGCAAAATGATTGAACACTGCCGATTCCAGCAGGAAGCTTATAAAAATCAATAAAGTCACTATGATTTTACGAAGCATTCAAGACCTCTCCTTTACTCTTCTTCCTCCTCAACCACAACCTGTTTCAAATCCGTTATAATCAATACCTCACTCAGATGTTCAAAATCCACCGCCGGCGTAATATAACCGGACTTGGTCAGATTATTATTATCGATGTTGATGGTATGTATATAACCAATCAGAATGTTTGGAAGGTATTTGTCGCTGATGTCAGAGGTAACAATCTTATCTCCCTCTACCACCACATTTTTACTGTCTACCAGCTTACTGAAGGTTATAACCCCATCAGACATAGCCTGTAAATCACCGGAGACAATCAGATTATCACCGGTAGCAAGTGTCATTGCACTGACATTACTGTTATCTGAAATAATGGAGGTCACCCGGGACCAGTTCGGCCCTGTAGCAGTTACTCTTCCCACAAGACCACCGCCTGCAATTACATTCATATCAGGTTCAATTCCATCCTCAATTCCCTTGTCAACAATGAATGAAGAATACCAGTTGCCTGAATCTCTGCTGATAATACGGGCTCCGGTCTTCTCAAACTCCCCATATTGTTCATCTAATTCTAAAAGCTCTCTAAGTTCATTTAATTCATATTTATCCTGCTGAAGAAGCGTATTCTCTTCAGTGAGAAGAGCTACCTCCTCCTTCAGCCGGGCATTTTCATCCAGAAGTTCACGAATCTGTACAAGTTCCTCTGAACGTCCCGAAAGCCACGCTCCCGCCTCACTGATGCCCTGTTGAAAGGGTACCACTACATATCCCACAGCAGTGTTTAACGGCTTATTAAACACATCAGTTCCAAAGGTCAGAAGCATCAGCAAAATACATAATGCAGTTAATATAAAAAGGAGATACTTACTCGGCAAAGTAAATCTCT
>CAYOGM010000185.1:0-3984 GCA_964403595.1 uncultured Acetatifactor sp. | reverse complement strand
ACAAGTGGATGACTGCATCCGAACTTTGCAACCGCCGAAAAGGTAAAATTAAGATATTTTTCCAGATGGCGTATCGAAGAATATTTCCGCTGTAAAAAGCAGATGTTCCAATTCGAAAACTTCCGCGTACGCAAACTGAAAGCCATTAATGCCCTTAACTTTTATATTACCTTATGCATGGTCTTTCTGGCTCATATCTCCATGAAATCGGAATCCAACGCATTAAAGGTTGCCATCATACAGAAAGCAGCCCCCGTAAAGGGAAAATTTCAGTTCTTCTATTACCGGCTGGCTAAAGGTATCTCAGGCATACTTTCTTATGCAAAAGAGGGCGTCAGGCTTTGGTTTCGGACAAAACGTCCGGCTTACCGTCAACTCTGCCTTAAGCTGACTGCTTAAATAGATAAAAGAATACTTTTTTCAAAACCCGGCTTCGGTGGGGTTTATTAGAGTACCTCTTGTCACAGGACGGTCACTCAAGACCTTTCAAAAAATCAGCCGATAGGTGCTTGGGGAGACGTTGTTCTTTTTGGAATTACATTTTGCGGAAACTCAAGCATTTTACATTTTGGAATGGCTGTGGTAGAATGTCCACATAATAATTGACAAGAACCTTGAAGCGGAGGACTATCGAAATGAAGAAAATATTGCACCTTGTATTTATACTTGTGCTTGTAGCAGTGATTGGCATCGGTGCTTATCGCTATATGGAGTACAAAAAATACGAACCCCTGCGCAATGACTATGAGCGCATTGCCACCGCGGATTATACTTCCGTATTTTTCTCCACCTTTCCGGTGACCAACTACACAGAGGATGATTTCGCAACCTATCGTGGAATTTATCCCTTAAAATCAACCTACTGCATCCCCGATATGGCGACTCTGAACGAATACTTTTCATTGGTAACCCAGAACGGAAGAGAAATAACTTCCATTTACCTCGGCATTCGCCCGGATATCGTATCTGCGGATGATTTGTTAAATCTGGTAAATACCTGGTATGGTGTCCCCTTTGAAGTCATCATTGCTTACCCCTCTTTGGAGTACTGGCAGGAGCTGGATGCAGAAGAATATGTTGCAACTTTGAATGCATACAAGGACTTTATCAATACATTGATGCCTTATTACGAAGAAGACCCTTGGATCCAGGGCAATCTAGGGCTGTACTTTTATGGTGATACCCAATGGCTTGTAGGCAATCCCAACAACTACGAAAACGATTTTGACGTAAATGCAGGAATTTCCCATTCACTTTCCATGTACTCGGACAGAAATCATGAATATATTCTGACTCTCGACAATTATGAAGAAGCTCTTGAGGATTTTGAAGCGCTGGTAAGCGAATGTCGCAACAACAAAAACGAGGACACAGAGTCCCTCCCTCAGTATCCCAATCTGTCCAAATGGGATGTGGTATTCTTTGGAGACAGTATCACAGCCTTCACCGAGACCTCTTCTATTCCCGGAGCCTTTGGCGGTCTTACCGGCGCACATACCTACAACTGTGCCCAGGGCGGTAGCAACGCATCCGAAGAGGGAAGCACTTATCCCGGCATTCCTACTGTAGTAGATGCCTTTTTGGCAGAAAATCCCGATGCCTTTGAAGAGACCTCCGTACCTTATACCGGTATCACTGATTATATGGAAAACTCCAAGAAAAAACGCCAGAAATGCTTTGTTCTAAACTTTGGCATGAATGACTACTACACCGGCTGCCCGGTAAGAACAGATGACCCCTACGATACCGCCTCCTACGAAGGCGCCATGCGCACAGCTATCGAAAAACTGCAAACTGCCTATCCCGATGCATTAATTGTTCTGATGACTCCCAACTTTACCTCCTATTTTGGTAATGGATTAGAGCCACAGTCCGAAGTCGGAGGCATTTTGTTGGACTATGTTGCAGCAGCGGACTCCCTCAGCGCCACCTATGACTTGCCACTCTACAACAGCTACACAGAGCTGGGCATCGACGGCACCAACCACACAGAATATCTGCTGGACGGCTGCCATCCCAACGAGGCAACCCGCTATACCATGGCACAGGGACTGGCAGAATTGATTCAAGAGACTATAAACGAGCAAAAATAACTAATCAATAGGGACTATCGTAATGCGAATACGTTAGTCCCTTATTACTTGACTCAAATCATCATATTATCTGCATCCTTCTCCATGGCAATTTTCCAAAAAGTTGCTGCAAGCTCTATGTCCGTATTCATACCATTAATCTTAAGTTCTATTTCAAATGAATCATTTGCATAATTTTGATAATCTGTATAACTTTTCATATCAGGGTAATCCGTTTTATGTTTACCCCACTTTTTTCCTAACTGCTTCGAATCAAAATTTACAATATTAGGTTTTTTAAGTGTTTTACCAACCTTTATACCTTTTCCAGCATCATGCAGGTTATCTACCGCCTTGACTCCATCCTTTACATCATCTGCTGTGTCTGCCATTTTCGCCAAGCGTATGCCTTTAACAACCTCTCCAATTCCACCAACACATGGTATCAGACAGTCTGCCACATCTCCTGCAAGACCACCCCATGCCCATAGGTCTGTGGGATTCATGCATACATCTACAACGCTTACACCCAAAGAAACTACATCCCAGACCGTTTCCACTACCGCACCACTGCTGTCCTGCCCATTTACTGGATTGTTTTCTGTGTATGCAAACAGATTTTTACAATGAATGCCATCGGTGCCAATCAGTAACACATCCATGGTGTCTGCACTGATAAATCTGCGGATTGCAGGGTCATAATAACGCAGATTCAGGTTGTAGAAGCCTATCTCGTTATCGTAGTAATAGCCTCTGTAGCGGAAGGGATTCTTGGTAAGGATGCCATTAGTATCAATGCCCTTGCTTCCTTGGCGCTAATCAGTTTACCCCAGAGGTCGTACTCATAGGTTCCAATCAATTTAGAGTCACTGCTACGGTATACCCCGATGATATCTCCCTGAAGGTTGCGGGTAAAGTCCGCCAGAGTAGTCTTCTTCAGGCTTCCGTTATTAGCTGCATACTGGTTGGTGCTGATCACCTTTCCTGCAATGGAGGCGGTCATCACTGTCGTAGCCGTAGCTTACCTTCACCGTTCCCCCGGGCAGGGTGGTGCTTAACAGCCGCCCCTTCTGCTCATCGTACACATAGGTGGTGGTATTGCCTGCCGCATCCGTGGAGAAGGCTGGGAAGTTGCCACTGGAAGTGTATTACTTGATGTACTGCTGTTGTAACATATTTGCATAGATACACTTATTATCAACTCTACCACTATATTACTTCTCTTATTACACATGCATATTTCCATGCTTATTTTATACAACACAACCTTGATTGCAAATTTTTTAATTCAACATCCACATCATCTACATCCGAATATAACCAAACCCTCAATTTTAGAAATCTTCTAAAAATAGATGATATGTTCCATGTTGTTGATAAAGCATAGTAAGCTACCTCACCATCAACACTCTTAACACAAACTTCTTTTCCATTTTTTTCAACCACACAATAAACATAACACTGATAACCGTTTTGAAAGTCCGCTCTTTGAAATAATATTTTATCTTTTGGATAAACTTTCCACATAAGACTAACTTTTAGCGCATAACCTCTCTCTTCAAAAGACCCTGCATATTCCTGAATCTTTTTTTTATATATGCTTAACATATGTTCTTCGTGGTTAATTATCTGGATTTCATTATCCTTTGAACAAATTAATCTGATCATAACGGCCTCCCCAATATTGTCCAATGCTTGGATCCAGCAGTAATACAATTATTATATGTATCCATGTATTTTGTTGCCAATGCCAAACATTGTGTGGACCACTCGGGTGTGGTGAATGTAATTCCAGTGATTTAGTAGTATACTTTCCATTAGGCTTTTGAATTTGATACTTAATGTCTGCTGATTAAGCAGATATTTGTAAGTTCCATTGTTTATAGCCACTCCAAATTCGGAGCAGCGATAA
>CAYOGM010000184.1:0-4128 GCA_964403595.1 uncultured Acetatifactor sp. | reverse complement strand
GAAATCCACCCCGTCCACCGTGTGCTGATCCCGTATGGGTCAGCGTATGGGTCAAAAATGTGGTCTCAGAATGGGTCAGCTGATTCGGCGGAATTCTCTGCCGTTTGGGAGCTGCCACCACATCCAAGACCACTTTGGATTCCGGTTTTGAAATTTTGCGTTGACCAGTTTTGAAGGAGGTTTTTCACTCCCGATTTTGGAGCCGCCAACGGAGCAGAGATATTCTTTTCCTCTGCTCGTAATCTCCCACTCCGGCGCCAATATGGGGCAACGGTATGGGGCAACCCCATCCGCCATCCAGGCGGAAACGCTCATCCCTCTCCAAGGTGTCGTGATTGTAGCATAGTTTTCAGAAATTGCAAGGATTTTCTTCCCAAAAGAAACTGCCACCAGACGGCATCACCCGATACCACCTGGCGACAGCTAACAATACGAAGTAATCAAATAATAGGCTATCTTCTGTCAATTCATATATGCTTAAAACTCAATCATAACTACACCGTCTCTATCTGGAATTTCGTCTTTTGTGATTGAAGGGAAACGGCTTGCCTTCGCTTTAGCATATTTAAATGGAATGGCAAACAAAACCAGCATAACAATTCCGACTATAAATAATGCCCACATCTTATCCATAGTGCAACTTCCAAAGATTCCAATTAAATAGCCAATGAACAGATAGTAAAACGCAATGTGGTTAATCCATGTTGTCTTAACTGTTTCTTCGAGTACCGTACGATCTACCATCGTGCCATCTTCTTTAAATGCAAGTGCCGTATGTTTTTCGCAGTAATCCATAATTATTTTTTCTCGCTTGGTGTTTGTATTGCCAACCAACAACAGTGCTGCTGCCAACTGCAAAGCTATAGCAGCAATATATGCCACATTGCCCATAACAGCTAAAAACGTTTCCATAATTATACCTCCTGGTTCTATGCTTAACCTTCATGATTAAGCAGTTTATTCTTCAACCATGTTATTAATCAGCTGTTGATGAACCGCCGTTTGCCATTGTTCTCGTTTTTTCTCATCACAAATAAACCTGTATACCAGCTCATCACACTTAGTACCTATTTTATTATATTTGGGCGTAACAGAATACCGTCTAATCAAATTTATAGCCTTTGTTTTTACATCCGAATCCAAAAAGGCTTCCCGGATTACCGATTCGTCAAACCTATAATATGGCATTGGACTCAATCCAGCAAACTTTACGCCCTGATCAGGCTTGCAAAAATACTCTCTAACCGAATCGTCTAGTTTCTTATCAGCAAGGAATTTATCCAATCCTACCTCAGAAATAAGAATTTCGCTCTCATTCAAATACAGCTGACCTTGTAAAATCTCCAGCCCTTCCGCAGACACTGCGTCTTCCGTAATAATCATTCTGTGAACTGTAGGCATACGATTAGAGCCTGCAGAAGAAGTTAAAACCAGCGCGACTCGACATTTAAGTGTTTCATACAGTATGGGCATATAAGAGAAGAGAATATAGGAAATTTCCCCAATTCCTTCATTCTTTAACGAACAATAAGCTGCGCTCATCATCGGCGACAACACAAGTTCACCGTCATATTTTTTCTCAATCGGCTGTTTAAGTGTATCCAGCTTTCCAGTTTTAAACGAAAAATGAGCCATACACTTACTTCTATCTTCCGATGGATAAAATCGCAACTTACCGCTAAGGATTCCTTCATCAGAACTGAGGGTGGGGAAAAAGTATGTATGATAGGTTTTCATGTAGGGTCTCATCCTCTTGTCATCAGCTCTTGTGATAAGCATGGACTCTTCTTCACATCTCTCCGTAACATTGCTTGGCGCAGATAACTCTTCCGTATCATCTAGTGATAGCAGATCATTCAAATCGATTTTTAGTGTATTAGCTATCTGAACTACAGCAGTAATGCTCATATTTGAGGCAGAATCAGAAAGCATTTTTGACAATGCTGACTGTTTCAATATGTATCCTTCTTTTTCTGCACGATCAATCAAATCAGCTTGAGAAAGTCCAAGTTGTGCCATTACGCTTTTGATGCGTTTTGCAACTCTCGAATAATGTTCCTTCTTATTAGTGTCAACCACCATGTTTTCGCCTCCTTGCAGACTTCTATATATAGCATATCATTATCCTCTCAAAAGTCAATTATATTATTCTCTCAAATTCCAATAAGGAATGATTGAGGAATATATTATTTGTTGCCAAGAATAATATTGGAATTTCTTGTGGAATACCAACAATCTAGTCCTTATTATTTCTCATATTCGTAATTCAACTCTCTCTTGCAAATAATCATCGCAAGGCTTAGAATATAAATATAAAGCGGTTGCCCCAACCCCTTTATAGTCGTTGTTATCTAATGGTGTATGCTAGATTCACGAAGCTCAGCAGGCTTCTGAATTTTCATCTTCTTGCGGATCAACTGCGGCTCATTCGCACCCATTTCCACTCATTTCCACTCACTTGTACGAATTCCGCTCTACCATTCACGGAGGTGATCAAAGCTTGTTCAAGTCAAATGATTTTTGCACAACAGGTGCATACAGCATAGTTCCGAGGGACTTCAGCAGTCAGTCTTGTAATTTACGGGCAAGCTCAAGTTTCTCCGATGTGTTGCGCACCTTCTTTCGCTAATATTGTTAAACAGTTCTTGTTATGCACATATGAAAGGGGTAACATATATGAGTAACCTGATTCCTACCAATAACAACCACGACCTCATCTCCTCCACCAGCCTCAGCAGCTCTTTCACCAACTTCGCCAATGAGCTGCTTGCAGCCGTTCCTTTCGCTCTTGCGGGTCCCATCCTTTCCTATCAGCGCACCAAGGAGCAGGCTCGGCTTGCCGAAATTGCACTTAATATCCGTAAGCAGGAAAGAGCCGATATCCTGGAAACCATGCGTGTTCTCGCTATTCACAATCAGCTCACTCCTGAGCTCTATCAGCTCCTGATGGTCGCATACGGCATCCCCGCGGGTTGTAATTAACTCCAACAGGGCAACCTGAAATCAGCCAGGTTGCCCCGTCTAATCCTACCAAGGAAATCCCTGCTTTTGTCCCAAAAGCAGGGATTTCTTAATTTTCGGACTCATCTATTTGCTCTCTAGCAAATACTTAAGTTATTTCCATTGAAAATAGAATTTCTCAGGTTTCCAGCCAAATCCGGATACTTTGATAATTAGTTTTTCTCTCCCCCGTCTCTTCAATACCATTCGCAGACGGGTCATTTCGGAATTAACCATTTGTGTTATCAGTCTTATATTTCCCCTACAAAAGAACCCTTGACGCCACGACGCAGCTCATAATCCAGCACTGCGGGATCCTCAGCGGCTCCCTGGGATCACAACAACCAGAACAGTTCCTTCTTAACAAACCTCCTGAGCCGTGTGCAAGGGTGTGTTGAGTTTTCAACCTGGGTAGAGAAAGTACACCTCCCCCAACTGGAAAAGTAAAAATCAGCGCACCATACGCACCGTTTCAGGGAACAGAAAGGAAATGTAGAGATCAACTCACCCAGACCTGTTCACCATTCAGGAATTGCGCTGTCGGGAACTATTTCCAAAACGGAAAGTTCCCGTCGCAACGCCAGGAGCCGCTGGTGCGGGTGTGTGGGCTTTTGGGGCAGGGTAAGGAAAAGATACCACCCCGGATCTGAAATCTGGATTTTGACGACCGTGCACACCCTTTTAGGACAAACAGGCCCCGAAAACGCGCCTCCGCAGCAGTGCCGAAGATGAGCAGAGCCGCCCCAAGAACGGGGCGGCTCTGTGCGTCTATTGCTCTGTCAGTTCCCTCCCCAGGCAAATGCCGACCTTCACCCCGTTCACAAATCCGGAACGCTCGTGGTCACGGCATAGGCGGCATACAGGATCAATGACTCGGTCCATGTCCTGCAAGGTCATCCTGTTCATGGATTCGTAGAGGGCGTAGAAGTCAGCCTTGACCTGTGCGTCGTCAAGGTTGTTGATCTCGCTGTAGGCTTCGTACAGCAAGGTCAGCCCAGAGTCGACGTCACCGAAGTCCGGCGGATTTTCTGCGATGTGAGCTCGCAGTTTCTCAAAGTAGTTTTTCATGTCAGTCACCTCCAGAGTGTCGGTGATGTTAACTCAGGTGTCCGACTAATTCAAGTAGCT
>CAYOGM010000183.1:0-4171 GCA_964403595.1 uncultured Acetatifactor sp. | reverse complement strand
GGGAAAGAAAACATTGGTATCTATGAAAATGTATTGAAGAATGAAGAAAACCCTATAATACGGAACTATGAACAGCAGTTAAAAAAGAATCCTTTCCGTAAAATTGGATGTTACGTATATCAGGCATTATTGGCTGTTGTTTCTTTGGTGGCATTAATAGGTGTGTGGCAGATTACTAAGGATTGGCTGATATTCCCGAAATTTGCACTTTGTCTGGTCACAGCAAGAACATATAAGCATTTGATTGATTTGTTAGGGCGAGGATATTTAGCAAGATACAAGACGGGAGTCTATGATGGTATGTTACATCAATTTTGGGAAGTGCCATATTACCTGTTGAATGTTTTGGCGTTGGTTATTATTTGGATTAAGTAGTATTGTGGTGTGGCGATGGTGGTGTAATTCGTGCCATCTCGCCATAACAAAATGCCTATTCCGGTTTGTGATATTCTAGCAAATCCGAGATGGAGCAGTTCAGGGTATTGCATATTCGGACAAGCACATCAACATCTAATCTGGTAATTGTGTTATTTATATAGCCATTAAGCTGGGAACGCTGTAGTTCCGCACGCTGGCAAAATTTATTTTTACTCAAGCCTGCTTCATCAAGCAGTTCTTTTAAATGAATTTCAATATGTCCTTTATTTTCCAAATCTAAAACCTCCTTAACTGTAACAAGTGTATTATATTCTTTTTAGTAAAAGAAAATCAGTTCTAAGAAGTTAATGATGACAAACTAACTATAAGATGTTATACTATACAAGGAGAATTTTACCCAAAATATAGATGAATAATATGCAGATTAATGGTATAATTTTATTGAATTTGTCTTATGGTATAATTCAGTAGTTATACCATTTTGTCTTTATGGGTATGAATGAAAGGATTTTATGAGTATGAAAAAGGATATGTATGTGCCGGAGCCTATTGATACATCTGATGTTTTATTGTCAGATGAATTGTTGGAGCTGACAGAGCTACTTGCCAGAAATGTGCATCATGTATGGGCAAATGAACGAATCAATCAAGGCTGGGTGTATGGCAAGGAAAGAAATGATGGCCTGAAGACAACGCCATGTTTGACATTTTATGATGAGCTGTCAGAGGAAGAGAAAGACTATGACCGACATACGGCAATGGAAACATTGAAATTAATTCTTAAGCTGGGATATAAAATAGAAAAATAGATAAAGGAGCCAAAAAAATTATGCAAACAATTTTAATTGTACTAAATTCAGAAAAATTAGAAAATCCGGATTTGGATATTCGTTATGACTTACCT
This sequence comes from uncultured Acetatifactor sp., assembly GCA_964403595.1. Classification (GTDB taxonomy): domain Bacteria; phylum Bacillota; class Clostridia; order Lachnospirales; family Lachnospiraceae; genus Acetatifactor. The sequence goes on along the minus strand of CAYOGM010000183.1, from coordinate 2,889 downwards.
GACAAGATGGAGCGTTACACACATAATGAGATTTCTGATAATGGTTATGATCATCTTACAAATACAAAACTTGGTATTTGGTTGGAAACACAGTCTGCTAAGGAACACTATGGTAAGGTGGTGGAATTCTTTGAGCAACATATGGTGTGTGGAAATGATTTGTCAGGAACAGCAAAAGTGTATATATCTGAGAAGGAAGCGGCATCGTTAGAAGAATGTATTCTCGTTTATGATGGAGAAGAAGCAATTCCGGATGAAGCAGTACGAGTTACAAATAGAGTAAATAAGGCTGGTAAAATAATATCAAAGATAGCAGAATTAATTGCAAATGAAGATGCAGATGTAGTAGGGCAACTTGAAACGGAACTGTGTGACCTACAGGAAATGGAAGAACAATGGGAATGTTGTACAAGTGTATTGAAAAAATGTAAGTATATATTTGAGTGTGACGAGGATGTGGAGCTTGGCGGATTCGTGCAATTTCTAAAAGAATCTGCATCAATAAAGGCTAATGACCTCCCTGTGAAAGAAAATAGATTTGACAAAGAAAATGATTTGTACGAATGGTGTGAGAGATTGGATGAGATGTGGGCAGATGCAGGATACTGTATGGCAATCTATGAGATGGAAAATGGAAATGCTGTAGTATTTCCATGCAGTGAGGAAAAGTTGGAAGAAATCTCAGAACTGGCGAAGGAAATATGCATCAATGTTATGGCGGTGGCAGAATATTAAGTTTTAAGTAGGTAATGATGGATAAAGAGTTGATTAAATATTTGGTATATGAATGTGAGGATTGGCAGGAGAACAAGAAACTGGTAAAAGAAATTGATGATGAAGAAACATTGTTTGCCTATGTCAATAATTATAATTGGGATGATGGTTTTGATATTCCAAGTATCGTTTTGAAAAATAAGCGTTGTAAGCTGGCTACTGCATTGAAAATATTTTATGATGCAGGTGGCGCTGAGATGTTAGTGGAAAAAGATATGATGAACGAAAGTAGCAAGTGGGCAAAATTTGTTAAGGCATTGTATAATCAGATTATGCAGAACAAGTATGAACATGGAACAGTCGGCTACATAATACCACTTACAAAAGTTCAGAAATATAAAATTGGTAAGGTGATTGCAGAGAACGAAAGAATATTCATCACTGATGTGGTAGGAATTGATGCAACAATTAGAGTATAGTGGTTATGGAAAAACGGTAAGAAATAATACATTTTGGGATAAGTTACAGGAGTGTGTTGGATTGTTAGAAAGGCGGAAAATAGGTATGAAAAAGATTGTTGATAATTTAATCAAGGTTTTTGTAGAGAAAGGGGTAGCTGAAACAGATATAATATTCCTAAAATCTACAGAAGAACAGATGCAGCAGTTGCAGGATTTGATGGGTAACAATGCAAAAGAGGTATTGGAATTTTACAAGAAATATCAGCCTGAGGTGACGCCTATGCTTCCTTGCTATCTTAGTTTGCTAAATATTGATGAAATTGTGATTGAAAATACTTGTGCAGAACCGGGGATGCATCTGGCAAAATACGGCGTAATTACTATTGGTGTAACTGTTGGCGGAAATGTGGTATGTATTGATACAAATGATGTCAGTGAGGCGGGCCCAAAGATTTTATTATTTGATTCAAATTTCTGTTATTATGATGATGAAGATGATATTGCTCGAATTGGATATATTCCGTCAAGCGTGGAACATTTATTTGATTTGGCTTATGATCAAAAAGACCCTGTTTTGAGTTATGAAAATATTCAAAAATGTGGTCATGTACTTAGTGAATCTTTTATGGATTTTATGGAAAAGTTATCATGTAATTATTTTGAGGATATAGAAGAATTTTTGGATTGATGTGTTAGTTTATTACTAAAAACACGATGTCCTTTACAATATAAAAAATAAGAAAGAGGTATAGCAGACATGAAAATATTAGGATTTGGAAAAGCAAATATAGAAGACATTGAAAGATATGAAAAAACTACAGGATTCATTTTCCCAGAAGATTACAAGCAATTTCTTTTGGAAAATAACGGGGGATATCCTGAGTGTAAAGAAAATTATATAGTAATTCCAAACGTGACAAGCGAAAAAATCAAGCTGTGCTGGTTTGGTGGAGTGACAAGAGAAGGAGAAGCGATAATAAGGGACAAAAATCTTTTTTATATTACAGCAAATGAATTTGGTGCTTTAATGGATCACAGTGAATTCATACCATTCGCATCACCTTATGGATATTTTGGTTTGTTGTTGGGGGTTTCAGAAAAGAGACCGGGAATTTTTCTTTATGATTATCAGGCTAGATTAAAAGAATCTTCAAGAACAAATTTGTTACATAAAATTTGTGATACTTTTACAGAGTTTTTGGAGTTAATTCGTCCGGTTGAGAATTAGGAGGGAATTTTATATGTTGAAATTAGGTAAGTACACATTTAAAGAGGATTTAACAACAAGAGATAGTAATTTTATGTTTTTCCAGGCAGAGGACGGAGAGCCGGCATCATGGTCTGTTGACTGTTCTTTTGTTGAGGGAGAGTATGGTGAGGAGGCAATATATCCAGCCATATGTATAAATCCAATTGAAACAGAGGTTTCATCAGTAGAGGAGTTGGTGGGTGAAAGCTTTTGCGTAAATTCCGTGGAAGAATGTGAAGAAAGAGAGGATTTGTTCACAATTTGTGAAATGTATCCAATGAGCAGGTATCAAATAGATGTTCTGGAGATTTCCGGTAATAAGGCACATATAAAATGTTCCGGAACTGCTATAGTAGAGGACTTTGATGAAGAAACAAAAACAGAAGACTTTGAGTTGGATGTATGGTTACCGATTATTGTCGATGCTGATGACTGGGGTGATTTGAATTAACCATATCGAGAAAA
>CAYOGM010000182.1:0-4278 GCA_964403595.1 uncultured Acetatifactor sp. | reverse complement strand
CACCCTTTCTGCCTATGTGCGGACGGAATCCCTCTCCAACACCTCTGCCTACTTAAAGGTCAGCACCCCGGAGGGCACGGTGACCAGCAACAAGATTACCAAGGCCACCCCGGAGGAATTCGACAACGGCTGGGAGCGTCTGGAGGTGACCTTCACCATCAAGAGCGCCCGGACGGCAACGGTGTATCTGGAGACGGACTGCGGTACGCAGAGAGGTGCCGGCAAGGTATACTTTGACTGCGTGCAGCTGGAAAAGGGAAGCGTGGCAAATGACTACAACATCTTAGAGGACGGAAGCTTTGAGCTTACCACATCCACCCTGCCTTACAAGTGGGCAAACCTGTCCAACTCCAGCATCAAGGTGGCAGATACCCGCATCCGTGGGGGCGTGGACGGCAGCTATGCCTACCACATCACCGGACAGCCCGGCAAGAACAAGTACCTGCGTTTTACCACCAACCTGGGCGGCTCCAAAAACGGCTACGTCCTAAGCGGCTGGGTAAAGAGCAACACCACTCCGGTCAGGGGTTCCAGAGCCTTTAAGGCCATGGCTTACTGCGATGGGGAAAATGCGGTTTATCAGGCAGAGGCTAATATCAGTACCTACTCCGAAGGCTGGAAATATTTCTGTCTGCTTTTGCCCGCAGGGAAATGGGAGTCCACCCAGTTCAGCATCTGCTTCTATGACAACATCGGTGAGCTGACCATTGACGGCCTGCAGCTGACCCGCAATGATGTCCAGACGAAAAGCTATGATTCCCAAGGCCGGGTTACATCCAGCTACAGGGCTTTGAAATCCGATGATTATACCTATGATGACTATAACCGTGTGAAGAAGCACACCATGGCGGCGGGGGAGACTGCCTCCTATGTCTACGACAAAAACAACGAGGTCAAACAGGTCAGCGGAGGCACCGGCCCGGACATCCATTACAGCTACGACAAATACGGCAACCAGACCGTGAGCCAGACCTATGGGGAGAATGCAAACGACAGCACCAAAACCCAGTACTATACCTCCAATACCTACACTTCCAGTGGCAACTTCCCTGCTTCCTCCACAGATGCGGCAGGCAATACCACCACCTATGTGTACGATGAGCAGAAGGGGCGGCTGTTAAGCACTACCCTGCCGAAGGGAAGCAGTGCGGGAACGGTGACGGTAAGCTATGGCTATGACAATGATGACCGCCTCACCTCTGTGACCCAGAGTGGCAGAACGGTGGGCTACAGCTACAACTCCTTTGACGAGCTGACAGGCATCAGCCACAATGGTTTCACTTATGGCTTTACCTATGATGGCTTTGGAAACGTGCTGACCACCTCCATTGCAGGAAAGGTAATCAGCACAAACCAGTACGCCGCCAATAACGGCAGTCTGAAAAAGACTACTCTGGCGGATGGAACGGTGCTGGAAAATACCTACGACAGCTATGGCAACATCACCAGCAACAAGGTGGGCGGCAATGTTACCAACAAGTACACCTTTGACAATGACGGCAACCTGTCCAGACAGGTGGACAAGGTAGCCAACCTGACCACCAAGTACGACTATAACGATTCCGACAAGGTGGTAAGAAGTGAGGTTTACACCGGGGAGGGAACGGCGGCAGCCAACCTTCAGAGCCGTATGCAGTACACCTATACCAAAAGCGGTCTGATAGGTGGTCTGTCCTATGAGGAAAAGGATGGAAAGGTAAGAAGCTACGCTTATACCTATGCAAACGACGAGTTGCCCACCAAGAGCACCCATCCTGACGGCAGTAATACCCAGTGGACTTACGATGTTCTTAGAAGAAGCACCAAAACCGTGTTCACTCCCAAATCCGGCGTGGCAGATGGCAAAAAGCTGTATACCACCTATGCTTATCAGGATGGTAAGCACAGCGTAAACGGCAGCACCAAGACCACCACAACGGGGCTGGTCAAGACCTATACCAATAAGTTTGGTAACAGTGGCAGTGCCGTGTCAAAGTTTGATTATACCTACGATTCCTGGGGCAACATCACCAGGATCACGGACAAGGCTTCCAAGAACCGTACTTATACCTACAACGCTTATGGTGAGGTAACCAAGGCTACCGAGGCCTACAGTAACGGCACAACTACCACTTATAATTATACTTACGATGCAGGTGGAAATATCGTAAAAGAGCAGGTGGGCAGTACCACCCACACCTATAAGTACGACAGCGTGTGGAAGGACAAGCTGATTTCCTACGATGGCAAATCCATCACTTATGATGAGGCAGGCCATCCTCTGAATTACATGGGAACCACCATGAACTGGGATGTGAACAACAACCTGACGAACCTCACCAAGGGCAGTACGAAAATCAGCTACACCTACCAGTCCACAGGAGAGCGCCGCAGCAAGACCGTAAACGGCACGACAACCACCTACAACTACAACAACGGCCTGCTCCTCTCCGAGACCAAGGGCAATGAAACCCTTCGCTACTACTACGACAGTACCGGAAAGGTGACTTCCATCGGCTACCAGAAGGGCACTGCCGCAGAGGTGGGCTACTTCTTCGCAAGAAACGGCCAGGGAGATGTTGTTGCAATTTATCGGAGCAGTGACTCCAAGCTGATTGGTACTTATGAGTACGATTTGTGGGGCAAGTTAATCAGTGCCAAGGAAGCCAGCTCCGGCATTGATACCAATGGTATCCTGACCAAGAACCCGATTCGTTACAGAGGGTACTACTACGATAATGAGACAGGGTTCTATTATTTGCAGAGCCGTTACTATGACCCGGTGATTAGAAGGTTTATCAGTGCGGACAGATATATATCCACAGGTCAGGGATTGGCGGGACACAATATGTTTGCATATTGTGGAAACAATCCGATTGCTCGTAAAGATTCCACAGGCGAGGCTTGGTTGCCTGCTATAGTTGGTGTAGTAGCTCTTGTTGGGACTCTTTTTCTTGCGGGATGTTCCGGACGTACAGAAAGCGGAGCAAGGAGTGAATTAGCAAATGCGCCCGATTTGGATATTAGTACAGCTGAGGCGGATTCTTATAATTGTTACGGAAATGCCCTTAGAAAGCAAACTAAAAAAAGTCCGCTAGGGTATGAAGAGGGACTTTCTACAGAAGAGACATTTCAATTGGTAATTAATGACTTGGGAAGTAATAATATTCGTAAACTTGAATCAATAGACGATTCGATAGGTGATGATGAATATAAGGTTGCAATGAAATGTGGCTGGAATGACTATCATTTTATTCGTTTGGATGAAAATGGATGGTATAATAAATGTGGATTATTGCCTGGTTTGTATGTAGATGAAGATATTGTTAAAGCGAGTGAATGGTATACGATGTCGCCCAATTCGCTTGTACGGGATAGTGAAGATGAAATCTACAATTTCGATGTAATTTATTTCGCTGTAAAAAAGGAGTGGGACAAATAATGTATGTGTATGTAAATAGAATAGTAATACTAATGATATTAGTATCATCAGTATGCCTAATTTCATGTGGAAATGTTGTGGAGGATGATATGATTAGCCAAAAAGTTTATATTACAGCGGAAGATATTCAAGAAGGCGTTAATGCAATATATCCAGAAGGTTTTACTGTGGATGATACATCATTATTGGACGATGTTTTAAAGGCCGAATATGATTTAAAAGAGTTGAAAGATTTTTTTCAAAGTAGATGCGCAAATTCTATTCTTGAAAATAAAGGTGGAATAATGTATTTTGATGAGGTTAATGAGATGTTTCCGATAGAAATAATAAGACCTCAAGGTTATTCTGTCTATAAGGTTAGCCAGGGTGGTTACTTCTATGTGTTTTGGTCAAAAGGAGTTTGTATGGTAGAAGATGAAAAGCAGTTCAGACCTGTTGTGTATTTTGTTGCACATTTGGAGTCACAAGTTGAAGAGGCAAAATTAGAAACATTAAAAAAAGGAAAAAGTACAGCTAATGATGTCAGGAAATTAGATTTAGAGGTGGAATTTAATTTTGCGAGGTCATGTGGAACATTTTCGTATAGTTATCTCAATAAGGATGAGATAATGGAGATTGAGTATACTATCTCGGATAAGGGGTTAGATAATTATGATGATATGGTAATTAAGGATATAACAATTATTCCTAGGACCGAAGGTTCTACACGCTTTAAGTCAATCTTAGAAAAAGATCTCCCTTAATGTTGACGAAGGTTAAAAAGACAAATTAAAATTGTAGTAGAGAGATAAAATGCGATTCCAGTATAAATATTTTTAAATAAGTGGACTATATTCTTGTCGTGTAGTATAATGCTC
>CAYOGM010000181.1:0-4391 GCA_964403595.1 uncultured Acetatifactor sp. | reverse complement strand
GCGGATATCGTCGTGCTTTCTCATGTACTTGTCCACTGCCTCCTGCACGGATGCAGAGATGAAAAAGTATTGCTGTTTCAGACGAAGCTCTTTACCTGCATAATGGTTATCATTAGGATAAAGTACTTCACAAATATTTCTCGCAAGGTTTGCCTGTTCTACTGCCTTTTGGTAATCACCCTTGTCAAAGGAATCCAGCTGGAAGCACTCAACAGGCTCAGCGTCCCAGATACGCAGGGTGTTTACAATGTTATTGCCATAGCCTACGATAGGCAAATCAAAGGGAACCGCACGAACAGACTGATATCCCTCCTGACCGAACACATTACGACCGTTCTCGTCAACACGTACAGATACATAACCGCCAAATTTAACAATCTTCGCATACTCCGGTCTGCGAAGTTCGAAAGGATTGCCATCCTTAAGCCAGTTGTCAGGTACCTCCACCTGATATCCGTCACGAATCTCCTGCTTGAACATACCGTAGCGATAACGGATACCACAGCCATATGCGGGATAACCCAATGTAGCAAGGGAATCAAGGAAACATGCTGCCAGACGTCCCAGACCACCGTTACCCAGTGCTGCGTCGGGCTCCTGATCCTCAACCATATTCAGATTGATGCCCAGCTCATCCAAAGCTTCTTTTGCGGGCTTGTATGCCTGCATGTTAATCATATTATTACCCAGAGCACGTCCCATCAGAAACTCCATGGACATGTAGTAAACCATCTTTGGGTCTTCCTTCTCATATGCCTTCTGGGTCTCCATCCAGTTGTCTACAATCTGGTCCTTCATAGCCAGTGCAACTGCCTGGAAAATCTGCTGAGGAGTAGCCTCCTCCATATTCTTGCGATACAAAGTTTTCACGTTGTAAAGGACACTTCTCTTGAAGAGCTCCTTATCAAACATTGCTACCGCTTTCTTTTTTGATGTAGTTGTTGTCTTCGTTGTAGCCATCAGATTGCGATCTCCTTTCGCTTCCTTATCAGGTGAAATCAAATGTCTGCTTCGCAGCCGCTTGATTTCCTGCTGACACACTCGCGTAGCCTTGCTCCGCTCGTTATCATGTCAGGTGAAATCAAATGTCTGCTTCGCAGCCGCTTGATTTCCTGCTGACATGATACATTATACCAAGAATTGGCTCAGATTCCAACTGTTTTTTGTAAAATTTGTTATTTTTTTATCAATTTCGAAATTCCTATCATTATGCATGCCGAAATTTTCCTCTTTTTGGGGGCGTATTTTCTGCATTTCTTCACAGTCGGGTCCATACAACCTTGTGCCTTCAGCTGTTTGGGCATATACAGAAAAGTCGAAGCCTTCTGCCCAAACTTTTTCATTTTTCCTCAAAAAGCCAGGTTCTCCTTAAGGCTATTGGGCATATGGAAAATAATCTCCCTGAAAAACCCTGAATCATCTCAAACCTTGGGTTTTTGACAAGGTTTTCTCTCATAATGCCCAAACGCAATCTCAAATCGAACTATAGCAGGATTATTTCCCCGATTTTGGGTGTTTCAAGAAGAAAAATTTGTATATGCCCAATCTCTCACTTGCCGCTTGGGGGTGCGGACAAATATTTCCCCGGATCACGCCCATCAACTTAATAAGCCGAAAATCATGGGAGCCATTAGGCATAAAAAATAAATTAAAAAACTCGTTTTCTCTTGCCTCCTGGCTCTCGATATGCTTTAATATATTCACTACCATTTGAAAGGAGGAATTATTATCGTATACAACCAATTATCACCTAAGTTGGAACAACTCAAAAACCAAATCGCAAGCATTCAAAAGCAACTATGCACCTTTCCAGAAGGTAAACTCATCTGTTCCCGAAACGGCAATAGTTACAAATGGTATCAGAGCGATGGCCACACACAAACATATATCCCCAAGAAAAATCGCAAACTTGCTGAACAGTTAGCCGTCAAGAAATACTTATCTCTTATGTTGGAGGATTTAGAAAACGAACTCCTTGCAACCCAGTCTTATCTCAAGCACCACTCTCCTATATCAAAAGCAGAACAGCTGCTCACTTCTCTTGAATATCAAGATTTACTTTCACCTTATTTTACACCGAAGTCTCTTGAACTAATTGAATGGATGAATGCTCCCTACGAACAAAATCCCATTCATCCCGAGAAATGTATTCACAAAAGTATTTCCGGCAATCTTCTACGTTCCAAATCAGAGGCAATGATTGATATGGTTTTGCATCTTAATAAAATTCCCTTTCGCTACGAATGCGCTTTACTTTTAGGCGAAACTACTATCTTTCCGGACTTTACGATACGTCATCCCATCACAGGCGAAATATATTACTGGGAACATTTTGGATTAATGAACTCCCCTTCATACGCTCAAAATGCATATTCTAAATTACAGCTCTACTCATCACATAACATCGTTCCCTCTATTCAACTAATTACTACTTTTGAAACCCAAGACCATCCTCTGAATTCAAAAGTTATCGAAAATATCATTGAGCAATATTTCTTGTAATGAGTAAGGGCATAGGCTCCTATATTCAGACGCCTATGCCCCTCGTTACTCACTGTCGGACAACTCTTTTTTATAAAATGTAGTACCACCCTTTTCCAAAACCAGCTCTTTATACTCTGATGCCTCTTCTATCTTTCCTAATCCCATGGCTATTTTATAGAGATGGTAATTGCGTTTTACTAACTGCAAATTCCCCACAGGAGGACGCTCCTTGGAGATAAAATCCTGCAATTCTTCATACTGTCCACCAAACTCCAGTTCCAGTTTCTTTGAATGCTTTATCGCCTCCTGAGCAAACACTTTAAGTTCCCCATTGGCCTTGAACTGTCCAAGCAGCTGTTCCATGGTTTGTGTGTGCATAGTCAAAAGCTCCATGTTCTGCTCCTTGTAAGCGATTGACATAGCCAACATCGTAAAATACATACGACCTTTGTTATTTGGACAATATTTAGAGAACAACTCCAACAACGCCTTCGCATCTTCTGTTCTTCCGGCAAACATTAATGTATTCCCCACCGTATAAAGATGCCTTTCCCACGCCTTGCTCTTCTTCGCTCTTTCCAATGTTGCCAAATAACTTCTAAGGAACAAATCAGGCCTGCAATCCACTGTCAATTTACTCCATAGTTTGGAACGGAATCTATGTTTTAGAATGTAGTATACCGCTAACATAAGGTAAGTTGCAATAATGGCAGGCCAAGGCCCCGGCCCGTCCGTCACCCACAAAACCAGCATGGTTACGGCGGATATCACCATTATAGCCAATACAACATGTGTCATTCTTACATAACTCCGGACATACTTTCTGTCATCCTCCGTAATTTCTACATTTACAATTGCCTGAATATCCTGATATTGCTGTGTCATTCATTTTCCTCCCGTTACCCTTACGCGTACTCACATAAAGAGCTACACGTGAGTACCACATGCAGCTCTTCATTTAAACCTTTATACTCGCTCAACCGCGATAGTTACCTTCTCGCCGTTTACATCCCATTCCTTAACCACAGCAAATTCCTTGCCGCTTGTAAGCTCGTCTGCAAGTACCTTGCCGGTGATTGCATCAGCATTCTTCTGTGCAATCTCGGAAAGCTTGTCATTGCCATTCAAGGATACACGGATATGATCCATTACCTCGAAATCAGCTTCCTTACGCATGGTCTGAACCTTGCTGATAATTTCGTATACAAAGCCTTCCTCAATGAGCTCCTCGGTGAGGTTGGTATCCAGTACTACAGTCACACCATGGTCTTCAGAAGATACATAACCTTCCTTCTGAGTCATCTCGATGAGCAGGTCATCCTTGGTAAGCTCTACAGCCACGCCGTCCACATCAAACTTCAATGCGCCGTTTGCATTCAAATCATCCATGGCTGCATTGCCGTCTAAGGAAGCCAAAGTCTTCTGGATGCCGCCAAGCTGCTTGCCGTACTTGGGTCCTACAGTACGAAGCTGAGGCTTAAATGCATAGGAAGTAAAGTCTCTTACATCATCAGCAAATACCACTTCCTTCACATTCAGCTCATCCTTGATGATATCTGTATAGAAGGCATCCAAGGTAAAGTCAGCCTTGATGTACATGCGGCTGATGGGCTGACGATTCTTGATAGCAGCATCGTTACGACACGCACGTCCCATAACAACCGCATCCAGTACCTGCTCCATATTTTCCTCAAGAGCCTTGTCAATATAAGACTGCTCCACTACAGGATAGTCGCACAAATGAATACTCTCGGGAGCATTTGCATCAATGCTTCTTACCAGATTCTGATAAATATCCTCCGTCATGAAAGGAACCATGGGTGCTGCTGCCTTAGAAATGGTTACCAAAGCAGTGTACAGAGTCATGTAAGCATTAATCTTATCCTGCTCCATGCCCTTTGCCCAGA
>CAYOGM010000180.1:2889-4426 GCA_964403595.1 uncultured Acetatifactor sp. | reverse complement strand
AAGTGTTGAGAAAGCCCTGCAGTATTTGGGCGAGGAGACTGTTATTACCCGGGATGCAGAGACCATTTTGTCGGCAGACGGTGTGATTTTGCCGGGAGTAGGTGCCTTTGGTGATGCAATGGACAAATTGCATGCTTATGGATTAGTGCAGGTTATCAAGGAATGTGTGGAGAGAAAGATTCCTTTTTTGGGAGTTTGTTTGGGACTGCAGCTCATGTTTGAAAGCAGTGAAGAGTGTCCCGGAGTAGAAGGTTTATCTTTATTAAAGGGCAAAATTGTCCGAATACCATCGGACGGTGGGTTAAAGGTTCCTCATATCGGATGGAACAGCTTAAGATTTCCAAGTGAGGGAAAGCTTTTTAAAGGTCTTGCAGAGGATACGTATGTATATTTTGTCCATTCTTTTTATTTGCAGGCAGAAGAGGAAGAGATTGTAAAGGCTACTACAGAATATGGTACCCTGATTCATGCTTCTGTGGAAAAGGATAATGTCTTTGCATGTCAGTTCCACCCGGAGAAGAGCTCCGAGGCAGGTATGCAGATTTTGCGGAATTTTATTGAAGTGACCAAGGAAAGATAGGAGTGACAGGATGCACACAAAAAGAATTATCCCTTGTCTGGATGTGAAGGATGGACGAGTGGTAAAAGGAATTAATTTTGTAAATCTGCGTGATGCAGGTGACCCGGCAGATGTTGCAGCGGCTTATGATAAGGCGGGAGCGGATGAGGTAGTATTTTTAGATATCACAGCTTCCTCCGACAGCAGAAATACCCAGCTTGAGTGGGTGCGCCAGGTGGCGAGCAAGGTATTTATCCCCTTCACCGTGGGAGGCGGAATTCGTACCGTGGATGATTTTAAGGCGATTCTCAGAGAAGGTGCGGATAAGATTTCCATCAATTCTGCGGCTATTATGAATCCTCGGTTGATTAGTGATGCGGCGGATAAGTTCGGCAGTCAGTGCGTGGTTGTTGCAATTGATGCGAAGAGACGCCCTGATGGAGGCTGGAATATCTATAAAAACGGTGGACGTGTGGATATGGGCATGGATGCTGTGGAATGGGCCATTACCGCAGAGAAGATGGGAGCAGGAGAGATTCTGTTGACCAGTATGGACGGTGACGGTACGAAGGAAGGATATGATTTGGCGCTCACGAAGGCAATTTCTGATGCAGTGAGCATTCCTGTGATTGCCTCAGGTGGTGCAGGTAAGTTGGAACATTTTAAGGAAGCTTTGGTAGATGCGGGAGCTGAGGCAGCTTTGGCGGCATCCTTATTCCATTATAAGGAGCTGGAAATTCGAGAGGTGAAGGAATACTTACGGAAACAGGGGGTATCGGTTCGGTTATGATGATTGAAAATGACTGGCTACCTGCATTGGGCGAGGAGTTTGGGAAATCCTACTACAAGATTTTATATGAGTTTGTCAAAAACGAGTATAATACCAAACAGGTTTTCCCTCCGGCGGATGATATTTTTAATGCATTTCATCTGACACCCTTAAGTGAGGTGAAGGTGGTAATCCTTGGGCAAGACCCC
>CAYOGM010000180.1:0-2879 GCA_964403595.1 uncultured Acetatifactor sp. | reverse complement strand
ACTGTGTTTTTCGGTTAAGCCCGGCGTAGATGCGCCGCCGTCACTGGTAAATATTTACAAGGAACTTGCGGATGATTTGGGGTGTTATATACCTAATAATGGTTACTTGGAGAAGTGGGCCGGACAAGGTGTTCTTATGCTCAATACGGTTTTGACGGTGCAGGCACATAGAGCCAATTCACACCGTGGACGTGGCTGGGAAGAATTTACAGATGCGGCAATTCGGGCACTGAATACCCAGGAAAGACCGATTGTGTTTATTCTGTGGGGCAAGCCTGCGCAGAGTAAGAAAAGTATGTTGAACAACCCTAATCATTTGATTTTGGAGGCTCCTCATCCCAGTCCTCTTTCGGCGTACAGAGGATTTTTTGGTAGTAAACCTTTTAGTAAGACCAATGCTTTCTTGGAGGCAAGAGGAGAGAAACCCATTGATTGGCAAATAGAAAATATTGAATCATGAGATTTGATATGATAAACTTACCAAAGATAAAGTGACTTATAATTAATATCAAAAATAAAAGTGAGGAATAAGAAATGGCAATCAGAATTGGAATTTTTGGTTATGGTAACTTAGGTAAAGGAGTAGAGTGCGCAGTAAAACAGAACGACGATATGGAGCTGGTGGCAGTGTTTACCCGAAGAGCTCCTGAATCAGTGAAAACTGCAACAGGTGTACCTGTTTATCATGCAGACGAGCTTGCAAACATGACTGATAAAATTGATGTGTTGATGCTCTGTGGCGGCTCAGCAACAGATTTGCCTACTCAGACTCCTGAGTATGCAAAGCTTTATAATGTTGTGGACAGCTTTGACACCCATGCGAAGATTCCTGAGCATTTTGCTAATGTAAATGCATCTGCAGAGGCTGCCGGCAAGGTTGCTATGATTTCAGTGGGCTGGGATCCCGGTATGTTCTCATTGAACAGACTGTATGCAAACGCAATTTTGCGTGACGGTAATGATTATACCTTCTGGGGCAAGGGTGTAAGCCAGGGGCATTCGGATGCTATCAGAAGAATTGAGGGAGTTAAGAATGCAAAGCAGTATACCGTTCCTGTGGAGGCGGCACTGGCATCGGTAAGAGCATGTGAGAATCCTGAGCTTTCTACCAGAGAGAAGCACACCAGAGAGTGCTATGTTGTGGCTGAGGAAGGTGCAGATCTGACACGTATTGAGACGGAAATAAAGACCATGCCCAATTATTTTGCGGATTATGATACCACAGTTCATTTCATCTCTGAGGAGGAGCTTATGCGTGACCATGCAGGAATTCCTCACGGTGGAATGGTGCTTCGTACCGGTAAGACCGGTTTAAACGGAGAGCATAATCATGTGATTGAATATAGTTTAAAGCTGGATTCTAATCCGGAGTTTACTTCCTGTGTTCTGGTGGCTTATGCAAGAGCTGCATACCGCATGAATCAGAGAGGAATAAGTGGTTGTAAGACTGTATTTGATGTGGCACCTGCTGATTTGAGTCCTATGTCCGGCGAGGAGTTGCGTGCGCATCTTTTGTAAGGGAGAACTTGCATTTAGAGTCATTTAAAATGTTTTTGACAGAAATACAGGTGAGGAGAACTGTTTTATTATGAAAAAAGAAGCATTTGTAACCAAAGAAATGGTTGAGGAAATTGTAAAGACATATCCCACGCCTTTTCATATTTATGATGAGAAGGGAATTCGTGCCAATGCACAGGCCCTGAAAGAGGCTTTTGCATGGAATAAGGGGTATAAGGAGTTTTTTGCAGTGAAGGCAACTCCCAATCCTTTTCTGATTAATATTTTGAGAGAGTACGGTTGCGGCTGTGACTGTTCCTCTATGACGGAGCTGATGCTGTCTAATGCTATGGGGTGCAAAGGAGAGGACATTATGTTTTCTTCAAATGATACACCGGCAGAGGATTTTATCTATGCAGCTAAGCTGGGAGCCACTATTAATTTGGATGATTTTACTCATATTGATTTTTTGGAGAAGACGATTGGTTCCCTTCCCAAGACCATGAGCTGTCGTTATAATCCTGGTGGATATTTCTCCATTAGTAACAATATTATGGACAACCCCGGCGATGCCAAATATGGTTTTACCACAGAGCAGCTTTTCGAGGGCTTTAAGGTGATGAAGGAAAAGGGTGTGGAGAATTTTGGTATTCATGCATTTCTTGCAAGTAATACCGTGACCAATGAGTATTATCCGACTCTTGCAAAGACCTTGTTTGAGACTGCTGTGAAACTGAAAGAGGAGACTGGTGCTCACATTACATTTATTAATCTGTCCGGTGGTATTGGTATCCCTTATCGTCCTGAACAGGAGCCCAATGATATCCGGGCAATTGGTGAGGGCGTGCGCAAGGTTTATGAGGAGGTTCTGGTTCCGGCGGGTATGGGAGATGTGGCGATTTATACCGAACTTGGACGTTTCATGATGGCGCCCTACGGACATCTTGTGACTAAGGTGATTCACGAGAAACATACTCACAAGGAGTATATTGGTGTGGATGCCTGTGCAGTCAATCTTATGCGTCCTGCCATGTATGGCGCTTATCATCACATCACTGTTCTGGGGAAGGAAGATGCACCCTGTGAGCGTGTGTATGATGTGGTAGGTTCCTTGTGTGAGAATAACGATAAGTTTGCCATCGACAGAGAGCTTCCTGAGATTGAAATAGGTGATTATATCGCTATTCACGATACAGGAGCACATGGATTTGCCATGGGCTACAATTACAACGGCAAGCTGAAATCCGCAGAGCTTCTGCTGAAAGAGGATGGAAGTGTGCAGCTGATCCGCCGTGCGGAGACGCCGAAGGATTATTTTGCGACCTTCGACTGCTTTGATATCATCAGCGGTCTGGTTTGACGGAAAAAATCGTATCAGGTGA
>CAYOGM010000179.1:0-4469 GCA_964403595.1 uncultured Acetatifactor sp. | reverse complement strand
AACCGGTACAGGTAATAATCGTCTGTATATCTCCAATACTATTCAATAAGTAATTTTGCCTGTTGCTGTCAAGCTCTGACAAAACATCATCAAGAAGAAGAACAGGGTTGTCCTTTGTAATTCTCTTAACCAGTTCTATCTCTGCCAGTTTTAATGAGAGAGCAGCCGTTCTCTGTTGACCCTGGGAACCAAATTTTCTGATATCAATACCACCCACAAGAATAGAAAAATCATCTCTGTGAGGACCAACAGTAGTCATTTTTGCCTTAATATCCCTATCCCGGCTGATTCTCATATTTCTTTCAAAATCATCCGCTTCTACATTGGGTTCATACACAATTTTAAGTTCTTCCCTGTCACCGGAAAGCTTTTTATGTATGTCATATATAATTTCATTTAAATGATCAACAAAAAGCTTACGCCTTTCTATTATCTTAGTACCATAGGAAACAAGTTGCATATCCCATATATTCAAGGTTTCCTTTAAATCCGGATTCATGAACATATCCTTTAACAGCTTATTTCTCTGATTTACAATCTTATTGTAATTATTAAGATTATAAAGATAGATATTGTCCAATTGACAAAGTTCCATGTCTATAAATCTTCTTCGCTCCGCAGGGCCATTTTTTATAATACCCAAATCCTCCGGAGAAAAGAAAACCACATTACAAAGCCCAAGCAAATCTGCAGCCTTTTTGAGTTTCTGCCCATCTACTGCAATTCCTTTTGATTTGGATTTGCGAAGGTGCATATCTACTCTTGTCTCCACATTATCCTTTTCCACATAAGTCCTGATATGAGCCTCATCCTTATCAAAATTTACGATTTCCTTGTCCTTACTGCCTTTATGAGATTTTGTTGTAGCAGCCACATAAATTGCCTCTAAGATATTCGTTTTGCCCTGGGCATTATCTCCAAAGAGAATATTAGTGCCCTTGTCAAACTTTAACTCCAGAGCTTCGTAATTTCTGTAGTCTGCCAATTCTAATGATTTTATTATCATACTTTACCTAACCAATTACTTGATATAAATTGTATCGCCGTCAAACTCAACAACATCACCGGAGTAGAGCTTCTTACCTCGTTGAAGCTCCACCTCACCGTTTACCTTAACAAGTCCATCCTGAATCACAAACTTAGCTTCCACACCGGAACCCACCAGACTTGCAGCCTTCAAAGCCTGACCCAGTTTAATAAAATCATCTCTTAACTGAATTGTCTGCATTATTACAGCCTTTCTGAATATATAAATAAAATTATTAATTTGCTTACAATTAGCTTACTGTTGAAAAATTCACAGGGAGAATCAAATAAATATAGTTCTCCTCGGGATTTTTGATAAAGCAGGGAGCCTTAGGATTCACCATGTAAATATCCACATCCTCATCATCAATTACACGAAGTGCATCAATCAGAAACTTAGGATTAAAACCAATCATCAAATCCTTACCACTTTTCTCAATATCGATATCCTCATTCATGCTACCTACAACAGAGTTAATCTTAAGCTCCATCTTGCCATCGGTAATATTAATAATAATAGGCTTTTTATCACCTTCCTTAACCAGAAGAGTAGCACGATCTATACAGCTTAACAGTTCTTTCTTGTTAATCTTAACCTTAGTCTCATAATCACTGGAGAGCATCTGATCAATTCTAAAATACTCACCCTCAATAAGACGGGACACAACAGTAGTATTATCAAACTCAAAAACAATATGCTTGGAGGTAAAAGAAATAATTACATCACTCTCTGCATCTCCGGGTAAAATCTTGCTGACCTCATTCAAAGTCTTACCGGGAACAACCACCTTCTTAGGCTCATAGGTGTTCTTAAGCTGAATCTTACGGATAGAAATACGATGACCGTCCAAAGATACTACCTTAAGCTCGTCCCCATTGATATCAAACAACTCACCGGTCATCAACTTATTGTTATCATTGTCAGAAATAGAGAAAATAGTCTGTCTTACTACTTCCTTCAAGGTAAACTGACTGATGATAATATTATCTTCCTTCTCGATTACCGGCAGATAAGAGAAATCATCACCTGATTTACCGATAATGTTAAACTTTGCTTTTTCACAATTAATAGTAGTCTTAAAGGAACTGTCAGTCTCGATAGTAACATCACTATCAGGAAGTTTTCTTACTATTTCAAGAAAAATCTTTGCATCAAGAGCAATAATACCTTTTTCAATAATCTCACCTTCAATAGTGGTTTCAATACCAAGTTCCATATCATTAGCGGTCAGAGTAATTACTCCTTTAGTAGCATCTACAAGGATACATTCCAAAATAGACATTGTTGTTTTATTAGGAACTGCCTTTGATACTATTTGAACCCCACTTAAGAGATTTGATTTTGAACAAACTAATTTCATGTGTATAACTCCTTCCAGAAATAAATGCTTTCGTGCATTGCGTTAAAATATATAAATAATAAAAGATTTAGTATTACTTAATAATAATAGATGTTCATTTGTGCAAAACCACTTCTATTATACTATTTTTAAAGGAAAAATGGAATGGTTTTCATGTGGATTTTTCACGAATAATTAATAATAACTATCAAGTTATAAACATTCCAAATTTTAACCTCAAGCATGATATTAAGCCGGATTAATCTTTTTAATGATGATATCCACCTTATTCTTGAAATCCACATTGTTGGCTATTTCATTTTCGATTCTTTTACATCCATGCATAACAGTAGTATGATCCTTCTTATTAAGAAGAGTAGCAATTTGCTCAAGGGAAATTGCTATCATGTTTCTGCACAAGTACATAACAAGTTGTCTAGGCAGTACAAACTCGGAATTACGTCTCTTGGAAGTAATATCCTCAGGTTTTACGCCAAAATGGTCTGCTACTATATTAATAATGAGAGTTGGTGTAATTTCCTTTGGTTTATTAGGATAAATTACATCTTTTAAAGCTTCCTCAGCCAAAGGAAGGGTAAGTTCAACCTTATTGAGCTTAGCAGCAGCAATAATTTTGTTAAAGGCACCCTCTAACTCTCGAATGTTAGATTTAATGTTAGTAGCAATATATTTAATGATTTCATCATCTACATTTATATCAGTAAATTCTGCATTCTTTTTAAGAATAGCCATTCTTGTCTCATAATCCGGAGCCTGCATATCTGCAATCAGTCCCCATTCGAAACGGGAACGGAATCTTTCGTCCAAAGTCTCCATCTCCTTGGGAGGCTTGTCCGAAGACAAAACAATCTGTTTTCTTGCAGAATGTAAAGCATTAAAGGTATGGAAGAATTCTTCCTGTGTACTTTCTTTACCTATAATAAACTGCACATCATCTACCATCAGAACATCTACATTGCGGTATTTATCACGAAGCTTGCTCATGGAAGCTGCATTACCGCTTCGAATGGATTCAATTACTTCATTAGTGAATGTTTCACTTGTTACATATAAAATTTTCATATCCGGATTTTGTTCCAGAATAAAGTGTCCAATGGAATGCATTAAGTGAGTCTTTCCCAGTCCGGGGCCACCGTAAAGATAAAGAGGATTGTAAACCTCACCGGGATTCTCAGCTACTGCAAGGGAAGCTGAATGTGCAAATTTATTGTTGCTTCCAACTACAAAGGTGTCGAATTTATACTTTGGATTTAAATTTGCATTTTCATAGTTAATATTGTAAACCGGTTTAACAGGTGTGGCTTCATTTTCAGTCAGATTCTTATATTTTAAATCTTTCTCCATGACAAAAGTTACATCATAGTTGTGGTCAAACATTTCTGTAATGGTTACCTGGAAAAACTTGCTGTATTTGGAAGATATGTAGTTTAAAGACATACCGCTCTGGTCAGCAGGAATGACAATATAAACAACATCATCAACTGTTTCGTGGTATTCCAAAGGCTTGACCCATGTGTTAAAGGAAATATCAGACAGGTCATATTCTGTGCGGATAATTTCCTTTATTTTATTCCAGTTTTCTTTGATTATATCCATATTTTATGCCTCTTTCTAATAACGTAAAAAGTCCCATTTATCATTCTAATATAAAGAAATAAATATTTCAAATGTAAGTTATGAACATGGTATGGATAAAGTTATCCACAATATGTTTATAACTTTGTTTATAAGTAAAAAAATAACAAGTGTTTGTGGATAGATTTGTGAATTAGTGGATAACTCGTAAAAAAATATAAACACTTGTAAAAATAGTATTTTTAAGGTTTTTACACAAGTATTTCACAAAATATACATAGAATTCATAAACTTATACACAAAAAGTGAACAACTTGTGGATAAGTAGAATTTGTTATTTTTATGTGGATATCTATGTGTATAAGTACTTTTAAAAAAATTTATTATATAAAAAACCTTGATTTTTAGCTATTTTTGCTTGACATTATTTATTTTTTCTTATAAAATCAAATATGCTATTTTCCTGAAAAAGAAGGAGGTGCATTTCGATGAAGATGACATTTCAGC
>CAYOGM010000178.1:0-4492 GCA_964403595.1 uncultured Acetatifactor sp. | reverse complement strand
ACACTTTTGATATTGCCTGCATCATAATCTATAATTGCTATCATTTTTTCAGCCTCCATTATTTTCCGGGAACTTCTTTTCCTCTGAAAGCATATCCGGCAAATTCACCGTTTTTGCCGTTTTGTCAGACTCCTTTTGAGGTGAAACATATTTCTTTCCCTCTGCAACTGCAGTTACAAGTCTGGTATACTCTACATCATTCGGCTCCGCGGCAATTTCCAATGCATCACTTTCTGTCAAGTGATACTTCTCCTGCAAAATCCCAAGTATCTGCGAATAAATGGCTGAAACATCTTCTCCCGCATTCCATTTAGACGCATATTCGTAAAGCTCTGCATAATCATATACAGTCTGAATCAACACATCCAGCGCCTCTACCGCTGAATTCTCCTCAGCAAAAATTTCATATTGTCTCATCCGAAGGTTCATGCGCAAAATACTCTCAGATTTTGCAAACATTACCTGCTCGGACTCATTTAATTTTTTACCATACAAAGCCTGATAACAAGTCTCATAATCCTCTTTGTAATATGCCTTCTTCGCCTCTCTCTTGTCCGCAAAATCTCCGCCCAAATTCACCAGGAGCATAATCAGCACCAGCACAGTGGCACAAAGTCCGCCAACCATAAGCATTGTCTTTTTGGACAACTTGCTCTTAGATTCCTCCACTGGCAACACATTAAGATGCTTTTCCTTCTTGGGTTTCTTTTCCTTTTTGGTCTTCTTGGCTTTAGCCGAACCAGCCTCCTCATCATCCTCTGCAGTTGCAAGCTCCGCATCCGCTTTTTTGCCCTTTTTATCCTTCTTGGCTTTTTTGTCTTTTTTGCCTTTTTTACCGGAAGCCTTTTCTTCCTTATCCATCTCATCGAGAATATTTTTGTTCTCCTCCGACAGTTGGATATCCTCCGTGCCTTTTACATCGTCCTCATCCTCATCTGTCTCTGTCAGGAAATCAATAATTCTGGCAAACAGACCCTTTTTCTCCTTATCGGGAATCAGATCACCAATCTCGCTTTCATCCAAAATCAGCATATCTGACATATCGGTACTGCTTTCTTCGTCCATCGCTGCAGTCTCCGTTTCTAAACTTGCTGAAATACCTGCGAGACTGAGCAGTTCATCTATCTCTTGCATATCTGCAGCCATCGCACTGTCTGCATCAATATCTTTTGCATTCCCGGAAGTATCTGTAACAGACTCTTTCTCCTGCTGAAGCTGTACAATTGCATCATCAGAATTTGCAGTCAAATCACCCGCTGACAATAAATCCTGCAAATCCATCATGTCTGCTGTAGATAATTCATCTGCTCCGCCAGAAACATCCACTTCCGCAATTTCATTAGAATCTGCAACAAGCTCCGACTTCTCATCCCCTTTTGCAACTTTTTTAGCAGCTCTCCTAGCTTCCTTTTCCGCCTTCTTTGCCTCTTTTGCGGCACGTTTTGCAGCAGCCTTTTCCTCTTTTAATTTTTTCTTCTCCATGGCTTTCTGTTCTTTCTCTGACTGAGCAGCAGAGTCGCTATCTCCCATATCGACTCCTTCCATCTCCGCCTGCAGCCTCACCACCTCATCAACATCCTCATCCGCCTGCAATAATGTCAGCAACTCTTCATCTATCACTTCATTATTGTCTGCCATCTGAAGCATATCATGAATATCTTGTAAATCACCGCCCGCAGCAGAAGCAGCCTCCAAAAGGCTCATCAAATCTGCTTCTCCGTCCATATCCTGTGATTCAGAGGAATCATTTTCATCGCTTGTATTATTTTCTGCTAATATCTTCTCTATTTCATCTACAGACATAAAATCAGAGTTCTCTGCATCCTCTGCATCCTCTGCATCCTCATCACTTATCACATCTTCAATTGTTGCATTTTCACGCACCATTTTCTTCAGAATATCTTCCTCCAAACCCGATTCCGGCATATCAGTGTCTGCCGGTTCTGCCGGAGTTTCCGGCGCTTCCGGCGCTTCCGGCGTTTCCGGCTCTTCCGGCGCTTCCGGCTCTTCCGGCGCTTCCGGCTCTTCCGGCGCTTCCGGCTCTTCCGGTTCTTCCGACTCTTCAGGTTCTTCCGACTCTTCCGGTTCTTCCGGCATTTCCAACTCTGCCACATCTAATCCGGCCATTTCCTCTTCTGACATTTCAAGCATAGACATATCAAATTCAGGCACATCAACAACAGGCTCCTGCATTACAGGCTCCTCTGATATTCCTTTTAACAATTGATCCAAGTAATCTTCTTGTGAAGGCATATCTTGTCCTCTACTTTCTCAATTTGTAAAAAAGCTCTCCTTTACAGTTTAACACAGGTTTTCAAGCCAATCAATTGCATTATCGGCAATTCCTACACCTTTTTCAGTTAATTCTTCCGTCAAATGATACAAATTTTTATTAACACGATAAAATTTAGCCTTTTGATTGAAATAAGCTATCTTTTCAAAGGGAAAACGGATTACGGAAGGAAATTTCATTCCCACCCCCAACTCCAAAACAACTAACTTTCTATTTACTGTTCCCTGCAACCATTTCGTATAAATCTGCCAATCCGGCAAATAACCGTTCTCATCATACTGTTCATTATAAATATTGTTCAACGTAATCCGCTTCTTACACTTCAAACAAACACCTTGCCAATCCGGCAAGCAACTATTTTCCCCCTGCATAAGCTTTATTCGCCACTTATCCAATGCATCATCCAACTTCAACATCTCTTCTGCTTTGAGCCGTTCCAAATGCTCTTCACATTCACCGCTACATTGTATACGCAAATCCGAGCCACAAGGCATAACCAAACGCCCCTCATGCCATGGTATCTCAGTAATAATGCGATTCGTCGCAACTGATACAACAAAATAGTTTTTCTCCTCTAAAATCGTCGCCAAAGAAGACAGCCTGTCTCTTATGAGTTCAGACTGTTCACTATAATAAAGTCTTTGCCATGCAGGCATCAAGGAGCTTTGCTCAGACTGCATGAGAATTTCCTTCCCAACTTCATACATATTAGTATCCTGTGCCCCGGTAACCGAATCAAACTCTTCTCCTAAACCAACCAGCACCAATTCTGCTTCTCGGATAGCTTCCAAAAATTCCTTTTTTATTTCACGCTCCATGCTTTCCTCCGTCTGCATTGATTGACCAAGTCACTCAATCCGGTTTATTCATTCATAAGTTTAAAAAGCCGGGATTAACCCGGCTTTTTAATATCTTGTTTTGTCGGCCTGTTAATCCTAAGCCCTACTGCAAATGATTCTTAGCTACCAATCCATCCACAACCTTAACCAGATTACCAATCTCCGGCTTGGAAAGCTGGGCATCTGCACCCAAAGCAGCACCCTTCTTCTTCATCTCTGCATTTACCAAAGATGAGAAAATAACTACAGGAATATGTGCAGTTGCAGCATTCTCCTTAACCAACTTAGTAAGATGATGTCCATCCATTTCCGGCATCTCGATATCCGTAATGATAAGTCTGACATGGTCGTTCAAAGTACCATCACCCAGACACTGACAAATTACATCATATGCTCTCTGTCCATTCTCGGTATGAATCAAGTTTGTATATCCTGCATTTCTCAAGGAATCTACAATCAATTTGTTCAACAAAGGTGAATCCTCTGCAATCAGGATAGGCACATCGCTTCTGTTACGCTCACCCAAATCAACAATATCAGACACCTTCAAGCCTGTCTCGGGATTGATATCACTTACAATCTTCTCAAAATCAAGAATAATGATGAGCTTACCGTCCTTCTTGATAATACCGGTAGCAACACTCTCTTCCGGAGTAGAAATCGTAGCATCCGGCTTAATAATATCTCTCCAGGAAACACGATGAATTCCCTTTACATCCTCTACATGGAATGCAATATCAAGTTTGTTGAAATTAGTGATAATAAACAAGCCATTTGCAGTTGACGGACTGCGCCCCAAACAATTTTTCAAATCAATTGCTGTTATCATTGTATCACGAGGCATAAAAATTCCCTCGATACTGGGATGTGCATTCGGCACAGGTGTTACCGGCTGATATGTAATAATCTCCTTAATCTTGGCTACATTGATACCATAGGAGTTACCATCCAGGGTAAATTCAAGAACCTCCAGCTCATTTGTTCCATTTTCTAATAAAATCTTTGTATCCATCTTTCCACCTCACTACATTATGATTATATGGACGAAAAATACACGTACTGCCCTTTCGCTTATTATAACATATTTTACAGAAAATGAAACTATAAATTACAGAAATTTGTGAAAATTCAGTCGTTTTTTTTATAAATGTACCTGTTTATCTGTCTATACAATTCTTTTCTAAGTTTTAGACGGTCAAAACATGTTCCAAGAAGCGCATAATACTCCAATTAAAAGTTAATATGACAGGCCTTTTTTTACAAAACAAAAAAGAGCAGAAATCTGCTCCTAACAAATAAAATATATTTCATTTGTACCCTCAAAACCGAACACGAAATATCTTAATGGTTACTCTGTAAC
>CAYOGM010000177.1:0-4517 GCA_964403595.1 uncultured Acetatifactor sp. | reverse complement strand
ATTCTCATTACTTGACTTGCCATAAAAAAAGTCGCCTCCTTTTCGCACTTTTGTTCAAAGCATTTCTGCTTTTAGTACGACAAGCGGTGACTGTACACTCTCCCGTGTGTGTCCTGAATCTTTAGCAACGTTTTAGACTCATTTCTTACACGTCGTTTCTGTCCTTGGACAGACTTGTAAACCGTATTCCGCAGCATTTCGGAATTTGGTTCTTGGTACAGTGACTTGTCGTCAGTTTCCTAACTTGACATTCGCTCCACGGAAAACCCGGTATCCATTACTGATTACCGGCAACCTCACGTTTCATCGCTATCATGCCACAGCAAAATCTAGTATACATGGTGTTTTCTCCCATTGCAAGTACTTTTTTTCAAGAATTGTATTTTTTTTGTATTTTTTTTAGTACAATCCTATTCTTACCCAAATTATCCCTTACTTATTATAATAGAAGAAACCAACACCAACACAATACCCACAAACATCGCAACACTGATTCTTTCCCGATAAAGCACCACACCTACTACGGTAGATACAATGGGCTCCAATGTAGCAAGCACCGCTGCCCGCCCCGGTTCCATATATGCAAGACCCAAAGTGTATAAAGAAAAGGACATCGCCGTGCTAAGCACTGCCATACATAACGCCGGCACCAAAAGAACCGGTTCCTGCACAAATCTATTTATAATATAAGAAACACTTACAAAAGGCAACACGCCCACACACGCAAACAAAAAGGTATAGGAAGACACCGTCATAGGATGGTATCCTCTATTCAGTGCAAATCTTCCAAATATACTGTAAAGCCCATATCCGATGCCGGAACCCAAACCCAACAAAATTCCCTGAACACTTACTGTCCCAGCTCCGCCCATTAAGCCACTGACCAACGCACAGCCCACAAGAGCCATCACCAAAGCAATCCACTTGCCTCGATTCATTTTCTCCTTAAAGAAAATCATAGACAGCAAGGTCACCCATACAGGCGAAGTATACATTAATATAGAAGCAAAGGCTGCTGAGGACACTTGAACATTCCGAAAATAGCAATAACTGAAGAACACAATACTAAACACTCCCGTGCCGACAAAACACCAACCATCTTTTATCCGAACCTTCAGCAGATTCCTATTTACCGCAAACAACCCCGGAAACAAAAACACTACACTTCCATAGGATCTGACACACACCACATCCATAGCCGAGAAACCTGCCTCACTTAACTTTCTCACAAAAATAAATAGTATTCCCCATAACATCGCTGCAGCCGCCACCAGAAAAGGAGCCATTTTCTGCATTTTCCTATCTTCCATCACTATCCTCAAATCTATCGTTTTCTTTCTATGTTCAAATATTCATTTTTGAGTTTACCTCTTCTTCTACCACAAGTCAACATGTCCTCAAGCAAAACAAATCTGCAAACCTCTCTATGCTCTTGCAAACTAAGTCAAAATCTTGTATAGTTGTCCCATGGAATATTTTTAAAGAATATACACATCAGAAAGGATGAACAGATATTATGTGGATTGCATCCAATTGGAAAGACTATGAGGTGCTTGATACCTCAAACGGCGAAAAGCTGGAGCGTTGGGGAGATTACATCCTCGTGCGCCCCGACCCTCAGGTCATCTGGAGTACCCCTCACGACCACAAGGGATGGAAAAATAAAAACGGCCACTATCACCGAAGCACAAAAGGCGGCGGAGAGTGGGAATTTTTTAATCTTCCTAATGAGTGGAGCATTCATTATGAAGGAGAGCATTTCACCCATGCAAACGCACGCCCCGGCAACACTCCCGGCGGGCAGTTAACCTTCCACCTGAAGCCTTTTAGCTTCAAGCACACCGGCCTCTTCCCGGAGCAGGCCACCAACTGGGACTGGTTTTCCAAGAAAATAGCTGAAGCCAAAACCCAAGAACCCGAACGCCAAATCAAGGTATTGAACCTTTTCGCCTATACCGGCGGTGCAACCCTGTCCGCAGCTGCCGCAGGTGCCGCAGTTACCCATGTGGATGCCTCTAAGGGAATGGTTGGCTGGGCCAAGGAAAATGCTCAGGCTTCCGGACTGGGCGAGGCTCCTATTCGTTGGCTGGTAGATGACTGTGTAAAATTCGTAGAACGCGAAATCCGCCGTGGCAACAAATACGACGGCATTATCATGGACCCTCCCTCCTACGGCAGAGGTCCCAAAGGTGAAATCTGGAAAATCGAAGAAAGCATCTGGCCCTTTATCGAACTGACAAGCCAGTTGCTCTCCGAAAATGCAATATTCTTCCTGATTAACTCCTACACTACCGGCCTGCAGCCCGCAGTGCTCTCCTACATGATTAATACTTCCATTGTAAAAAAAATTGGCGGACAGGTGGAAGCACAAGAAATCGGACTGCCGGTTACCGAAAGCGGTCTGGTACTCCCCTGTGGCGCATCCGGACGTTGGGAAAAATAATTATAACAGAACAGGGGCTGCTCCATGCAGCCCCATCTTCTTTCATCACTCTTCTATTATCATTGAAGCAAGCCCCAAATTTGCTCCACAGAACCATTACCCATAAAATGCACTAACACATACTCCGAGTCATTATTGTGAAGTACCGCAAAATCCGCATCTGTAACATCCTGCCCCCCTCCCGCACTCTTTCCATTGGCTACAATAAATTCCTTGCCGAACTCTTCTGACCGAATGATATTTTTACCCAGCTTCTCCTGTACCGACTCCTGCAATTCTGTCCCCAGATTTTCTACCACAACACGATAAACAACATTCGTGGTATTACTTTCCCAAAACAGATACACATTCTTGGAACCATTCTCTGTAATATTCTTTGACACCCAAATGTTTGCAACGCCCTCATCCTCCGGCCAGTTCTGTGGAATATATTTTCCCACTACAGCAAGCTTTCGGGCCTCCTCCAAGGTTATTTCTTCCACCGTGCTGCCAAAATCATCTTCCTTTACAAATTCACTCTCAGGCTCCTCTGCCGTAACACCACTCTTATACGTTTCTGTTTCCGGTCTTGCCTCATCCTGTTCTGCACCTATCTCTTTATACTCCGTGGCAGAACTTCCCGCCAACGCGCCATCCAAAGCATTATCAGCCAGCATATCACCATCCGGCATCCCCTCCTCAGCAGCCTCCATTCGGACAGACTCCTCCGCTTCGCACTGCTCCTGAGTTGTCGCCATAGAAAATGCCGGCGCACAATCCGTAGTAGCCTTGTTCGAATTGGCTACCTGCATCATACTCACATATCCTGCTCCCAAAACAGCCAGGCAAAGCACTGCTGCCATACCCTTTCCATATTTCTGCATAAAGACAACCACACCCTTGGTTTTGGTCTTTTTATAATCTTCGCAGGCTGCCAGATAGCTTTCATCCACCCCCGACATAGCTTCAAACAGGCGAATGGCTCCCTTTCGTTTCTCATTCAGTTGTCCGCTCATAAAACCACCCCCTCCTGTTCCAGATATTTTTTTAGCTTTCCACGTATTCTAAAAAGCGTTGTTTTCACTGTGTTAAGCTTCATATCATACCGCTCTGCAATCTCGTTAATTTCCTCTGCATACCAATACCTGCGCAGGAAAACATTTCTGTCCTGCTCCTTAAGCGTCCCCAAAAAACAATTTATACACCTTTGAAGCTCCGCCGCCTCCACAGTCTCCTCCGTATTGTACGCTGACGGTACACACTCCGCCAATTCATCCAATGTAGCTTCCATCTCTCCATTCCCCCGTTTCATGGCATTCTTGTGCTTCCATCTGTCAAAAGACAGATTACGGGTAATGGTACCCAGAAAGAGCTCCAAACGATTCGGTCGATTGGGCGGAATAGCCTTCCACGCTCTAAGCCATGTATCATTCACGCACTCCTCCGAATCCTCCTTGGTGTGCAGAATATGAAAAGCAATACTGTAGCAGTAATTGCCATAACTTTTCTGAGACTCCTCTATAGCACGCTCATTGCGCTCCCAGTATAAATCCAGTATTTCTATATCTCTCATATGTACTCCCCTTGGTCTCATCCATCCCTATTATATAAGACGTATTTTATCACAACCGGTTCCGTAAATTCTCAATTTATCGTATCATATTTTAAAACTTCTCTCAACCATCAGTCGTATTCCTATACACAAAAAGGAGCAGACCTAAATCCACTCCTTTACACACTGCTTTGCTATTTTGATTTTAAAATTTATAGAAAGCACTCCTGCATATTAGTAGTTCTCAGCCTTAATCTGGAAATAAGCCTGAGGATGTGCACATACAGGACATACTTCGGGAGCCTGCTTGCCTACACAGATATGACCACAGTTTGCGCACTGCCAAATCATATCACCATCTCTGGAGAATACCAGACCATTCTCCACATTCTCAAGAAGCTTTCTGTAACGCTCCTCATGCTCCTTCTCGATAGCAGCCACACCTTCAAACAGCTTTGCAATCTCCTCAAAGCCCTCTTCTCTCGCCTCCTCGGCAAACTTCGCATACATATCCGTCCACTCGTAGTTTTCACCCTCTGCTGC
>CAYOGM010000176.1:0-4564 GCA_964403595.1 uncultured Acetatifactor sp. | reverse complement strand
CAGGGTGTTTTTAAATATCATATTGGAGATGCAGAACCCAAGCAGATCATGAGTTTTGTCAACTCTGATTTGAATGTATCCCATTTTGATGGATTTTTGTATTTGGATAGAACCCATTTTATCGGTTTTTATTCGGTTTATGATGAGGTGAATTACACGAGAACTCTTGAGGGTGGAATCTTTACAAAGGTAAATCCTGAAGATGTTCCTGATAAGGAATTGCTGGTTCTTGGTACCAATTATATTGCAAATGATATGAAACAGCGTGTGGTTGATTTCAATAAGTCCAGTCAGACGCATCGAATTATGATTAAGGACTATAGTCAGTATATTACCAGTGATGACTATATGGCAGGATACAATCAGTTAAACAGCGATATTATCAGTGGCAATGTTCCGGATATTCTTGTCGTTGATACTTACAATATGTCTTTGAACAGCTATGTATCAAAGGGGATTCTGGCAGATATTGGAGAACTGATTGCCAATGATGAAGAATTGTCCAAGGAAGAGTATATGACCAATGTATTTGAGGCGCATAAAATTGGGGGTAAGCTTTATGAGATTATTCCATCCTTCTATGTGTCCACTTATATTGGTAAGAAGTCTTTAATTGGTGAACCTGCAGAGTGGACTATGCAGGATGCGCAGGCTGTGGTAAACAAAATGCCGGAAGGTGCTAAGCTTTTCAGTGAGATGACACGGGATGGTTTCATCAGTACCATGTTTGAGATGTGTGGTAGTGAGTTCATTGATCTTTCCACAGGTAAGTGCTCCTTTGATTCACCGGAATTTATTGCAATCATGGAATATGCCATGACACTGCCTGAAGAGTTGGATGATAGTTATTATGGGGCTGATTGGTATAGCAATTATGAGTCCCAGTACCGTGAGGATAGAACTCTTTTGTCCAATTGTTATCTCACAGGTATGGAGGGGATGGTTTATTCCATCAATGGTTCCTTTGGTGAGGATGTAAGCTTTGTGGGTATTCCTTCCTCCGGCGGAACAGGTTCCGTATTGTATGCCTCCAATTCTTATGCACTTTCCGCAAAGTCTGAGAATCTGGATGTTGCATGGGACTTTATGAAATATTATCTCACAGATGAATATCAGGAAACCTTGGAATGGCAGTTTCCTGTTTCCAAGGAGAGATTTGATGCACTGGCACAGAAGGCCACAAAGAAATCTGTATACAAGGATGAAAACGGTAATGAGGTTGAAGAAGATTATCATTACTGGATGAACGAAGAGGATATTATACTGGAGCCCCTGACACAGGCGCAGGTTGATGAGATTACAGCTTTTGTGGCTTCTGTTAATACGAAGGCATATTACGATAAGGATGTGAATAAGATTCTGGATGAAGAACTGGCTGCTTATTTCTCCGGACAAAAGAGCGCTCAAGAGGTTGCAGGACTGATTCAGAGCCGCGTGCAGCTGTATGTGAATGAGAATAGATAAATTTGAAGTGATAGGATAGGCGACGCGATGATGAAAGGAAAGTGTTATGTAATCGGTGCCGGTGATTTGACCATGGGAGAGCTTGCTGTGACAGAGGAGGACTATATTATTGCTGTTGACGGCGGACTTAGTTATTGTGGGATTCTAAATGTGGAACCGGATGTAATTATTGGAGATTTTGACTCCATGAGTGAGGGCGAATTACAGGCACTGGAGGTCCTTAGACAGGAGATTCCTGACAGAATCATTACGTTACCCTGCGAAAAGGATGATACCGATATGCTGGCAGCGTTAAAGCATGGGCTTGGGCTGGGTTATAAGGACTTTCGCATTTATGGTGGAACCGGCGGACGTTTTGACCATACGCTGGCTAATATTCAGTGCCTATTGTACCTGAAAAACAACGAGGCATCCGGCTACCTTGTAGATGGAACGGGCATGATGTTTGTATTGCAAAATGAAGCAGTTCATCTGAATAAGAATTTAGAGGGGGTGTTATCCCTCTTTAGTCTTGACAAGGAGGCTAAGGGTGTTACTATCAGCAATATGAAATATCCGGTGGAGAATTTCACCATGACCAATGATTACCCTGTAGGCATCAGCAATGAGTTTGTTGGTGAAGAGGCTGTTATCAGTGTAGAAGAGGGCGAATTGGTCTGCATGATACAGTATGAATAACAATAGAAAATGCTGTCATACCTTTGGGGTACGGCAGCATTCTTTTTATTGTTTGTCTATGTCAATTACTGCGAAATAAGCAGGGTTGTGGCATTTGAGTTTGTAAGTAATGATTTCTGTGAGGGCTCCATCGGAGAGCCGATAGTTAAAGGGCGCTACCACATCAAATATCAGATTGGTGTGGGTAGGGCCTTTTACAATGCGGAAATCATGCATGGTCAGCACAGGGTCGATTTCGTTTAATATTGCAAGTGCCATTGCGTGCAGGCTGTCTGTTTCCGGGTCGTTGATACAGATGGGGTCCATATGAATAACCGCACTACAATTCAGTTGATTACGAAGCTTATGTTCTACCATATCCACCAAATCATGCATTTCCAGAATATTACCGTCCGCAGGAACTTCTGCGTGCAGGGTAAGATGAACTCTGCCGGGGCCATAATTATGAACCATCAAATCATGGATGCCGATGATGCCTTCGTGGGACAGTACAATGTCAGTGACTTCCTTGACGAATTCGGGGTCAGGTGCCTGCCCTAAAAGTGGATTAATGGTGTCCAGAGCAGCTTTGACGCCTGCGATACAGATGAAAATTGCTACAGCCACACCACAACATCCATCGATGATCAGGTCTGTAAAATGTGCCAGCAGTACAGACACCAACACCACTGTAGTGGCACACATATCACTGATACTGTCAGTGGCAGTGGCTGCCATGGCTACAGACTGGATTTGTCGTCCAACATTCCGGTTATAAATGGCCATGTAACATTTTATCAATACCGATGCAACCAGAATCCCGACGATAAGAGGTGTGCATTCCGGCTTCTGAGGATTAATGATTTTATCTATGGAGGTTTTAAATAGTTCAAAGGCCATCAACAAAATGAAAAATGCCACCACAAGACCCGAGATGTATTCCAGTCTGCCATGTCCGAAGGGATGGTCAGAGTCCGGCTTTTGCCCGGCAAGCTTAAAGCCAATCAACGTCACGATGGAAGAACCGGCATCAGACAGGTTGTTGAAGGCATCGGCTGTAATGGCAATGGAACCGCTGAGCAGCCCCGCGAGTGCCTTGCCTGCAAAAAGCAGGAGATTTAAGAAAATGCCCACGCCGCCGCAGAGCATGCCATAGGACTGCCGTACCTTGGGGGAAGTGGTGTCCTTATAATTTTTGATGAATATGCGTGCCAAAAAAGAAATCATATTATATATCCTTTTGGGGATGACCCGGTTAATTAGTTATTAATTATTTTAATCCTTGGGGAGGGAAAATACAATACTTTGATGCGACGAACATTTGTAAGGCGAGACGAACAGGAGAATGTGATATGTTTCGGCGCAGAGGAAGCCAAGAAGTTTAAAAACGGAAAAACGTTTTATTGGAATAATTTTCTTGTAGAAATATCTTGATAATGGTATAATAATGTCGAGTATTGTTATGTGCCGAAATATGTCGCGGAAATGGAGGAACATATGCAGGAGAGAAGAAGAAATAAAAGAAGTCCAATGCAGTCCACACTGGTTATGAAGCGCATTGATAATAATGTAACGGATGAGGTTGCAATTGAGATTAATGATGTATCCAAGAGCGGAATTGGTTTTACTTGTGATCAGATTTTGCAGATTGGTACGATTTATGAAACATATTTGACTATTTGGACCAAAGAGGTACTTCATGCTTTTGTGCAGGTCGTGCGCATTGAGATGAAGGGTGATGGTTTTGTTTATGGCGCAAGCTTTGTGGGTCTGCCTGAGATGGATGCCTCCAGAATAGAGGTATATCAGACCCTGAACGAATGAGAATCTGGAGCCGGAGCGAACAGGACTATATAGAGGAGCAGGAGTATCAAAAGGAACTTTTGGATTTTCTTTATCATACGGTTCCCGGGCGAGCCATGCTTAAGACGGTGACGAATCCTATGGTTTCGGAGATTAATGCATGGAAGGAACGCATGCCGTCATCAGTGAGCAAAATAAAGCCTTTTGTGGAGCGGTATCACATTGATTTGTCAGAATGTGAGAACAAGAATTTCCGATCATTTGATGATTTCTTTACCCGCAAGCGTCCATATCATACAGATGCAGGAGAAGATGAGTTGATTGCAGTGGCGGACGCCAGACTGATTGCCCGGCCTATATCGGATGGATTGATTTTGAGAGTGAAGAACAGTTCCTATACTTTGCGAGAGTTGGTTGGCTGTGCCTTTGATATGACTCGTTACGAGGGTGGGACCTGTCTGATTTATCGTCTTGCTATGGAGGATTATCACAGGTATGTATATCTGGACGAGGGGCGTGTAGGAAAGCAGGTTTCTATTCCGGGGCAGTTACATACCATACGCCCGGTTTCGGTGCAGTGTAAGGCCTATTCCTCCAATCACAGAATATGTACTCGTTTGCATACCATGAGATTTGGTGA
>CAYOGM010000175.1:0-4575 GCA_964403595.1 uncultured Acetatifactor sp. | reverse complement strand
GCCGGCAGGATACTGCTCAGCGGGGATGTGGCTCACCACTTCTCGTGCGTTGATGTGAGCGCCCAGGCCGCCACCGGGGGTAACCATGGGTACGCCGTACTTATCCAACTCGTCCACGCAGTGCTTGATAAACTGAGGTCCCTGAGAGATAATATCCAGATCAAGAGTCTCTTCAAAACCGATAATCAGAGATTCCATTTCTTTTACGGACATACCACCGTAGGTCAGGAAGCCTTCGAACATGGTAACATAGTCTTCCAGTTCGTGGAACATCTGCTCGTCACGAACAAGGATTGCGCCGCCGCGTCCAAAACCGAATTTGCGGGCGGAGAAGTAAATGATATCAAACAAATCAGCAATCATTCTGAGAATTTCAGCAACGGATTTATCCTTCAAGGACTCTTCACGGATTTTGTTAAAATACAGGTTGTCCTGAAGCAGGGAAGCATCCAAAACGGTCACTATGCCATGCTCCTTGGCAAGTTCGGTAGCTTCCTTCATGTTCTCATAGGAGATGGGCTGGCCACCGATTAGGTTGGTGCCTGCTTCCAGTCTCATATAAGCAATGTTGTCAGCACCTTCCTTGGCGATGCATGCTTTTACTTTATCCAAGTCAATATTTCCCTTGAACGGAAGGTTGCTCTGGGTCACAAGACCTTCATCCTTAACCAGCTCCTCCACATGGCCGCCCAAACGGGTCACATGGGCCTTGGAGGTGGTGAAGTGGTAGTTCATGATAACGCAGTTGCCGGGCTTTACAAAGTGCTGGGAAAGAATGTGCTCGCAGGCACGTCCCTGATGAGCAGGCAGTACATATTTGATACCGAAAATCTCCTCCAGCTTGTCTCTCATGCGGTAGAAGGTCTCACTTCCTGCATAAGCATCGTCTGCACGAAGCATTGCGGACTGCATGTTGTCACTCATGGCATTTACACCGGAGTCGGTGAGCATATCCATGAAGATATCGCCATTGTGCAGCATAAAGGTATTGAAGCCGGCTTCCTGCATCTTCAGAAGTCTCTCCTTAGCAGGCAGCAGGTTCAGTTTCTGTACGATTTTCACTTTGTGCATTTCCATGGGAATAGGTGCGCGGTTGTAAAATTTAATTTCAGGCATTTGTAACATCCTCCAATACATAAAAAAATTGTCTTTTGCTGTTATTTATTATATAATGAAAACGCTATTTAATAAAATTGATGATTTAGATATGTGTTATCGAAAATTTCGATTACCGGTCGGGTTTTGATGCTAAGGATATTTTTGTTGGAGGAGCAAAATGGAGATACGCAATCTGATTTCTTTTGTACATGTGGCGGAGTTAAACAGTTTTACCAAGGCTGCAAAGGTGCTGGGTTACTCCCAGTCTACGATTTCCTTCCAGATTAAGCAGCTGGAAAAGGAGTTAAACTGCCTTTTGTTCGAGCGAATCAATCACACAATCAGTCTGACGGAGAAGGGACAGGAGCTTTTGGCTTACGCCCAGAAGGTCAGCCACCTGACAGAGGAGTTCAAAGAAAATATCACCAAGCCCGGTGTGATAGCGGGGCATGTACATATAGTAACGCCGGATTCCATCTGTGAGATGATGATGTCCAGAAACTACCATGATTTTTACCAGCATTATCCCAATATTTTATTGAAATTCTCCACCGCAGATACGGATGATATGTTTCGTATTTTGGATCATAATGAGGCGGACGTGATTTTTACGTTGGACAGCCATATTTATCAGCAGGACTATATCACCGCCAAGGAGGAGCGTGTAGGAAGTCATTTTGTTACCGGGGCGGGTTCGCCCTTGGCCGGGAAGAAACTCAGGGTGGAGGATATTGTGGATCATCCCTTTCTTCTT
Organism: uncultured Acetatifactor sp.; assembly: GCA_964403595.1. GTDB lineage: Bacteria > Bacillota > Clostridia > Lachnospirales > Lachnospiraceae > Acetatifactor. Next base: position 2,723 of record CAYOGM010000175.1, on the reverse strand, counting down.
ACAGAGAAACGAATCGGTTACAGGCGGATTTTTGATGAGGAATTGGCGAAGCGTTCTCTGGAAATCACACCGGTACTGGAAATCGGCAGAACGGACTTGATTACACATTCTTTGGAGCAGGGTGTGGGAATCTCTTTTTTGCCGGATTTTGTCACGGAGAAGAAGGTGGCTGAGGGGAAGCTTGTGTATCTGGACGTGGAGGATTTTGAAATCGATATCTGGAAGCAGTTGATTTACCATCGGAACAAATGGATGTCTAAGCATCTGGAGGCATTTATTCAATATGTCATGCGAATGGAATTTTCGGAATGATGGATATATTTTCTATTTTGTTTGCTTTTTCCGGGTGGGCTTGATAAAATGTTTGTAAGACAAGTTGGCAAGTGTTGTCTTACAGGCAGGAGTTTTAGAGGAGAAAATTATGATATCTTATGTAAAATTGGACGAAATCATAAAAAGAGATGGCATGCGTGTGAGTTACACTCTGCTTGATGAAAAGCAGGGCTGTGTGAACGGTTGTCGTATGGGAATTTCTTTTTACAGTATGGATGAGTATGGAAAAGCGACGGCACATGATGACCAGGAGGGGTTCTTTGTGCTGGAGGGCAAAGGTCGTGCGCTGATTGACGGCGAGGAGATTATCATGGAGCCCGGTATGGCATTTATGGTGCCGGCAGGTGTGAAGCATGTGATGAAGCGTGAGCCCGGTTACGAGTATTGCAAGGTTCTGTGGTTCCACGGGGCCGTATAGGCGAACTGCCATGAAGAAGACACTGATATTGTGGGGCTGGTCAGTCCTTGCCTGGTTTGGGGTGAATAAACGGACCGTGGAGGCCAGCTACACAGCAAATAAAGAAATACTTGCAAAGGAAAAACTATGGCCTCAGGGCGGGTATATTGAAAGGCAGCCTGAGTTAGGAGCACTGCGATTCGGGAAGGCATATACCATGGCATACGGAGGCTGTGGTTTGATTGCGCTTTATAATACCCTTGTGGCATTGGGAGAGAAGCCCTCTAATGATGTTTTTCTGGAGCTGGCAGCAGATTTACAACGCCGGGGCGCAGCATGGGGTGGTAAGTACGGCATTCACCCCGCATCCATCAGACGCTGGCTTGCCCGGCATGGATACGGGGTGCGGCGGATTCCTGTGTCAGAGGAATCTTTTGCCAAAAGCGAGGCAGACTATAAAGTGTTTGTGGTGACAGTGTTAAACGGAGCAGGATTAAAAAACTGGCTGCATACGGTGTGTATCACTAGAGAAGAAGCTGGGTTTGTGGTGCATAACGCTTCCTACAGTGATGCGTTTTCTACGTTGGCGGAAGCGGTTCATAAAAGCTCCAGACAGGGCGCAACACCGATTTATGCCATGGGGGTGAGAAGTAGATAATGATAACAAATGTTTTCATGCAGTTGCTGTTCTTTGATTATCAGGGGGAAAACTTCGATTTGGGTCTATGTATAATTTTTGCTCTGTGAGACCCGAAATCATATAAAATTCCCTATTTTTTTAGTATCATTCAGCAGTGTCATGGTCTATATAGAAAAAATGGCTGTTGAGACCCGGAAAAATAACATTTAGCGGGTCTCAGGTATGAATTTTTTCATATAGACCCAAATGAGGTTATCTTGCACAATATTTCTTGCAATTTCAGGTGGTTTTGGGTCTCACGACTCGTTTTTTCTCTATATACCCATGTAAAAAATGGTGATTCCCTTTTGGAAGCCCGGTTTGTTGGAGTGGCGAATTTCAATTTGTAAGCATTGGAAACTTCAGTTTGTCGGAGTGCAAATTCAAAATTGGGCATATACGAGAAAAAACTGTGTCCATGCCCAATTTTGAGAGTCAAATGGAGGATTTTGAGTTAAAAATGGGCATATTGTAGAGAAAAGAGTTTTGTATGCCCGAGGAAAGACGTTTTTGCGGGCATAGTGGAAGAGAAATTTCTCTATATGCCCAAATTGAAAATTCAGTGATTGGAGCAAGCCATGCCGACAGGTTTGCAGCAAGCCACGCCGACGGTTCGCAAGCGAGTCTGCTCACCGTACTGTCCAATTTTGGAAAATATTTTCCTGACAAGGAAGTTATTTATTGGAAGCTATTTATAGAAAGAAAGGAATTTAGAAACAAATTATGGATATGAATGCAGAAATTATGGAATCCGGTATGAATGAGACCGAAATTCAGGATATAGAGCCTATGCTTGATGCTCGGATTATCAGAGCTATCCGGGAGATGGGATTTGAAAAGCTTAGCCCTATTCAACAGCAGGCCATCCCCTCGCTTCTAAACGGGGAGGATATCATCGGACAGGCGCAGACCGGTACCGGTAAGACGGCTGCATTTGGTATTCCGGTGATTCAAAAATGTGATCCAGAATTAAAGAAGCTTCAGACCATTATTCTTTGCCCCACCAGAGAGTTGGCTATTCAGGCAGCGGAGGAGCTTCGTAAGCTGGCAAAATACATGCACGGAATCAAGGTGTTGCCTGTTTATGGCGGTCAGGACATCGGAAGACAGATTGCCGGACTTCGCGGAACGCAGATTATAGTAGGTACGCCGGGGCGTGTCATGGACCATATGCGTCGCCACACCATCAAGACTGATTATGTGAATATGGTGGTATTGGATGAGGCAGATGAAATGCTGAACATGGGTTTTCGTGAGGATATGGAGACCATCATGGGACAGATTCCCGGAGAGCATCAGACGGTGCTGTTCTCC
>CAYOGM010000174.1:0-4681 GCA_964403595.1 uncultured Acetatifactor sp. | reverse complement strand
AAAGTTTTAGCTGCCAGAAGAGCAAAAGGAAGAAAAAAATTATCAGCATAGGCCACAGGAATGTGACCTTTTTGCATACGTGAGGAATTTTAATGAAATTTTCGGAGTCATTAAAGAAAAATCACCAGTTTCAATTCGTTTATAAGAATGGCAGATCACATGCCAACAAATACCTGATAATGTATATTAAGGAAAATGGCTTAGGTAAGAATCGAATTGGAATCAGTGTAAGTAAGAAAGTCGGTAACAGTGTTGTGAGACATCGCGTCACAAGACTGATTCGAGAAAGTTACAGATTACATGAAAATATATTCAATAGTGGTTTGGATATAGTAATCATCGCGAGACCGGGTGCAGCTGCCGTAGGTTATGAAGAGGTAGAGAGTGCACTGCTACATTTAGGTAAACTACATCATATCATAAAAGTATTTATGTACTTTGACTGATATTTATTTTGAAGGGTAGAGGCCTGAATTAGAAACTATGAAAAAACTTTTTATTGCCGTTATAAAATTTTATCAAAAATATTTATCTCCGTTAAAAAGTTTCAAATGTCCCTATTATCCAACATGTTCCCAATATGGTCTGGAGGCAATAGAGAAATATGGAGCTTTTAAGGGAGGTCTTTTGGCTTTATGGAGAATTATCCGATGTAACCCTTTTTCAAAGGGAGGATATGATCCGGTTCCTTAAATTTAATAGAATGCGGCATATTTGGAGGAATTAATGAATGTTTTTTTGTTAACTCAAAACTCCACACCTATCTTTAAATATATTGTGTGGATACTTGGTAAAATCATGGAGGGAATCTTTACTGTTATTGATGCAATTGGTATTCCCAACATTGGTTTGGCAATTATTCTGTTTACAATTGTTGTAAACCTTTTGATGTTGCCTCTTACCATCAAACAGCAGAAGTTTTCAAAGCTTTCTGCTAAAATGAGCCCTGAGCTCAATGCTATCAGAGATAAGTATAAAGGGAAAACAGACCAGAATTCTCAGATGGCAATGAACAATGATATGCAAGCTGTTTATGCAAAATATGGTGTTTCTCCCACAGGTGGTTGTGGATATATGTTTATTCAGATGCCTATTTTGTTCGCTTTATATCGTGTAATTTATGCAATGCCTGCATATGTTGGCAAAATTGGTGATACCTTCCGTGTACTTGCAGATAAGATTATTGCTACTGATAATGGTACATGGTTGATGGAATCCGGTTCTGAAAGTATTGCAAACACTGTTTCCATGTATGGACAAAGTATGGTAAAGGGTGATCTTCAGAACGGTGTTGTTGATGTTTTGAACAGATTGTCTTCAGCTGATATGGCGGCAGTTGCGCAGCAATATGGATTGTCGGGTCTTAGATTTGAAGATGAGATGATTCTTGGACAAGAAGGTCTTATCAATACCTATAATAATTTTCTTGGTTTGAATGTGGGTGATTCACCTTGGCAGATTATGCAGGATGCATTTTCTCAGGGAGATTGGTTACTTATTTTAGGTGCGCTTGCCATTCCCGTATTATCTGCTTTAACTCAGTGGATTCATACTAAACTGATTCCCCAGCAGAATACTGATGACAAGAATATGGATGAGACAGCAGCTCAGATGCAGAGTACCATGAAGACAATGAATACTATTATGCCTCTCATGTCTGCATATTTCTGTTTCTCTTTGCCCGCAGGTATGGGTATCTACTGGGTAGCCGGTAGTGTGGTAAGAAGTATTCAGCAGGTAGTAATCAATAAGCATATCGATAGTTTGAATTTTGATACAATTGTTGAAAAAAATGCTGAGAAGAGTGCTAAGAAGATGGCTAAGTTGAAAGAGAATCAGGAAAGACTTAATGCATATGCAAATATGAATACCAGAAATATTCAGAGTATTCAGCAGAAAGCTAATGTTTCCACGAATTCTCAGGCAAACAGTTCTAATAGAACAGCAAAGCCCGGAAGTATGCTTGAGAAAGCAAATATGGTTAATAATTACAACAATAAGAGTAAAAAATAGTTTTTGATTTCCTTATGGAGGTAAAAGATATGGAATTTATTGAAGTATCTGCTAAAAATTTAAGTGATGCAATCACTGAGGCATGTCAGAAATTAAGTGTAACAAGTGACAGACTTTACTATGAAGTAATTGAGGAAGGTTCCAATGGTTTTCTTGGTATCGGTTCTAAGCCTGCTGTAATCAAGGCAGCTTTAAAAGAGGAAGTAGAGAAGGCTAAAGAGGCTGCAGCAGAAGCTATTAAGAGTGCAAATGAAGCAGTTGATGAGGTTAAAGTTGCAAAAGCAGAAGTAAAGAATGAGGTAAAAGCGGAGGTTAAGACTGAGACGAAGTCTTCACCTGTAGTATCTGATGGTTCTATTGAGCAGAGAGCAGAAGTTTTCCTTAAAGATGTATTCAATGCAATGAAGATTGATGCAACCATCAATGTAAAGTATGATGCTGCAACCAAATCCATGGATATTGATTTGAGTGGTGATGAGATGGGTCTCTTGATTGGTAAGAGAGGACAAACTCTTGATTCCCTGCAGTATCTGGTATCTTTGGTAGTAAATAAGGGTTGTGCAGATTACATCAGAGTTAAGGTTGATACAGAGAATTATAGAGAGAGAAGAAAAGAAACTCTTGAGAACCTTGCAAAGAATATTGCTTACAAGGTTAAGCGTACCAAGAGAAGCTTTGCTCTTGAGCCTATGAATCCTTATGAGAGACGTATCATTCACTCTGCACTTCAGGATGACAGATATGTTACTACTCACAGTGAAGGTGATGAACCTTTCAGAAGAGTTGTTGTTACCTTAAAAAGACAGTAAGGTATATGATTCAATAGAATTTAGTATGTTATGTAAACCGGGTATGTGCTATAATGCATATATCCGGTTTTGAATTATTGAGTTTAGAGGAAATTATAATGCACACAGATACAATTGCAGCGATTGCGACTGCTCTGTCTGATTCCGGTATTGGTATTATTAGAATCAGTGGTAGTGAAGCAATAGAGGTCGGTAACAGGGTGTTTAGAACACCTGGTGGAAAGCAGATTTTAAAGGATGTTCCCAGTCATACGATTCACTATGGATATATTTGTTCTTTACCTTTAGATGAAGAATCAATTGATGTTTTAGATGATGTATTAAGTGATTCGGGTATGGAAGATTATGAGATTTTAGATGAAGTTATGGTGTCTGTTATGAGGGCTCCCAGAAGCTTTACCGCTGAAGATACAGTTGAAATTAACTGTCATGGCGGTGTACTTGTAATGCAGAAAATACTGGATTTAGTGTGCTTAAAAGGTGCCAGAATGGCGGAACCGGGCGAGTTTACCAAGAGAGCTTTTTTAAATGGAAGAATCGATTTATCAAAGGCAGAAGCGGTGATGGATGTCATTCATTCTCAAAGTGAATTAGCTTTAAAAACCTCTTTAAATCATTTACAAGGACAATTATATAATATAATTAAAATATTAAGAAATAAATTAATATATGAAATAGCATATATAGAAAGTGCCTTAGATGATCCTGAACATTTTGACCTGGAAAAATACCCTGAAGAGTTAAAAATAAAGATATTAAAAATTCAAGAAAAAATTGATGGTTTAATTGCTACATCAATTAACGGAATATTGATAAAAGAAGGTATATCTACCGTAATATTGGGAAAGCCAAATGCAGGAAAATCCTCATTAATGAATATGTTATTGAAGGAAGACAGAGCTATAGTAACAGATATCGCAGGAACTACCAGAGATGCACTGAAAGAATCTATAAAACTTAACGGAATTTCATTAAATATTATAGATACAGCTGGAATTAGGGATACAGAGGATATAGTAGAGCAAATTGGTGTGGAAAAGGCCAAGAAATACGCAGAAGATGCAGATTTGATTTTATGTGTGGTGGATACCTCTGTAGAGTTGGATGAAAGTGATAAAGAAATTTTTGAACTGATAAAGGATAAGAAATCTATAATTTTATTGAATAAGACAGATTTAGAGCAGGTAGTAACAGAAGAAGATATCAAAGATTTTGTTGGAGAAAATACCAACTTTGTATATACCTCTACTAAGGACGGAAGTGGTATGGAAGAACTGGAGAATACCGTAAAAGATATGTTTTTTGCAGGTATGATTAAGAGCAATAATGAACTTGTGATTACAAATCTGAGACATAAAAAGGCCTTGGAAAAAGCAAGTGAAGCATTGGGATTGGTATTGAACAGTATCGAAGCCGGTATGCCGGAGGATTTTTATTATATCGATTTAATGAGTGCTTATACTTCTTTGGGATTGATAATTGGAGAAGAGGTAGAGGACGATTTGATGGAAGAGATATTTACTAAGTTTTGTATGGGTAAATAATAGAAAAAATACCATGAAAATATAAAAATAATTAAACGATAAAACGTTTATGAAATTGGAGAAAAGAAATGTCTGAAATACGTGAAAAAGTTGATGTGTGTGTAATAGGTGCAGGTCATGCCGGTTGCGAAGCAGCACTTGCTTGTGCAAGACTTGGTTTAGAAACTGTAATTTTTACAGTGAGTGTGGATAGTATTGCGTTGATGCCTTGTAATCCCAATATTGGTGGTTCTTCTAAGGGTCATCTTGTGAGAGAATTGGATGCTCTCGGTGGAGAGATGGGAAAAAATATTGATAAGACTTTTATTCAGTCTA
>CAYOGM010000173.1:0-4712 GCA_964403595.1 uncultured Acetatifactor sp. | reverse complement strand
TCTACTTAGTGCTGCTTTGTTCCCAACCTGACACGGTTCGTAGATTCCCATTGCGCGAGACCGAATTTCATCACCGGAAGCAGGTGCTCCATGTGTACGGCTTTTTAAGTGTATCGTTTTAAGGGAGATTTGTCAAGAGGAATGTGTTGCGGATGGCCAATTGGATATTTGTTATATTATAGCTTATTTCACCGTTTATCGGTGACTTGCAGAAGCCCTTTAATAATGTTAAGATTGATGCAAGATTATATATTGTGGAAGAGGAAAAATGAAATGATATATACAGTGACTTTTAACCCGTCCATAGATTATATGGTATCGGTCTCGGACTTTCAGTTGGGACGCACCAATCGCAGTGATTCGGAATACAGCTTGCCCGGTGGAAAGGGAATCAATGTGTCTGCCATTCTCAAAAATCTGGGACTGGAAACGGTGGCACTTGGTTTTGTGGCAGGTTTTACCGGAGAAGAGATTGTGCGCATGGTAGCAGACAGGGGGATAAACAATCAGTTTATACGTCTGGAAGAAGGAATGTCTCGCATCAATATAAAGTTGCATACTATTGATGGAACGGAGATTAACGGTAGCGGTCCTATTATTCCTGTGAACAAGCTGGAGGAGTTGTTGGTGCAACTGGATTCTTTGCAGGCAGGTGATGTATTATTTTTGTCCGGAAGTGTTCCGGTATCTGTGCCAAATGATATTTATGCCAAAATAGTAAAACAAGTTTCTGACAATGGTGTCAATGTTGTGGTAGATGCGGCAGGGAAACTTCTTATGCAGACGCTGGAATATAAGCCATTTTTAGTTAAGCCTAATCTTCAGGAATTGGAGGGTTTATTTGGTACGGAAATCTTTGCCGAAGCGGTAGAGAGTGCAGATGACTTAAGAAAGGCAGTAGGCCCCTATGGGGAAAAGCTTCAAAAGATGGGAGCTCGCAATGTGTTGATTTCGCTGGGAGGAGAAGGGGCGGTGCTCCTCGCAGAGGATGGAAGTGCATACAGTGCTCCGGCACCGGTTGGAGAGGTTGTAAACACGGTGGGAGCAGGGGACTCCATGGTGGCAGGTTTTATGGCAGGATGGCTTGACAGAGCCGATTATAAACATGCTTTCTATATGGGGCTTGCGGCAGGGAGTGCCAGTGCATTTTCAACTGATTTGGCTACAAAGGAAGCGATTGAGAAGGTGTACAAGCAAATAGTTGGTTGATTACAGTAGATTGTTTAAAGGAGACATCTATGAAAACTTATCGTGGGAAGGGTATTGGCAAGGGAATTGCAGAAGGAATCATATGGGTGTATCGTTCCAAGGAAGCTCCTGTAGTAAAATATGGCATTGAGGATGCAGAGGCTGAGGTGCAACGCTTTCAGGGAGCGGTGGAGCTTACGGGTAAACAGTTGCAGGCTTTGTATGAGCAGGCAAGAGAAGAAGTGGGCGAAGAGGAAGCCCTAATTTTTGATGTCCATCAGATGATGCTGGAGGATGGAAAATTTAAGGAGTCCATAGAGCAGCTGATTCGACAGGAGCAGGTTAATGCAGAGTATGCCGTGGCAGAAACAGGGCAGTATTTTGCCAATGTATTTGCGGCTATGGAGGATGCCTATATTAGGGAACGTGCAGCAGATATGAAGGATGTGGCCAACCGTGTGATAGGAATTTTGCGAGGTGAGGAGTTGGAAGACCAAGCAGAAAAAGTCGGTTCAGTTGGTGACACAGAAAGTAGCAGGCGGATGTCAAATGCAGGAAGTGACAAAGGTGTCATTGTTGTGGCAGAGGATTTGCTGCCTTCCCAAACGGTGCAGCTTGACCGTAGCAGGATTCGTGGCTTTGTCACCATAAAGGGTTCAGAGACTTCCCATACTGCGATTTTGGCAAAAACTATGGGAATTCCTGCACTTGTAGGAGCAGATTTTACCATAGAAGAATTGGTGGAGATGGACGGTAAAGCAGGGGCAGTGGATGGAGAACAGGGGATGTTCTGGATAGAGCCTAAGGAGCAAGTATTGGACCAGCTTCAAAAACGTGTGGAGGCTGCCCATAGAGAAAGTGAATATTATGAGCAGTTCCGTGGGCAAGAAACGGTGACTCATGACGGCAGACGGATAGAGTTGTATGCAAATGTGGGAAGTCTCGCGGATTTGGAGCATGCACTGGAACAGACGGCAGAGGGAATCGGGCTTTTTAGAAGTGAATTTTTGTATTTGGGGAGGGAGAGTTTTCCCACGGAAGAGGAGCAGTTTGAGATTTACAGGCAGGCGGTGGAACGTATGGGTGACAAGCCTGTCATAATTAGAACGTTGGATATCGGTGCGGACAAGCAGAGTTCTTACATGGAGCTTGCGGAGGAGAAGAATCCTACCATGGGATGCAGAGGACTTCGTGTATGCTTAAAGCGTCCGGATATTTTTAAGACACAGCTTCGTGCGTTACTGCGCGCGGCTGTAGCAGGGAACTTAAAGATTATGTATCCAATGATTACAAGCATGGGAGAGATACAACAGATAAAAGAAATTGTGCAGGAAGTAAGAGATGAACTTACAATAGAGAAAATTCCTTATGGAGAGCCGAGGCAGGGCATTATGGTTGAAACCCCGGCAGCAGCTCTTATCAGTGCGGAACTGGCGAAGGAAGTGGATTTTTTCAGTATCGGAACGAATGATTTGACCCAGTATACATTGGCATGTGACCGGGAAAACAGCGATTTGGACGGCTTCTATGACGCGCATCATCCGGCAGTGCTTAAGCTGATTGCCATGACGGTTGAGAATGCCCATAACGCAGGAATTCCTGTGGGAATCTGTGGAGAGCTGGCAGGGGATGAGAGTCTGACGGAAGAATGGATTCGGCTGGGAGTGGACGAGTTGTCCGTGGCACCGGGCAGTATTCTGTCTCTTCGTGGGCGGATTGCCGGTATTTGTGCAGAGTAGAATACGAAGGATTTAAATTATGTGGAAAGATATTTTATCAGGTGTTGCCAAAAGACAGGCTGTGAAGAGCGGTACTCAGGCAGCAGTCAAGGCGCAACAACGGAGACAAAAGGATTATGGGAAGTTTGTTCTTTGTCTCGCCCTTTCTCACGAAATACATGGAAAATACCGAGACCATATTCACCAATAAATGTGTCCGCATCAGACGATATCTTCGCGAGGAGAAGATTGTTACCTATGACGAATTGGCTGTAAGCATCATGCGCAGGAAAATCCGTATCCAAAATGGGCGTTACATGATTCCTTGTAAGGGAATTGATATATCTATTCCATGATTGAGGGAGAATTTCCCGGAGAATTGTTTCGATTATTGGAGAAAAAATGTGGTATCAGGCTGCCTGAGGAGGATTTTAAAGAGCGTGCAAGACGTTCCGGTGTAGGTTGGGCATGTGGGCATTTGGGTGGTGGAATCTGTTTTGTTTTTGCATATTTTATCAGTGTGCTTATCTTCTTGATGGAAGGCGAATTTACTTGGGAGAAGGCATTTCATGATTTGACTGTAAATCCAATGATGCATTTGATGTTGGTATTGGTAGGTATTGGGCTGTTATGCAATCTGATTTTTCTTCCGTCGGCGGCGTGGGTTTACAGGAAGTTTCGTAAGACTGTCCGGGTATCATGGATGCCTATTTTGGTGGATGCCCTAATTCTGATGCTGAGCATTGGAGGTTATGAGCATTTTAATGGTGTGACCAAAGCACATGAGGAGGAAATGCGGATTCAGACCCAAGCAGAGGTAATGCAGGAGATTGAACAGCGTTTTATCTGTGCATTTAGCCGTGGCGTGTGGGGGAAGGAGTTTAGCGAGGTTACGGCAGAGGAGTTTGCAAGTATTAAGTATATTGCGGCGGATTATGGCGGGGCAGGGCAAACAGCCGTCCGTTACAGTCTGGTGGATTATAAGGATTGTGCAAGTGAGCAGGAATTAGATACAGTAGAGGGTTTAGGTGCTATAAGAAAACTCAAAGATAAGTTAAGGGTTTTGGATATTACATTCAAGGATGGAGTTGACTGGTCGTTTTACTGGCATTCAGAAGAGTTTTTGGATTTGAGTGTCCTGGCAGAAATGACCGGATTAAAAGAGTTGCGAGTGGGTTTTGACGGATATTTTCAGGTGAAAGGTATAGAACAGCTTTTAAGTATGGCGGAGCTTAAAACCTTTTCGCTGGCAGGTGAATGGTTTGGTAGGGAGACGCTTGTTTGTCTGGATGAGACCCAAATGGTAGAAAATAATAGTGTGGAGGCACTCTCGTTAAGCAAATGCCTGATGCGCGACAAAGAGGGCGAGCAGCTGGCGGAGGAGTTTCTCACCCGGTTTAAAGGGGTGAAAAGTCTGTCGCTTGTAGGTTTCGAAGAGATACGGGAGTCCTATGATTTTTTGTCAGAGTATAAGAATCTGGAAAGTCTGACAGTGGACAGAATTTCATTGACAGAAGGTCAGATACAGGAGTTAGAGGCATGGGAAGAAGAGATTGACGTGACTTATCGGTAAAGGAATCCGCAGGTACTGGTATTCGTGTGGGTAAATTGGTTAGACTAAAATTTTGTGATATAGATTTCTCTGAGCGAGAGCGATTTGTTTGCGTAATGACAATGTATTGACACGCAAAAAACGAAGTGCTATGATGTATAAAAAGGAGGTATGTTTTATGGATACAAATTTGAATGTCGCTATTGCACCAAAGGATTCAACCTTTCAAGTAAGAATAAATTCAGAAATCAAAA
>CAYOGM010000172.1:0-4803 GCA_964403595.1 uncultured Acetatifactor sp. | reverse complement strand
ACAACACCCTCAGGACTGCCAAAGGTCACAGCCTGAATAATATCATGTCTCGACTCGCTTCCATTCGGAACGACACCAAATCCCAACTTTTCATAAATATTTGCTGCAAAAATCGCACCCTTCAAAGCACCTGCCGTCACTGTGGGCGCAAGAAACAGCCCCTGATAAAAATTGGTAAGAATTCCAAGGGACGCGCCGACCTCCTTGCCTAGACCCGGGCTTGTCAGTCTGTATGCCGCGTTCTCCACACATTCCTTTTTACCGGCAATATAGCCACCTATAGGAGCCAGTCCTCCACCGGGATTCTTAATCAGTGAGCCTACCACCATATCCGCGCCTACATCCGAAGGCTCCATGGTTTCCACGAATTCACCATAGCAATTATCAACCATGCAGATAACATCCGGTTTAATCCCCTTAATAAAAGCAATCAGTTCACCGATACCGGCCACCGACAGAGTCGGTCTGGTCTGATAACCCTTGGAACGCTGAATGGTCACCAGACGGGTTTTCTCATGAATAGCCTTTTTTATATTCTCGAAGTCAAAACCGCCATCCGGCAGCAAATCTACCTGCTTGTAAGTCACCCCATACTCTGCAAGAGAACCCTTGGAAGGACGAATACCTATAACCTCCTCCAAGGTATCATAGGGCTTACCCACAGGGGACAAAAGCTCATCTCCCGGACGCAGATTACTCATGAGAGCCAACGCCAATGCATGTGTACCACAAGTAATCTGAGGGCGCACCAACGCATCCTCCGTATGAAATACGTCCGCGTAAACGGCTTCTAAGGTATCACGGCCAATATCATTATAACCGTAACCGGTGGTGCCCAGAAGGCAAGCCTCACTGACCTGATTCTTCTGCATAGCATTCAACACTTTTAACTGATTGTATTCTGCCACCTCATCAATGGCGGCAAAACGCTCAGAAAGGCCATCTAAAACCTCTGCACCTAAATTATAAACAGGGACACTGATGCCCATGGACTGATAAAGAGCCGGCATAGCTCCCTTTGTTATTAATTCACTCATTTGTCAAATCTCCGTTCTATGATTTCAAGCATATACTTCAAAACATCTTCATCGCCTCCCGGGAATTCCGGGCGATTCAGCCAGATAACATCCTGTTCCCTGCGAAACCAGGTAAGCTGTCTCTTCGCAAAATGTCGGGTATCTCTCTTAATCAGACATACCGCCTCCTCCAGACTGCAATGACCATCCAGATAATCTAAAATCTCTTTATATCCAATGCCCTGCATACCGGTCTGACCGCGCCTACAACCCATATCTTTCAGACGCTTCACTTCCTCCACAAGCCCCTGCTCAAGCATAATGTCCACTCGTTTTTCTATGCGCTCATAAAGCTTGTCTCTATCGTCATTCAAGACAAAATAACAGGCATTATATGCATTTCCCCTTGCCCGCTCCCGCTCATTATGAACCGAAATAGGCTCTCCTGTGAGCTTATAATACTCCATAGCACGAATGACACGCTTTACATTCCCTGCCGGAATAGCCTCCGCCGAAACTTCATCCACTTTTCGAAGCATATCATGAAGCACCTGTGGTCCCTGTTCTTGTGCCAATGTCGCCAGTTCCTGCTGATAGACTATATCATCATCTTTCTCCGTAAAATCAATATCCTTAAGAACAGCCTGAATATAAAAACCGGTACCACCCACAAGAATAGGCACATGACCTCTTTCACAAATCTCCTCCACAGCCTTTCTACAGTATTCCTGAAAGGCTACCACATGAAAATCCTCCCAAGGCTCCAGAATATCAATCAGATGATGAGGCACCCCCTGCATCTCATCCGGCATAATCTTGGCCGAACCAATGTCCATATGTCTGTACACCTGCATGGAGTCCGCGGAGATAATTTCACCATTTACAGCCTTAGCCAGCTGAATGGACAGATTTGTTTTGCCCACAGCCGTAGGACCTGTGAGAATAATCAGCTTAGGACGATTATCCCTGGTATTATTTAATTCCATTTTCATCTTAACATCCTATCTGCTATACAATGCGCTTAAATTTCTTCTCCATCTCATATTGGGTCATGGTGATGATAGTCGGTCTGCCATGAGGACAGTTATATGGATTCTCCAAGGTTAACAGCTCGTCAATAAGCTCCTGCGCTTCTGCGTAGCTTAAGCGGTTATTTCCCTTTACTGCCGCCTTACATGACATGGAAGCAATTTTCTCCTCAACCACTTTAAAACTTCCACGGCTCACACCGCCATCCAGTTCATCCAAAACCTCTAAAAACATCTCCCGCTCACTACATCCGTACAAATCCACCGGCACACTGCGCAAAGCATATTCCCTGCCACCAAAAGCCTCTATTTCAAACCCAAGACACTCAAAGGTCTCCATATGTTCCAAAAGCACTATCTCCTCTTGAGCAGAAAGGCTGACAATCACTGGCGGCATCAATCTCTGAGAGCTTACATTTTTCTCCCGAAACTGCTTCATCAGACGTTCATACTTCACCTTTTCGTGAGCCGCATGCTGATCAATAATAAAAAGCTTATCCTCAAACTGCACCATCCAATAGGTATCAAACACCTGACCAATTATCCGATATCTGCTACGATTATCCACAGACAAAAGCTTCTCTTCAAAGAGATTCATCTGCTCAGCTTTTACATTTCCCTCGGCAGACTCCGGGACAACTGCAGACTCTGTCTCGCCGACAGACTCCGTCACATCAGTTACCTCCTGTTGTGGCATTTGTGGCATCGCTGGCTCCGTTTGTACCGCCTGTCCCGTCGTATTGTCCTCAAAAAAGAAATCATCTGTAACCACCAAAGTCTCTGCAGCAGTCTCCGTTAGTGCAGTCTCCTCACTTCCAGGCACCACAGCCTTGGGCTTCTCGCCCATAATTTTCACAAAAGGCCGACTTCCTTCAATCCCTTCGGCAGCAGTCTTCACCCGACTCCACACAGGGCTTTGGGAAAACTCTTTTTGGGGAGGCACTGCGTTTATTTGAGAAGCAGCCGTTTTGTAATCAGTCTCCTCTGCAACGCGATGACTTATAGCCCGCTGCACCTCAAAAGGCTCCGGTGCATGCCCTTTTTGTCTCTCAAGCTGCTCTGCACGTTCGACCTTCCGCACCTCTTTCTCATCATCCAGTTTCACATCCGGAATCATTTCCCGATTCTTAAGGGTGCTGTGCACTCCGTCAGACAGCATCTTGCAGAAGGTCATGCCATCACTGAAACGCACATCCATCTTGGTGGGATGGACATTTACATCCACCTGACGCGAGTCCATGGTAATATGCAACACACAGAGAGGGAATTTATGTTGCATCAGATATTCCCTATATCCCTCTTCCAAAGCTCTGGCTATCAGATTACTCTTGATAAACCTTCCATTAATAAAATATATTTCAAAATTGCGATTAGAACGCACCAGCACCGGCTTCCCCAGATATCCTTCCACCTTGTTGCCATTCTGTTCCAGCTGAATGGGTACTAAAGACGAAGCCACATCACGTCCATAAATACGATAAATGACCTCTTTTAAATCCCCATTTCCTGTTGTATGAAAACGAAGCTGATTACCCATCTGAAATTTAAAAGAAATATCCGGTCTCGACAACGCCAGATGCTCCATCAAATCCGCAATATAGCCTCCCTCCGTAGCAGGAAGCTTCAAAAACTTACGGCGCACGGGAGTATTAAAGAACAGATTCCGCACCAAAAAGGTGGTTCCCTCCGGCGCTCCCACTTCTGCAAACTCCTTCTCCACTGCTCCCTCCAGCACCAGACGGGTACCGGTAAGAGAATCCTTTGTTTTGGTAATCAATTCCACCTTAGACACTGCAGCAATACTGGAAAGTGCCTCTCCACGAAATCCCAGGCTGGAAATACGCATCAAATCGTCCGCATTGTCAATCTTACTGGTAGCATGACGCAAAAAAGCATTGCGCACCTGTTCCTTGTCCATACCGTGCCCATTGTCCGTCACACGGATAAATTCAATTCCACCGTCCTTAATTTCCACAGTAATAGCCGTGGCACCGGCATCCATGGCGTTCTCCACCAATTCCTTTACCACGCTGGAAGGACGTTCCACCACCTCACCGGCAGCAATTTTATCAATTGTCTCAGAATCCAAAACATGTATTGTAGGCATAACTTTATCCCTTTGTTGTTACTACATTCTTTTTTAATCAGCTGTCCAACGATTCTTTAGCTTATTTTGCAAACGATATAGGGTATTCAATGCATCCAAGGGCGTCAGTGTCGTCACCTCCACCTCCATCAGCTCCTTTAATACATCCTCGTCTGTCACCGTGTCAAACAGAGACATCTGTGCCATATCCACTTCATCATACTGAGTGGCCTTCTTAGCACTCTTTTTATTGTCTCCCTTATTGTCCACCGCGATGCTCTGCACCTTTTCGGTGATATCATTGTCCGAAAGCTGTTCTGCAATCTCCTTGGCTCTGTCGATTACCATATCCGGCACACCGGCCAGCTTGGCTACCTGAATACCATAACTTCTGTCTGCGCCACCCTTCACAATCTTTCGTAGGAAAACAATATCATCCCCACATTCCTTGACAGCGATACAATAATTGTTCACATTATTCATCTTGCCCTCAAGCTCCGTGAGCTCATGATAATGGGTGGCAAACAAGGTCTTGGCCCCTAAAATCTTACGGTTGCTGATATGCTCAATAACTGCCCATGCAATGGAAAGTCCGTCAAAGGTAGAAGTACCTCGGCCAATCTCGTCCAGGATAAGCAGGCTGTTTGAGGTTGCATTACGCAAAATATTAGCC
>CAYOGM010000171.1:0-4834 GCA_964403595.1 uncultured Acetatifactor sp. | reverse complement strand
CCAATCATTTATAATTTGTGTTATTCTTTCCATGACTTCACTTACTCTCCAAATAATCTACTTATTATTTCTAACATACCACTATCAAAATCTGCACTACTCCATGCTGTAATTAATTTACCCTCCCTTACTTACTATTGCCACTCCTTCTTGAGTTATATAAACAAATTTATTACCATCATTTTGTGAAAGCACTTTACCGTTTTCAACAATATTATTAACCATTTTCCCAAAGTCATCCCCGTACTTAGCTAATGTTGATGTACTACCCTTTATTATGTCCTCTGACACTCCGATATTCCGCAAAAATTTTTCATACACCTCAGCTTCACTTCTGGTAAGTTTAGATGTATCCGCTTTAGCCAGCCTCTCAACCATTTCGGTAAACATTTCATTTTTACTTAAATCTGCTACCAAATCCGGGAAATTCTTCAACAAGCTTTCAAACAGATTCATCATCATTGGTAAGTTATCAGCATTCTTGATTACGAACTTTATAACCGTTACGCCTGCTTTTGCTGCTGCATTACCTTTTATGCTTGAAACATAATTGTCTACTTTTTTCGTTTGATTTGTTAATGTTTTGTTTGATAACACATCATCCTGCTTTTTTATGACATCTGAACCACCCTTTATTACGTCCGCTGACACTCCGGCATTCCGCAAAAAATGTTCATACGCCTCTGCTTCACCTCTGGTAAGTTTAGATGTATCCGCTTTAGCCAACCTCTCAACCATTTCGGTAAACATATCATTTAAAACTGCCATGACTTAATGGATGTACATCATATCCATTTTTTGAACCCTCATACTTTTTAAACAGTTCAAAATACATTTTTTTCAAAGTATCCCTTCTTATTTTTATAATCGTCAAAAAAGATTTTGCTTAATTTATAAAACAAAGCAACCTCCTCCTGCTCATCATTAGCTATTTTTTTAATATCATCATACCAAAGAGCCGATTCGCTTTGGTATGATGCATTAACATTACTTCTAATCCACTCTACCAACCATTTCCAAAACCAACAACAAAACATCTTATCCATATCATCTTGAGAAAAATGGTGACTAGCAGAACAATAACCTAAAATATAATAATAAATATATTCTATAGTTTCCTCCTTTACATACATTTTAGGTCTTTTTTCTATTGAGTTAATTAACCGCTCTATATACATTTTTACCTCCCTGTCTTTGTTATTTCTGTTACATAATTCCACTCAATATCAGAAATTCCTAATGTTAAACCTAAATCTTCCATCCAAGCATTTAATTGCATCCCCTCCGGCGTCATTTCAATTCGCTGGCATCAAAAGCTAAATAAAACGCTCCTGCTGTATTATTAGCTAAGGATGACCATCTTGCCATTAATTAATCGTGTGCAACAAGGCTCCCTTTTTCGCAAGAGAGCCTCGTTGCTAATTTAAACATTAATTTCTAAATTAGGGTTCTTATAACACCAATCCGGGTCAAACTTTTGTTGTTTTATCCGAACAACATCTTCGTAAGTATAATACCATTTTAATTCGTCATAAAAATAATCTTCCGGATTCAATTTTAGGTATTCGAATAAAAAATCTAGTAGTATCTTTTCGCACCCACTAAAGTTTTCAATTATAATCGACCGCATTATTATTTCATGCTTTAGTGGATGATTCAATCCATTCAACCAATCATCTTCCAAATAGATATACATCAACCACTGCTGCGCTTCTGGTATATCATCATATGTATCTGCTATATTGCCGGTGGTGTAAACACCTCCATCCCCGCTTTCACATAAGTGTAAATCTATTCTAGGCTCTAAACCTGCGTTTATTGTCGCCATGTTTATATCATTAATTAACTTATGTATATCTGTACTTTTTCCTTTTTTCAATATCATGCCAGATAAACCCATTACTTGCTCCCTTCATACAATAATTACTTTAAAGCAGTATGGCCAGCAATAGACAAAGGCTTTATGCCGTCCTTGGACGGCATAAGCCAAAAAATATCCACTGGCAGAACCGCTGGGAGGAACATAGTATTATAAAATTATTACATGATTTGGAGTAAAAATTTGTTACTCCTTTCATAACGTTTCTGCAATATGTTTTGCCAACATTGGAATGTCTAGTATTGCATCATCACAAAACTTTTTATATCTTTCAGCTCCAAAAAAATCTATTTGATTATATTGAATCTGTTCCGAATAACTTTGCATATACAAATCTTCTAGTTCAGAAATAGAAAGTAAATAATTAGTTTTTCTTGTCATAGGGTTTTTGAATACCTTCCAACTCATTTTACCCTCAAAAATATCAACACACTCTTTAAGAGTATCGACTAAATTTTCCGGACAAGATTCTTGCACTCTGAATACAAGCATTGGTATGTTTCGGTATCTATCATCCTCGATGTACATATTATACCGCATCCATTCAATAGGTAACTTTGAATGAATGATTTTTCCAATACACGTTTCTTTTTTATTCATATACTTACCATACTCCATTATTTCAAACACATCAAAACTATCTAGGTTAATTTCTCGCAATGCCCTAAAGCAGTCATCTTTTAACACGGGGACGGGGCGCCACATTAAGCGACGCCCCTTCACATCTACCGCTTACAACTCAATGCAAACTCTTCAAACAATGTCGAAAGTTTCTCATCCAATTTCTTCCTTCGGTTAGGTTGGTGAACATCCATTCCACATTCAAGAAGCAAATCTTCTTCCATTTGCAGAAAATACGAAATTCTATGACTATACTATCTCATAAGGCCATGGTTGAATGCTCATATCAATCTCTTCTCCTTCTCAATACTTCGCTTCACTTCATACGTAATATTAGGAACCTGTTCACTCGTTTTTTGTTGAATCTTTCTTATGATTGTATACACTTTAGTAGTTTTATTAGTATAACAGTCAAATACTTTTGCAAGATTGTTACATTTCGGATACCCTTATGTGCACCTAGACAGCAATTTTCGCCCTAAGGTGTCTAAATTAATCTTCATGACTAACCTGCTTCGCAGGAGGCATTTCAATTAATTTAAAGACCATAGTTAATTTTTAAGGTAGTGGGCGTCCTTATGTGGAGACATAATCAAGATAAAGTTTATTGATCAAACCATTTGTTTATAAAATATCTATTAAACTTTTCCTTCATATTATTACGATAATCCTCTATGCTACCTTTATTAATTGACCTATAAACATTTATCTCCGTAGTTCCATCATCTTCCCAATTGCAATACGGACATATATCATAACCAGTTCCTTCTTTTGGATTATAAATTTCTGTTAATGTTCTAAGTCCACAGCAAGGACAGGGGAACATCTTTTCCACTTCCCCACAAACTTCCACTTTATAACCTGTAATAGTACGAATTATTTCTGATAAAAATCCATTACTAACACCTTGTATATCTGTTTCCAAATCTATTTGTTCCTCATTGCTTTCTAAAAACTCATTACCAAAATATTCTGATAATTCTAGTTTTCTCTCAACAACATCTCGTATTTCACTAATTAGCCTAATTGCCATTTCCCTAGATATACTTTTCTGCATTACAATAAACCAAGTCTTTTTAGTGTCTCTATTACAGCATCGTCCTCTCTACCATCCCACTTATAAAATGACTTGATTTTTCCTCCTTTCAATGTTCCCACAAAAATAATATTTGTTGATGGTTCATATCTATATACATAAGCTCCATCTATCGCTTGAATAATAGTATCCGATTTTCTAGTACCAAACTCGTATGCCATTTCCGAATACTCTTTAGATGATTTTGCTCCAAACTCTGGAATCCCATGTTTTTCATAATGTTCTTTCAATTTTCCTTTATTCCACAAATCACTTTGCTTTGCTGTTGGAATCCATAAGGAGTTACTACCACCCTTGACATAAAGTCTTTACTCTTATACTAATCCAAGCCGATGACACTACCCCGAAAAATGTGTACACTTCCCAAAGCCGATTGTTTCATCTGCTTAAAATAATATCACATATTTGCCATTTTTTCTATAAAGTTTCGCCAACACTTTCCACTACTGGCATTCGGTACTCAGTACCGCTTTTTAACATACCATAAATAATACTTATCAAACGTCTGGATATACAAATCAATGCCTGCTGGCTGGTCTTACCTTCAGCTTTACGTTTCTCATAATACGCACGAAAGGCTGGATGTCTTGGTGTCCCCTTTGATGATATCTGTATCATCTGGATTGCAAGGAAATAAATAGTTGCTTGTAATCGTCTGTTACCTTGCTTGGTTGCCATATCCTTACCCTTACCGCTGGATGACAAATGAAGCGGTGCTATACCTGCAAACTGTGCCAGCTTGTTAGCATTCGAAAAACGTTTGATATCACCGATTTCTGACAGAATCTTCACTGCTGTGATAAGATTTACCCCTGGGATGGTTGTTAATGTACAGCCCAGCTCCTTATACATCTTTTCCAGCATTTCATCCACTTTATCTAACTCTTTGTCATAGTGCCGTAAATCGCTGACAATACTGAGTGTCACCATATCCCTCGCATCCTGATAGTCATCCTTCTTAACCTTATCACTTGCTACCGCATCTAAGATTTTCTCGCAGGTCTTTGTGGAGCATTTATTGTGACTGACTGGAATAAGTTCTGCTCGTAAATCTTCCACAGTCTTACCTTTCAGATACTCTCTGGATGGGTAATGCTCCCAGAAATATAATGCCGTTGGTCTGCTGATATCGTTGAAAAACAGCTTGTAAGACGGATATGCGATATGTAACTGCTCATGCAACTGATTAACCAGTCTTGTCCGCTGTTTCATGATGTTATCCCTGCGATGTACCAGCT
>CAYOGM010000170.1:0-5088 GCA_964403595.1 uncultured Acetatifactor sp. | reverse complement strand
TTCACTCGTAATGAAGGGGTCGTGGGTTCAAGTCCCATTTTCAGCTTTTATAAATGAATGACCAGAAACACTCTTTTTTACCCTTTGTTTGGTGGAAAGGAGTGTTTTTTATTTATGCCTAAATCATTGTTTTAAAACCCAAAATGTGGTAATGTAAATATATATATTTTTTGAGATACAACTATCAATTATGAATGAGGTGATTGGTTGATGAAAAATAAAGTTGAAAATATAAGTAAAGTGATATGTTTTCTGTTGAGTGTTCTTTTGGTTTGGGATTCCACAGGAATATATACCCTTACAGCAAATGCTTCTGAAACAAACAGTGTTCAGGGGATTGAAGATACAGTATTTGAGGGAAGCTTTGACGGAAGCGATGATGGAACCGACAGAATCAGTGACGGAGATATCAGTAGCGGTGGTGCCGGCGAAGGTGACTCCATTCATTATGATAGTATGTCTGTAATGGCAGAGGATAATTCCGAAAAAGATATGCTTGCTTCAGGAACTTATTATGGCATGACTTGGACAATCAATCAGGATGGTGAGCTTGCGATTTCCGGTATTTATAATGCTGATGCAGAGGTTGGCGTATCATGGCAGGATTATGCTTCGGATGTTATTAATGTTAAGGTATCTGCAATGGAAGTAAGAAGCATTGCAGATTGGTTCCGCAATTTCAATAAGCTCAAGACAGTGGATTTTACCAAATTTGACAGCGGGAATGTAAGAAATGCGAATAGTCTGTTTTATATGTGTACTTCTTTGGAATCCATAAGCTGGGGGAATTTTAATACTACCAACATCACGGACATGGGGTATATGTTCTTTGGTTGCCGTAATTTGAAAATTCTGGATGTAAGCAATTTTAACACAAGTAAGGTTAAGGATATGCGATATATGTTTGGTGGCTGTTCTGCCTTGACCGAGCTGGATGTAGACGGTTTTATTACAGCTAAAGTCACCAATATGACAGGAATGTTCTATAACTGCAGCAATGTTTCGAAGTTAAATGTCAGCAATTTTAATACTATCCGTGTTACCGATATGAGTTTTATGTTTGCGGATTGCTATTCTTTGACATCACTGGATGTAAGTGATTTTAATACTGCAGTTGTCACGAATATGTCTTCCATGTTCCAAAATTGTGCCTTGTTGACAACTTTAGATGTCAGTTCATTTGACACTTCAAAGGTAGAACACATGTCGGCAATGTTCTATGGATGCAGTTCCGTTGTTAAATTGGATGTGAGTAGTTTTGATACGGCATATGTGACGAATATGACCCATATGTTCAGTGACTGCAGAGAGCTTACAGAGATTGCGTTTGGAGATTTTAGTACAGTTCGTGCCACAGATATGGATTATATGTTTTACAAGTGTTATAAGCTGGTTAATCTGGATATGAGTTCTTTTTATCTTGTGCGCTTAAAATCTGCCGAGAATATGCTGGCTCATTGTGGTGCAATTGAACAATTACAAACGCCAAGAGCCTTGAATGTTGAAATAGCATTGCCTTTTGAAATGCAGGATGAAAGCGGGAATCGATATCAGATTCTTCCCAGACAAAAATATGAAAATATATATTTGCAACGTATTCCTTATAGTGCAGAGTCAATACCGGATCAGGTTTATACCGGCGAGGCCATCAAACCCGAAGTTGTTGTGATGAAGGATGGAGAAATCCTTACAGAGGGTGTGGATTATAAGCTTTACTATAAAAACAATAAAAATGTCGGTTCTGTAGATGACCAGAATGCGCCACAGGTTATTGTGAAGGGAATGGGACGCTATTCAGGTTCTTTTGTCAATAAATTTAATATTGTTGCCAAAGTGATGACAGAAGAAAATATTACGGTTGATGAGATGATTGTGGATGCCAACAATAAAACGCAAACACCTCGCCCTGTAGTTAAGGTTGATGGCAGAAAGCTTACTTTTAACAAAGATTTTGTTGTGGAATATCCGGATAGGTCGGAAGGTGCATACAAAGAGCCCGGACGTTATGAGGTTGTTATAAAAGGGAAATGCAACTACAACGGTATCTATACTGCATATGTTGATATTTTAAGCGAAAATCAGATTAAAGCATCTGAACTGACAGTAGATAAAATCCCTGCTTATACTTATGATGAGGAGATGTCAGCAACTCCGTTGCCGACTGTAAAATACAAGAAAAATACACTTATTTTGAATCAGGATTATAGTATCAGTTATGAAAATAATGATAAACCCGGCAAAGCGACAATGATTATTACCGGTCTGAAAAATACAGCGGGGACTTATGTTTGCGGTACATTAAAAAAGACCTTTACCATTAAGGGAACTCCATTAAAGCGTGCTGTTGTTACATATGACTCAACCGCTGTTTATACTGGAAACGGAATTTATCCTCAGGTTACTTTGACTTATGGGGAAAAGACATTGAGACAGGCAGTGGATTACACCATTCAATATACCGATAATGTCAATGTCGGTAAAGGCAAAATTATTCTGACCGGCTGTGGTGCTTATACAGGTGTTGTTCAAAAGACCTTTTTCATCAAGCCGGAAGATGGTATTGGTGATATGCTGGATGTTTATGTGGGGAATGATGGAGAAGCAGAATATACCACCGGAGGCAGTAAACCGGAGGTTTGGGTAATGTTAGATCGCAAGCTATTACAGGAGGGTGTTGATTATACGGTTTCTTATTTGAATAACAAACGTGTAGCCAAGGCCAATGCAAAATATGCGCCCACTGTAGTAATCAAGGGAAAAGGCAATTATAAATTCAGCAGAAGAGAAACCTTTACCATTACGTCCAAATCCCTTGCTGACAAAGATATAACAGTTACTGTTGCAGATAAATATATTGGTTCTTCTGATTTGCGAAGCCAGCCTGTGCTTACCGATGAAAACGGTAAGGTGTTGAAACGTGGTGAAGATTATTCCATTGTCGGATACAAGATTGGTGGGGTGGATTATGATAAAAAGAACATTCCCGAAGATGCTACCCGTGCTATTGTGACAGTAAAAGGAATGGGTGGTTATACCGGAGAATTAAGTATTATGTATCGTATCACCCAAAAGAGCATTTCGCAAACCAAAATCACTGCTAAAAACCTTGAATATAATGGCAGTGAAGTGGAGTATACACCGGAGTTAATTAAGCTTGGTAAATTTGTTGTTACGGACGAAAAGACCAATGAGGAACTGGAATATGGTGTTGATTATGAGATTATCGGATACCAGAACAATACAAGAAAAGGTCTGGGCAAAGTAATCATAAAAGGCTTGGGAGATTACGGCGGCGAGAGAAAAGTGAAATTCAGAATCGTAAGTACAAAAATCCCATTATGATCATACGCTATAACAGACAGTTATGTAAGACAAATGGTGCACCGAAAATTTGGGTGCGCCATTTGTCTTGTTTACAAGTGCATTTTCTTGCGTATATGATGCTCGATTAATTGGATGCCTTTGTAAAAACCCATGGCAATCAGGCACAGTAGTAAAATGTTCAGTATTACCAGATTTAATTGAAATACCTGTGAACCGTAAATAATCAAGTAGCCCAGCCCTCGTCTTGCAGCCAGAAATTCACCAATGATGACACCCACCAGCGCAAGGCCAATGTTTACTTTTGTGGTACTCAACAAAAGAGGCACGGAAGATGGCAAAACTACCTTGCGGAACACATCTGTTTTGGTGCCGCCCAGTGTGTAAATCAGAGTAATTTTCTCACTGTCACACTGAGTGAATGCTGTATAAAAGCTGATGATGGAGCCAAATACAGCCACGGAGATACCTGCTACGATAATGGTGGTGGTTCCCGTCCCCAGCCATACAATAAACAAGGGGGCCAGTGCAGATTTTGGCAGACTGTTCAGCATCACAAGATAGGGTTCCATAATTTCTGAAAGTTTGGGTGAATACCATAAAAGTGTGGCTGTTACAAGGCTTATCAAAAATACAAGAAAGAAGCTTAAAAGAGTCTCAAACAGTGTTATTCCGGCATGGCCGAAGATACTGTAATCCATACACATTTCCCACAGCAAAACAACAACACGACTGGGACTCGAGAAAAAGAAACTATCAATCAGTCCCATATCAGCACTGATTTCCCATATAATCAAAAAAAGCACCAGCAGAAGCAGGCGCATGAATGCGACTTGACGGTGATGTTTGTAATGTTTTTTCATAAAAAGCTGTTGCTTGGTGGATTCGGATGCGTTGAGAGTATTATTCATTTTCGGCATTTCTCATTTCCTCCCATAACTTATTAAAATATCCTGCAAATTCAGGAGCATTTCTGGCCGCCAGAAGCGAATCGTCCGCCAGCGTCAAATGAATATCCATTTCACATTTAACCGTAGCCGGGCGCTTTGTGAGTACAATAATTCTGTCTGCCAAAGAGATTGCTTCTGACAAATCATGAGTAATTAACAAAACCGTCTTTCCGGTGCGTCGAATCAGCTTACATATATCTGCAGAAACACTCAATCTGGTCTGGTAATCCAACGCGCTAAAAGGTTCATCCAAGAGTAGAAGCTGAGGATCCAAAGCCAATGTGCGAATCAACGCGGCACGCTGTTTCATACCACCGGAGAGTTCGCTCGGTCGTTTGTCACGAAATCCATACAAATCATAATCTTTGAGAAGTTTAATGACATAATCCAGACGTTCCTGCGTGAGCATATCGTTAATTTCCAGTCCCAAAATTACATTTTTATAAATACTGCGCCATTCAAAGAGATGGTCCCTTTGCAACATATATCCAACCTTAGGATAGTGAATAGTGCCGTCCGGGTTATTGACGGTAATTGTGCCGGCTTCCGGGGCAAGAAGCCCTGCGATAATAGAAAGCAGTGTGGATTTACCGCAACCGCTGGGACCTACCACGGCCACAAATTCACCTTCCTTCACACCAAAGGAGAGGTTTTTGAGAACGTGAGTTTCGCCGTGAAGGGTATGGTAGGAATAGCCGATATTCTGAAGGTGAAGTATATAGTTATTAGTCATATTCATACCTTTCTTTGCATAATAATATGCTCAACTTTCCCAGCTCAAATCACCGAATAATGCCTGAATAAACAAAGGCTGAGA
>CAYOGM010000169.1:0-5124 GCA_964403595.1 uncultured Acetatifactor sp. | reverse complement strand
TGGCGGATGTCGTGCAACCAACTACATAGGATTTATCCGCCGTGCACTGGAGAAAGCCGGAATGTCTCACATCCCTGTAATTTCCCTGAATCTGGGCGGCATTGAAACCAATCCCGGATTTAAACTGGATGCTAATATGCTTTTGCGTGCCGCAATCGGTGCTCACTTTGGAGACATCTTCATGCGATGTGTATACCGCATGCGCCCCTATGAGGCTACTCCCGGAAGCGTGGATGCCGTACATCAGAAATGGCTTAAGGTTGCACAGGATTTTGTATCTGCCAAACATATCAGCATCCCCAAGATGCATAAAATTTGCCGTCAGATTATCCACGACTTTGACAATATCCCTATTTTGGATATCAAAAAGCCTCGTGTGGGCGTTGTAGGTGAGATTCTGGTGAAATTCTCTCCTGCAGGCAACAATCATCTGGTAGAGCTTTTGGAAAGCGAAGGAGCCGAAGCTGTTGTTCCTGATTTGATGGGCTTCATGCTCTACTGCTTCCAGAATCAGATATACAAGGCAGAGCACCTTGGTACAGGCAAAAAGGCAGCCCGACTCTGCAAGCTGGGAATCTGGGCTATTGAAAACATACTTTGTGGTGCTGCCACCAAGGAGTTTAAGAAGAGCAAGCACTTCTCTGCTCCCACTCCTATCAGCGAAATTGTAAAATATGCAGAGCCCATCGTCTCTATCGGTAACCAAACCGGTGAAGGTTGGTTCCTTACCGGTGAGATGATTGAGCTGATTCATGACGATGTCCCCAATATCGTCTGCACTCAGCCCTTCGGATGCCTTCCCAACCATGTGGTGGGCAAGGGCGTAATCAAAGCTCTTAGAAAGGCTCATCCTGAGTCCAATATCGTAGCCATTGACTACGACCCCGGTGCCAGTGAGGTAAATCAGTTGAACCGTATCAAACTGATGCTCTCCACTGCCCAGAAAAATTTAATTGATTAAATCCTACAAAAAGAAACCACTTTGGCGGACGAATTCAATGGTCCTAACCAAAGTGGTTTTTCATGTAATTGCAACATTCTTTAAGAAACTGCCTGTCTTGCTTCCATAAACTGCTGAAGCGCCATGGTTACCTCATCGGGAGCCAGACCATAATCCTCAATCATATCGTTTACAGCTTCAAGCTCCTTGCGCCTTTTCTCCTCCATAAGCTCCGCAAGCTCTCTCTTTTCGGATTCTACTCTGACCAGCAGTGCATCCACTATCTCCTGCTTTGCCTGAATCTTCTCCTCTACGGATTTGCGTTGTCCTCTTGCCATATACTGCCTCCTTTAAGCATGTTTTGTATGTATATAACAGTATATGGACAAGGGTGGAAAAATATACCTTTTATCACATAAATCAATATATTAACTTCTGATTACTCCACAACAGGTTCCTATGTACTCAATTTCATCCATACGTCTCAATACAATATCTTCCCCCTGACTGTGCAGACACTTCAACCGATACTTACCATCT
This sequence comes from uncultured Acetatifactor sp., assembly GCA_964403595.1. Classification (GTDB taxonomy): domain Bacteria; phylum Bacillota; class Clostridia; order Lachnospirales; family Lachnospiraceae; genus Acetatifactor. The sequence continues at coordinate 3,644 of CAYOGM010000169.1, read as the reverse complement.
TCTTCAAGAAACTTACGAATATAGGCCCTGTCCGTTTTATAAAATGCCGCGTACTCTCCATTGGACGGAAAACGATTTTCAAGGAGAATGATATCGTCCTTGCAATACATAGGGGCGAGATCATTATTAGGCATTTTAATCGATACAAATGCCTCCTGCACAGCTGTCTCAATTTCCACAGTCTCACAAGCATCATAAACTATGCCCTTGCGGATGTCCCCCTGCGGAATCAGACAAGGAATCTTATGCTTACCGTTTGCATCACGCTCATTCTTAGCAGAAGTAGCCTCATATTTTGAAACAAACTGAATGATACTCTTGCCATGTTGACCACATATGCGATAATTGCGCAAAAGTGCCTTTTCTTCTGGCGTGTGGGGACATTTACCAATCAGGCAGTTAATGCTGATACCAAAGGCATCCGCCGTCTTCTCCAACGTATCCAATCTTGGATTGGTAGTTTTTCCTAACTTAATATTCTTGGCAGTTTCCAAAGGAACGCCACTCACCTCTGAGAAGTATTCCAGACTCCAATTCTTCTCCGCCAATAATGTAATAAATCTCTGTCTTAACATTCTTCACCCTTGTGTCAAAAATGACACTCTTTTTACAATTTATTGTCGAAAATTATGTTATAAAAGATATTTCATTTTGTCAATATTTGGAATAATATTTTTTTGTAACCTATATATATTTTTCAATGGAGAGTGAAATATGACTACGAAGAAAACTGAAACAAAAAGTCGAAAACTGAAGCCGGAGTCAACATCCGAGCTAGGCAGCATTAAAGATTTACTGTTGACTATCGGCTTCCCCCAACATGTGTATGGCTACGAATATATTATATATTCGATGGAACTGATTCTTCAGGAACCACACAGGTTGCACCATATTACAAAGGAGATTTATCCCGATGTAGCCAAACATTTTAAAACCACTCCCGCCCGAGTGGAACGTGCTATGCGCCATTCCATTCAAACTGCATGGACCTACGGCAACATGCAAATGATTTATCGCATCTTTGGTAACAGTATCCGCCCGGATAAAATGTTTCCGACCAACACACAAATGTTAGCCGGATTATACTATTACCTACGCGAAAAAAATTGCGCTTAAGACTGAAATCAAAAATCCACTCTCTTGCTGAAACAGGAAAGTGGATTTTGTAATTTTTGCAAATATAAACGTTTCTACAGTTCATAAGGCGTAATCTGATATACGTAATAATTGAGCCAGTTGCTATACAAATTATTACTGTGGCTTCTCCACTGCAAAAGCGGCCTATTCTCCGGGTCATCTTCCGGGAAATAATTATAAGGCACCTGAATATCCAACCCTTTATTCAGGTCTCTCTGATATTCATTCCGCAAGGTATATCTGTCGTACTCCGGATGCCCGTTTATAAAAATCTTTTTACCATCCTCTGCAATTGCCAGAAACACACCTGCTTCCGAAGATTCTGCCAAGACGGTAATCTCCTTACATGCATGAATCGCCTCTGCAGGCGTCTCAGTATGTCTGCTGTGAGGTGCCAGAAAAACATCATCAAAACCACGCACTAAAGGAATCTTACGGTTCGCCACCTCATGCTCGTAAATACCAAAAAGTTTTCTGGGAAGCTGGCGTTTATTAATTCCATAATAGTGATAAAAAGCAGCCTGTGCTGCCCAACAGATATAAATAGTCGAGGTTACATGGGTTTCTGCCCAATCCAGAATCTCACAGGTCTCTTCCCAATAGTCCACCTCTTCAAAGGTAATATCCTCAACCGGTGCACCGGTAATAATCATTCCGTCAAACTTGCGGTCTCTGATATCATCCAGCGAAACATAAAATTTATTCAAATGGCTGGCTGAAGTATTCTGTGAAACATGGCTCTTTACATTCATAAAGGTCACATCCACCTGCAAAGGTGTATTGGAAAGAGCACGCAAAAGCTGCAATTCCGTATCCTGCTTAATGGGCATATTATTAAGAATCAGCACCTGCAACGGACGAATATCCTGATGCAACGCTCTGCTCTCATCCATTACAAATATATTTTCATTCTCCAGTATTTCCTTTGCTGGAAGTTCACTTTGTGTCTTAATCGGCATCTTATATTCCTCGTACTTTCTCTTTTATAATCCTTACTTCCGCATATTTATTGCTATTGCAAATATTGTGCCATAAAATCATCCTCTGTCAAAATAGGCACATTCAACTCCTTAGCTTTTTTATTCTTGGAGGATGCAGAAGTAATATCATTATTAATCAGACAGGTCGTTTTTCCGGTCACGCTACCAGCCACCTTACCACCCTTTTGTTCAATAATATCCTTCAATTCGTTACGGTTCTCATAATGATTCAGACTTCCGGTAATAACAAAACTCATCCCTGCAAGAGTCTGCTCTTCGGCATTTGTCTCCGGTTTCTCCAGCTCCAGTTTTTCAAGCAGTCTGTTTATCTTACGAAGATTCTCCGCATCTCTCATATAAGCCACAATACCGGATGCAAGCACTTCGCCCACACCCTCAATGGCACTCAATTCTTCTTCATCTGCCTTGCTGAGACTCGCCCAATCATAGTCAAAATGTCTGCACAGCATCTTTGCATTAGCTACACCAATTCCCGCTATACCAAGAGCATACACCAGTCTGGGCAATGTGGTTTTCCGAGCAGTTTCAATGCTGTCTATCAGTTTCTTATAAGATTTCTCTCCAAAGCCTTCCATATTGGTTATTTCGTCTTTATACTGTTCCAGTTCGAACAAATCCGCAAATTCATGGATAAATCCGTTTTCAATAAACTTTTCCAACGTTGCTTCTGAAAGACCATCAATATTCAGCGCATCCCTGCTGACAAACAAAGTAAATGCCTTAATCTGCTTGGCTGCGCACTTTTCATTTGTACAGTACAAAGACTGCACATCATTAAGCTGCTTAATATGTGTAGGATGTCCGCACACAGGACATACCTCCGGAATTATCAGGCTATCACATCCGGTCAGATTTTCCGCAATCTGCGGAATAATCATATTGGCTTTATATACAGTAATCTTATCACCAATACCCAGTTTCAAACTCTTCACAATACTTACATTGTGCACAGAAGCTCTGCTCACTGTCGTACCTTCAAGCTCAACCGGTTCAAAAATAGCCACAGGATTAATCAGACCGGTTCTGCTGGCACTCCATTCCACCTCCAAAAGAGTGGTCTCCCGAATCTCATCCGCCCACTTAAATGCAATGGCATCCCTTGGAAACTTTGCTGTTCTGCCAAGAGACCGACCATAGGCAATATCCTCATATGTCAAAACCAATCCATCCGAAGGAATATCATAAGTTTCAATCTCTTTTTCAAAATACTCTATCCGTTCCAGAATATCATCCGCATTTACAATATAATGCTCCACCACTTGAAAACCCTGCTGTTTCAAGAAATCAAACTGCTCCATTCTGGAATTGTGAAAATCTACATCATCTGCCTTTACCAGACTAAATGCATAAAACTGCACATTTCTCCCTGCAGTAATTTCATTATTCAGCTGACGCACCGAGCCACTGCACAGATTTCTGGGATTCTTGTACTTCTCCGCCTCATTTTCAATGGCTCTATTCATCTCTTCAAAATCGGAATAACTGATAACAGCCTCTCCACGCAGA
>CAYOGM010000168.1:0-5327 GCA_964403595.1 uncultured Acetatifactor sp. | reverse complement strand
TCCAATTTTGCCATTTTCATAATCTTAAAAGTGATATCATACATATCTGTACAATCAACTTCCCCACCATAGTAAAATTGTCTTATTCGTGACTTTTTTAAAACCATAAAAACCAGAGACAATTCTTCCGGAATCGGAGTTTTCTCATCTATATATTCTAACCAATCCCCCTTATATATTTGCTTAACCTTTGATTTATAATATTTTTTTCTATACATTTTTTGACTGCAAAAAGCTGCATTATCCTTTAAGGAGTTGGAATTTTCTAAATCCGTACAATATTTGTACAAATATCCCTCTTCATAAAAAATAATTTCTAAATGAACACCATTATAATTATTCCCTTTTCCAGATAGACTAAATGTACTTAAAATATCATAACACCAATCAAGCAATTCTAAAGCCGACGTTTTTCCTGATGCATTCTTACCAACAATCCCAACCGTATTATATACATACAAACCTTCATCTATTTCATTCAATTCATACTCTATGTCCTCACTAGTTTTTTTTGACTTAGCAATCATATCAATGCAAAAATCATCCGAACAGTTCTTAAATCCTTTTGCTTTTACATTCAAAAGTTTCATACATTCCCTCCTTATTTGAGATTTTCAACTCTGATATTACCATATTATCACCATTTTATCAAAAAATAAACACTTTTTTTGGTTATTTCTTTTTATTCAATTATACTCATAACATATTCATAACGTAAAGTGAATTTTTAAATTCCATCATTTTCTCTCAAAGCGGAATTTACTCTTGCACATAGTTTTTGTTACAATCTCATATGGTTGTCTGCCTATCAGAAGGAATTACCGTACGGATAAACACGATAAGAACCCTTTTTTTGCATAGCCAAGCGTTGTTCGAAAAATTATTTCAACAACAATTTAACATTTTCCAGTCGCAAAGTGGTTATATCCGACCAAGTGAAAGGTGGCACATCCAAAGGTGTTCAAAATCACTTCTTTCCCTCGCATTTTTTGCATTCTTTATAAGTTTCCACAACCTCTTCATAGACTGGCATAAGATTATCTTCATTAGCATAATAGAAATATACATGTGAGCCAACTTTTTCTGCTTCCTCATAGCTTCCATAGGATGAAATCGCCTCTTTTTTTAATCCTTCTAATATTTCTTCCCATTCAACCATTTCAATTATAATTGGATTGCTTTTATCCTCATATCCCCAACAACAATGCGTAGTGTATTGCCACATACCATCCAAATCTTCCTTCGTAAACTCCGTATTTTCTAACATCCAATTTATTGTAAAATTTGCAAAGTCTTCCTCATAATATTCTTCATTATTACTTACCCATTCCGTGTAATTCACTCCATGATTTTCGTTTACAAATTTTTCATAATACAAATCATATACAATATCCAAATATTCCCAATATTTATTTGCCTTTTCATCTAAATGCCTATCCACCTGTGTCCAAGTACCTTCATACCCACACGCTTGGCAAAACCAATGGTCGTAAAAAATATACCCTATTACCTTGGAAGTTTTTGTCACCTTTTCCTTTTTCTCATATTTATGCTTGCACACCAATTTTTTAGATTTGGAAGTTCCTCGCCATTTATTACCCTTAGTCGTAGTCGAATAAGAAATCTTAACCGCTACATATTTAGCATTATATTCGGTTTGTATATAAGCTTTGTTATTACTTTTCTTAATTTTCTTCGCCTTCACTATCTTAGTTGCACAGACAACTTTTTTGCCTTTATCATTTTTCTTATAAAAGGTCAACTTATAGCGTTTAGCACTTTTAACTTTCTTAAAATAAATTCTCGTTTTTGTTTTACTATAACGTTCAAAAGATACATTTGAAACCTTCGATGTTTTCGCATACACATTTACACAAGGAACAATACTACATATAATTAAAAATCCTATTATCATTCCAACTAATATATTTTTGCGATTCACCATTTCTCACCCTTTACTTTGTCGTTGTATTTAGTGTCGTCCACTCTCCATAAGCTTTAACAGTTTTTCCCTTGGCATTCTTATAATTTTTATAAGCACGAATACGAACATAATACTTTGTTCCACTTTCTAGCTTTTTCAAAGTATATTTTGCTTTTTTAACTGTCTTAGTTATTGCATTAGAGAACTGCTTATCTTTACTATACTGTATCTGATAACCAGACATATTCTTTACCTTTTTCCATGTTAATGCAATTGCAGTCTGTTTGCCCACGGCTTTGAATTTTTTCACACCTGCAACAGCCACGACCTTTGCTTTTTTATATTCACTCTTCTTAGTTGTCACCCATTGACCATTTACATAATCACCCTCTGATTTTCCTAAATAAAGTGAATACTTGTTAAAATATTTTTGTGCATAAGACCCTTGAGCTGTAATAACCACCAAATCCTTGCTACATTGATTCAGTAACATTCCAACCCCAGAACTTGAAGGAACTGGTATTTTCTTGACACTGGATGGAATAGTAATAGATGTCAATTTGTAGCAATTATCAAATGCATCATTTCCAATACTCTTAATCCCCTTTTCAATAACAACTGTGTTCAAGTTCTCACAGTCTGCAAACGCTCTTGAACCAATTGCTGTTACTTTTTTTCCATCAATTTTCGCTGGAATTACAATCTTGGTTATCAAACTTCTTTGTTCTGGAGTATTTTCCATTGCATTTACAATAGTAATCGTTTTTCCATCTTCATTTTCCCAATACTCAAAATCGCTTGCGCTTTTCAGTGTTTTTGCTTCCGTCGGTAACACATTCATATTAACAATTCCGCACACCAAACAAAAACACACAATAAACTCCATCACTAAACTCTTACTTTTGTTCATTTTCTATTTCTCCTATCTCAATATATAACTATAGCTTATTTTAAAATACGACCTGTTTAGTTCTTGAATGCATCGCACTACTTTTTCACCTTAACTGTTTTGTTTCCCTTGTTCTTGAAGTACTTCTTATATGCAGACACTTTCTTCTTTGGTACTTTGACAACAAGCTTTTTATTGGTTCCCTTTAATGCATTCTTGCCGATGGACTTCTTGGTAAGCTTGGTTGTCTTTAAGGTAAGCTTGGTAAGCTTCTTACAACCCTTAAATGCATTCGCGCCGATTTTGTTAAGCGTAGTAGATTGAATTTCTACAGTCTTTAAATTTGTACAGTTCTTAAAGGCTTCTTTTCCGATACTCGTTACATTCTTTCCTACCACAACCTTCGTTACCTTCTTGTTGCCGGATAAAGCTTTGCTTCCAACACTCGTAACCTTGTATTCAACGCCATCTACTGTAACTGCATCCGGCACCTTTACGGTGGTTGCTTTTTTATTGGTTGTTTCCGTGTATTGTACTGTTGGAGCGCTTTCATCACTAGAGGTTACTTTCACTTTGCACATAGCACTCGAAACAGTTAAAACAGTTCCCTTTGCTTCTGGTGTGCTAATAACAGGAGTTTCTGTGGTTGGTGTTTCGGTTGCTTCTGTTTTCAATTCTTCAACTACAACATATTCCATCTTCAAACCATTTTCTTTTGCCCATGTTTCCGCATAAGAACCAGCAGTCACATATACCGTCATTTTATCCGAGCATCCAGAAAATGCTTGATAACCGATACTTGTTACAGTACTCGGAATTTCAATACTTGTTAATCCACTGCAAACACTAAATGCAGATATCCCAATACTCTTTAATCCACTCGGAAGCTCAACACCTGTCAGTCCACTACACGCTGCAAACGTGTGATCTTCTATTTTGGTCACACCACTCGGTATTTTAATGCTTGTCAAGCTACTACAACGGTAAAATGCACCTGCCCCAATACTCTTTAATCCACTCGGAAGCTCGATATTCGTTAATCCACTACAATCAAAAAATGCATCTGCCCCAATACTCTTTAATCCACTTGGAAGCTCGATACTTATCAGTCCACTACAACCATCAAACGTGGAATCTTCTATCTCTGTCACGCCACTTGGTATTTTGATACTTGCCAAGCTGCTACAATTCACAAATACCTGTGTTCCAATGCTCTTTAATCCACTCGGAAGCTCAATGCTTGTCAGTCCACTACAACCTTCAAATGTGTAATCCTCTATCTTTGTCACACCACTTGGTATTTTTATGCTTGTTAAGCCACTACAATTCTCAAATGCCTGTGTTCCAATACTCGTCAATCCACTGGGAAGCTCAATACTGGTTAAGCTACCACAATTCAAAAATGTACCATATCCTATCTCTGTCAATCCACTCGGAAGCTCAATGCTTGTCAAGCCACTGCAACCACTAAATGCACATTCACCAATGCTCATCACTCCATCCGGAATTTCGAGACTTATCAAGCCGCTGCAACCGCCAAATGCACATTCACCAATGCTTGTCACCCCACTCGGTATTTCAAGTTCCGTTAATCCACTACAATTCTCAAATGCCCAGCAACCAATCGTTGTTACTTCACTTGGAAGCTCGATACTTGTTAGTCCACTACAGCCTTGAAATGTGTAATCTTTTATCTCCGTCACTCCACTTGGTATTTTGATACTTTTCAAGTCTATACAAGCTACAAATGCCCCATCTCCAATACTTGTTAATCTATTTGGAAATTCAATACTCGCTAATCCTCTACAACCATCAAACGCCTGTGTTCCAATACTCGTTAACCCAGTCGGAAAGTCAATACTTGTTAGTCCGCTACAGCCTCGAAATGTGTAGTCTTTTATCTCCGTCACTCCGCTTGGTATCTCAATGCTTGTTAATCCACTACAATAAGAGAATGCATATGTCCCAATACTCGTTAACCCAGTCGGAAGGTCTATACTTGTTAGTCCTCTACAACAAAAAAAGGCAGATGCTCCGATATTCGTCACTCCACTTGGTATCTCAATACTTGTTAATTCACCGCAACCAGAAAATGCAGATGCCCCAATACTTGTCAACCCACTTGGAAGTTCTACACTCTCCAAGTTATCACACTGAGAAAATACTTGACTTTCAACACTAGTAACTCCACTCGGAATAACTATACTAGACAAGCTCCAACAATCTTGAAATGCACCAGAACCTATCTCTGTAACACTGTTGGGAATTTCTATACTCTTTAAATTAATACATTCCTCGAACGCCCGTCCTCCAATACTCGTTAATCGTTCTGACAATATCACACTAGTTAGACAACCACAGCCACCAAAAGCAAAATAACCTATGCTAGTCACATTACTTGGTATTTCTATACTCGTTAAACTACTACAACCATAAAAGGAAAAACCTTCTATTTTCGTTATCCCACTAGGTAATTCAAAACTCGACACTCCGCTGCGACCATAGAATGCTTGA
>CAYOGM010000167.1:0-5441 GCA_964403595.1 uncultured Acetatifactor sp. | reverse complement strand
CAATGAGTTGAAGCGTGATATTGAGAAAAGAGAACAGATAGATGAGATGCGAAAGGAGTTTTTGGCAAATGTATCACATGAGCTCAAGACGCCGATTGCTCTGATACAGGGATATGCAGAAGGATTGCAAGAAGGCATCAGTGATGATGTGGCGGACCGTGAATTTTATTGCGAGGTTATTATGGATGAAGCAGCCAAGATGAACACCATGGTGAAGAAGCTTCTGACCCTGAATCAATTGGAATTTGGTAATGACGTGATTGATATGGAACGTTTTGATTTGACGGCTCTGGTGCGCAATTATATTTCTTCTGCAGAAATTTTGACCAAGCCGAATGGAATAACAGTTCATATGTTGGAGTGTGCTCCGATTTATGTGTGGGCGGATGAATTCAAGGTGGAAGAGGTTTTCATGAATTATTTTTCCAATGCAGTCAATCATTGTGCAGGTGATAAAATGATTGAGGTGCGGCTGGTGCAGGGAAATGGGCATGTGCGAGTGGAAGTGTTTAACACAGGTGCACAGATTCCTGAGGAGTCTTTAGAGCATATTTGGGAAAAGTTTTATAAAGTCGATAAAGCCCGAACCAGAGCCTATGGTGGCAGTGGTGTGGGGTTGTCCATTGTCAAGGCGATTGTAGAATCTATGCATCAGACCTATGGTGTGGAAAATAAGGAGAATGGCGTGCTGTTCTGGTTTACATTGGAGACAGTACAGGAGTAATTTATGGAAGAAATGGTCAGAGTATTGCTTGTGGGTGCCGATACCGGAGAGGAAGATGATTTTGACCGCTCCATGCTGGAGTTAAAAAGTCTGGCAGAGGCCTGCAATAAGCGGACGGTTGGTATTATTACGCAGCGAATGGAAAGTGTGAATAAAGCATTTTATATTGGCACAGGTAAGGTGGCAGAGGTGCGGGAGTATGCAGATGAGTGTGGTGCGGAGGAAATCATTTTTGATAATACCCTTTCGCCTTCACAGATTCGCAATCTTACCAAGGAACTGGATTTGCCCATTATGGACAGAACAGGTCTGATTCTGGATATTTTTGCCCTGCGTGCAAGGACCGGAGAAGCTCGTTTGCAGGTGGAGATGGCTCGTCTTCAGTATTTACTTCCTCGTCTTGTGGGAATGCGTACCTCTTTGGGAAGGCAGGGAGGCACCGGGGGTAGTATGAGTAATAAGGGTTCCGGTGAGAAACAGCTGGAGCTTGACAGAAGAAAAATTGAGCATCGGATTTCGGAACTCAAAAAAGAACTTGAGGTTGTGGAGCGCACGAGAGATACCCAGAGGAAGAAGCGTAATGCATCCCGGATTCCACAGGTGGCTTTGGTGGGATATACTAATGCAGGCAAATCTACAATATTAAATCGAATGTTGGCAGAGTATGGAAAGGTGCCGGAAAAGCAGGTGCTGGAGCAGGATATGCTGTTTGCTACATTGGAAACCAGTGTGAGAAATATTGATCCGGGGGATGGTCGTCCCTTTTTCCTGTCAGATACCGTTGGTTTTATTCATAAGCTGCCCCATGGTCTGGTCAAGGCATTTCGCTCCACTTTGGATGAAGTAAGATATGCTCAGTTGCTTGTACAGGTAGTGGATTGTTCTGATGAGGATTATCGTCATCAGATGGAGGTGACGCAGGAAACTCTTAAGGAATTAAAAATAGGAGACATTTCACAGATTATAGTGTATAATAAAGCTGATAAGTGTCAGATGGATTCTCTGCCCCGTGTTTCGGAGAACGGTATCCATATGGCGGCCGGAGCCGGTATAGGCATCCGGGAATTGGTAGAGTTGATTCAGAAGAAGCTTTATGAAGGTCATCAGGAGTGCAAATTTTTGCTTCCTTATGAGCAGGGAAGTATTGCATCCCGTCTAATGGAGCAGGCTGTGGTTATGGAGCAGGAGTACAGAGAAGACGGAATTTATCTGAGAGTGCGCTGTGACAAACAGGATGCCAACAGATATGAAAAGTATTTATGCGAATAGATGAGGATAAAAGATGTATATTAATGAATTGGACAATTTAGAGAAACGGGTAGAGCGACTTATAAAAGAGTCACAGGATCCAAATTTTACAATATATTTGGTGAATATGCAGAAGCGTGTGGCAGGCCAGAGGCAGCAGGCCAATGCGCTGGTGGAAGAACTAAACAGAAATGAGCAGACTTACCGCAAGAATATGGAGTATCTGAATCGGCAGCTGCAACAGTCTCGGCAGGATGCGACACAGGCTCAAGCACAGCCACAGGTGCAAGCGGTAGCACCGCAGGTACAGCCTCAGCCGCAAGCGGTAGCACAGGCGCAGGTACAGCCACGGCCTCAGATGGTAGCACAGGCTCAGCCACAGCCTCAAGTGGTGCAGCCGGAAGGACAGACGCCGGTGCAGCCTGTGCAGCCGGTAGTAGTACAGCCGGCGAAGCAACCGGAGAACCCTCAGTTGACGCCGAAAACCAAGAATACCGCTGAGTTTGCAGTGGGAGCCACAGTTTTGAGTATTGTGGGCAGTATATTTATTTTGTCGGCACTTGTGATGCTTGGTATGTATTTTATGACAGGATTTGTCAAGGGGCTTATCATGTATGCCGGTTGTTTGGCAGTAATGCTTTTGGCAGAGTTAGTTGTGTATCGACGTTTTCCCAGACTGGGCATGACCTTGTCCGCAGTGGGAATGGGAGGACTATACATATCTACGCTGGTCAATTATCTGGCGCTAAAGAATTTTAACCAGTGGGTTGCACTTGGAATTACTCTGTTTATTACACTGATAGTTATTTTGCTGAGTCGTAAAAGAGACGCAGCGGCGTATCGGATTCTTGGAATGGCGGCTACCTATATCAGCATTCTTATGGTAGTGGACGGAAGTGCCACCCATGGTGTGATTGGTCAGGCAGAATTTGTGACGATTTCATTGATTGCGTTTATCGTGAATCTGATGTGCCTTTTCGTTCCGGTGAAGAAGGCTCATACGGCGATTCAGATTACACATATGGCATTGAATACGTTGTTTACCATTTTGGCTTATTTTAATTGGACGGATTCAGACGGGCTTTATGATTCTGTTGGGGAGATGTGGCAGTATCCTCTGTTTGTGGCATTATCCATTGTAGTGATGCAGGTGATTTTTGTGATGCAGGTGCGTTGGCAGAACAAACAGACACCGGATGCATCCATGGACAGGAATGTAGGAATTTGCGTAACCTATGGTTTGTCTACGCTTTGTTATGCTGTTTTGGTGACATGCACTACGGATTTTATTGGAATGGTGGCAAGAGATAGTGCTGTTGAGCATCCCTTTTTGATTCCAAGACTGGTGTGCTCGGCGATTGCTGTTATCATATGCGTGGTACCAATGCTGGCACTTAAGGCCAAGCAGGAAAAGTGGTTCATATGGTATTTGTTGAATTTCTTAATATTTGTAATTCATTGTGGAAGCAACACGGATATGGAATTTTATCTGTGTCTGTTGGTGCTGCTGGTGGCATCTAAGGTGCTTTCCTTCACTAAGCGGCAGATGCTTTGTTACAGTGATGCAGTATTGACGGCATTTTGTTGTGTAGGAGTGTTAATAGATTGGGAGAATGCTTATGCGATACCTCTTTTCGCAGGTATTGTGCTCAGCGTGCTGTGTATTAATTATTGGAAAACCTATTTTGAGACTATGTTGACTTATACCATAGCATTTTATTGTGCATGGCATATGTTGCCTTTGTTGAAGCTTCCTGTATTTGTGGGAATTATGTTTGTCAGCATACTGATTTTTAATAATGTGGCAAGATGGCGTGGCAAAGGAATTATTGTTCATAATATTTTGGCGCTGGCGGGACAGGTTGTATCTTATCTGTTGTTAATTAATCCGGTATATAGGAGTGCGTACCTGACATATTTATGCATGTTGATTTTTGGAGTATCTACAATAGTAGTGTGTTTCCAGAAAAGGTATCAGCTTGAATTTAAATGTAAACCCATAATTCTTGCTTTATTTCTTACTTACATGGGGCTGGTGGTGAGAACAGGATATCCTATTGTCAATAGTATTTTGTTGATGTTAATTGCGTTGGGATGTGTGGGTTCGGGATTTGCAATACAAAGAAAGTCTGTAAGAATCTATGGACTAGTGCTTTCACTGGCGGTTTGTGTTAAACTGGTATTATACGATTTTATGGGCGTCAATACGTTGCAAAAGACGATTTTGTTCTTTGCGGTAGGCGTGCTTGCATTAATTATTGCTGCTATTTATATGGTGCTGGAACGCAATCAGGAAAAGCTGCAACGACAGGAAATAAATGAAATGTAAGGAGTGTCACCTATGAAAAAGAAAACTGTGGCAGTTATGAGTATAATGGCTCTTTTGTTGAGTGGATGTGGAGGTGATTTTCCTGATTTGACAGATGAGCAGGCCGAAGTTATTGGTGAGTATGCAGCAGTTACATTGTTGAAATATGATGCCAACAGCAGAAGCCGATTGGTAGATTTGGCTCAGGTGGAAGAGGAACCTGTGGAAGAGAATGAGCCTGTGGTTGAGAAAAAGCCGGAGGTAGCAGAGCCGGAACCTTCTAAAGAGCCGGAGACTGAGCAGTCGTCAGCACCGAAACAGTCGGAAAGTACTGTTGAGGTAGAAAACATGGTGGCGAGCATGGAAGAGTTTTTGGAGTTGCCGGATGGAGTGTTCGTTTCCTATAAAGAATATGAAATGTGTCAGAGCTATCAGGAAGAGGGAAGCCTGTATTTTGCATTGGAAGCTTCAGAAGGCAAGCAAATTTTAGTAGTCAAATTCGATTTGCGCAATGAGGCTTCCGAAACTCGGGAGATAAATCTTTTGGATCGGCGTGATAATTATCGCTTGACAGTAAATGGAACTTATACTCGTACAGCGCTTATGACGCTTTTAGCAAATGATTTATCTACTTATATAGGAACGCTTGAGCCTGGGATATCGCAGGAAGTTGTTCTCTTAATTGAGGTTGATGAAACAGAGGCAAAGAATGTACAGATGATTTCTCTTAATCTGAAAAATGAATTAAAAACATACACAATTCAGCTTCTATAGACATAAAATCTGTAAATATGACGTTTAATACGCTACTAGACTAAAGTGAAAAGCCCGTAAATATGGGCTTTTTGCTTGTTTGAGAAAATTGTAGAAAAAATTACAAAAAAATAAAAATTAGGTGTTGACATTCCTGTTGCATGGTGATATACTCACTTTTGTCGCCGAGGGAAACTGAAACGACAGAGAAGAAAAAATAGCTTTTAATACATAGAGCAAAAAGTTTCTTCAAAAAAATAAAAAAAGTTGTTGACAAAGCGAAAGACACATGATATGATATCAGAGTTGCCGCTGAAACAGCAACAAAACGCAAAGCAAGCGCAAAGCTTTGCTTGTACCTTGACAAATAAACAGCAATGCAACCCTGAAAATTCCAAGAGCTGTTTT
>CAYOGM010000166.1:0-5577 GCA_964403595.1 uncultured Acetatifactor sp. | reverse complement strand
TATTTGCTTATAAACAAAGCATTTACACCTATTTTATTGGTGGGAAAGTTGAGTATATAAGATAAGCAATTGTCAACATGGAAATCCCAATTATAATTTCCATCGGTACTCTTCGGTCTTTTAATCCGAAAAATGCAAGTATACAAATTGCAAACAAAAGTGGCACTACAAAATCGCCCAACCACCCACTCAAGCCTATATATCCATTTCCTTTTATTCGAATGTCAATATAAGTTGCCATGAATGAGAGTGCTGCCATCGCATAAGGTACACACATAATACAGCCCACAAGCTTAGCAGTCAATTTGTTTTTAGCTGATAAAATGCATCCTATAAAAGCAGCTAAGAAATCAAATTAGAATTCGTTATTGCAAAATACTTTTGATTTCTGCCAAAGCCATTTTCTCTACATCTATGTTTAGACATTTTTTGACATAGAAATGCCCAGCTCTCAAGTCAGAGAATTGCAAATACAAATCTTGGGAATATAAGGTTTCAAATAGACGATTTTCCTCATATTTAGGTGTATAAATCTTATCCCCATATATCTCTAACAGATATGGATATGTTGTGTACATTCGCACATCGACTCGGCTGTCCAGGCTCTTAAGGAGCATTGGAAAAGTCCCCGAGCACCCTGATTCAACGACAATGATACGTTTTTCTTTGATTGTTTCCAGCAATCCTGTCAGACATTTTTCTAGTTCAGGATATTGCTTAATGGTTGCCTTGATATCGTGCACAACAATATCGGAGAATTCATCAAAATTATGACATTGACCGTCCTCCAATACTTTGATGATAGAAGCTCGAATCTCGTCATCTACATATTCTTTGCCAGCCAACATCGTTAGTGCTTTTCTTCCTAATAACCATGGATAAATACCGGTTCTTTTTTTATTTTGATAATAGATATAAGGTAATAACGTGTCACGGAGCAAAAAGATGTATGCAGTATCTTCTTCATATCCAATCCATTCACAGAAACAGATCAATTCTTGCAAGAAAGTATCACCGCTTGTCTCATTTACCTTATCAGCGTTTTCGCTAATGACTTTAATTGCTTCTACAAGCTCCAAATCTTCTTGTCCATATACGACATCTGATTCTTTTGCTAACTTGTTGCAAAACTCAAAGGGTTTCGCATTATTATCTTTCAAATATTTCCTAAGTCTTGATACCCCTTGAAAAGCGTCCTCAATCTTATCATTTAATTCGGTATATCCTTCATCTAAAAGGTCATCAAGCATTTTCAAAAGCTGTTTGGCCCGATATATTGTATCTTCTGTTACACTTTGAGATTCTAATTTCTGTAATTCGTTATAATAAAATTCCAAGCTATATGAGATAAACCCCATCCTTATTCTCCTCTACAAATTCTCAACTACCTCTAAGATTTTTCTGAGAATATTACCATTTGGATTGAATTGGCATCAGTAGGGCTTCCGGCAAAATCTGCGAAAATCTGTTTCACCGCCATACCACGTTGTCGCATAATTTCCTCTACTTCTTTCCTATGGTACAAGCGTATTGGGTCACCGCTTTCGAATTGAGGCACTGTAAGCATCTCGCCGTAAGCAAAATCATTCTGACCATACAGCATGATTTGACTATCTCTGTCCCATTCAAACTTAGATAAGGTAATCCCGTTCTCACCTGCCGACCACAAATCACATGGGAAATGACTATCCGCATAGTCTGCGCTCATAATATCCATGATATGTTTGCCTCCGGGACGCAACGCCTTGACAACAACATCAAATATCTTAAGGTTCTCATTTTCATTTTCCAAATAACCAATAGCTCCATCCGCCATATTGAGAACTACATCAAACTCCTCCCGAAAATCCACTTCCCGAATATCTTTATGCAGAAAAGTTGCCTGTAGATTCTCTTGGGTCGCCTGTACCGCTGCGTCCTCAACATATTCCTTGGTAATATCCACACCAACAACTGTAAAACCTCTTCGGGCAAACTCCAGACTATGCCTGCCAAATCCGCATGCCAAATCCAGAATTTTCTCCCCACCGGTTAACCCCAGTGCCTTTATCAGGAAATCCACCTGACCTTTGGTCTCTTCCGTCCAAGAGTGATTCTTGATATCTAAGGTCCATATTTCTTTGTACCATGTTTTGTTTTTACGTTGCACTAAGTCATCTCCTTCCATACATTAACGGCTATAATAATTATCCGATTACTTTATCAATAATCCCAACCTCCATTGCTGCCTCAACATCCAATACATTCTCTTGCAAAGCCATCTCCGACACAGTCAGCTTTGTATGCTTTGCCATTGCCTGATATATCTTTTGTATTACAGAACCTATTATCGGAGAAATCTGTTGGGTATTTTGTGCTGCATAAAAAGAACCCAATCCAATTTGTGTTCCCTCATAGGCACAACGCATTCCCGGTGTTCCCGCAGCCAAAATCAAAGTGGCAATCCCACCCACACATCCGTCAGCAATTGTTGACACTGGATTCGGAATGTACGAAATAACATCATATATTGCCATTCCATTTGTAACACTTCCACCTTTGCTACTGATATAAATACTGATAGTTTCACTCGGGTGTCGATCTGAAAAATCAAGTAGCCTTTGTACCACATTTGTTGCCAGCGCAACATCAATTTCACCTTTTATTGCAATCCTGTTGCTCATCATCTTCTCCTAACTTAATTCAAATTCCAGCATATCAAAAGTTCCTTCACCTTCATACCGAAAGAACAGTGCCCATTTGCCACAAGATATGTTGACATGGACCACCATACTTTCCCAGTCGTCTGTATCCAGCTCAAGCAAAATACTTCCAACAATCTTTGCAACCGCAAAGTTCTCGCCAAGTCCTACCGCAAGACTTCCCTTTGCATGACCTCGCACAAATAATATCGATTATTGATTTTGCGCATTGAAGGTGCCTCAAAATAAGCTGCACCCTCATCCTGTTTCCAGTCCTTCGGAATCAAAAGCTTTGGACCTGATTTGACCGTCAACATATCCGCTTCCAGTTCACTCACATGACAACCTAACTGCTTATGCCCTGCTTTGTCTTCGTCAGCCGCAGGTGCAAAACCTGAATAAAGATAAATTCCTCCATCATCGTCAATAAATATGGATGGGTCAAACTGGATATAATCCCCCGGAAAATATCCCACCGGCTTTCCCTCCGAATCCACCACGTCACCATAATATTTATACTCACCTGCCGGAGAATCACAAACCGCAACCGACATAATGGAAGACCCACTCATGGAATAATACAGATAATATCTGCCATCCGCCCCATGCACCACATCCGGTGCATGAAGACAGGTCCTTTTATGTACATCATCCTCCGGATGCGAAGTCTTCTTGTAAATCACACCCTCATATCTCCAATCAGACAAATCACTGACAGGCGCTGACCAACACACATAATCATTCTCACAATAAGTCTCTCCACCAAACCTATCATGACTACCATAAACATACAACCTATCTCCAAACACATACGGCTCACCATCCGGTACATATTCAAAGCTTGGTAAATACGGATTAAACACCTGCTTCTTCATATCACAATTCCTCAAAATCAAATCAAACTACCTACAACAGTAACACTCCTTTTTACCATTCTACCCTTATCCCAACAAAGCTGTCAACCAATCACCTTCTCCCCACACTATAACCTCTTCTTTCTCCACCTAAAGCACTCATAACCGACTTACTTCCCTATTTATGAAAGCGTCTCCACCAGCCGATGATGCCCTTTCATCCTCCTGGAAATTGTGAGTGTGGAAGACGAGGGGGCCGGCTACTCTCTTTGTATAACATGACGAAGAACTTTAGAAACTCTTATCTTCTGTCTCATGAAACAGCACAGCTGAGCCATGGATGGCTCAGCTAGGGTCCTCCGCGCATGGATGCGCGTTGGACCCGTGTGCGTCATACTGTCATAAACCTTTCTGACAGAAGATTAGAGATTCTTAAGTTCGTAGTACCGTTATACAAAGAGAGTAGCCGGCCCCCTCGTCCCCCATACCCACAATTCCCAAGCAATCGAAAAAAGAAGCTGTGCACCAAATGGTGCAACAGCTTCTTTTCAAAAACATATTAGTTTTCAAGGAATCCCTTGTAGTTACGAACAAGCATCTGAGACTCAATCTGCTTAACAGTCTCAAGAATAACACTTACGATAATGATCAAGCTGGTACCTGCAAAAGATACGCTTGCGCCGAACACACCGTTGAAGAAATAAGGGATTACTGCAACCAGAATCAAGAATACTGCACCGATAAATACGATGTAGTTGAGGACTCTGTCCAGATAATCGCTGGTGGGCTTACCGGGTCTGATACCGGGAATAAATCCACCCTGCTTCTTCATATTGTCCGCAATCATAATCGGATTGAAGGTAATAGATGTATAGAAATATGCAAAGAAAATTACTAACAAAATATATACCAACAAACCAATGGAATAAACAAGCTCAGTGGGCTTGCACCAGTAGTTGGAGTTCAATCCCTTAAGGATGTGAGCCCAAACTCCGGTTCCCTCGTAGCCGATGAATGTACAAATCATAACAGGCATCTGCATGATGGACTGAGCAAAGATGATAGGAATAACACCTGAGGTGTTAACCTTCAAAGGAATGTTGGAGGTCTGTCCACCAACCATCTTGCGTCCCTGTACTTTCTTAGCGTACTGAACGGGAATCTTGCGCACACCACCGTTCAAGATGATAACCAGCACCACCATTCCAACGATGATTGCAAGAATGATTACAGCTGCCAGAATACCTGATGCAGGAGCACCGCTGGCAAACTTATTAGCTACAAACTGATTGTAAAGGTTCTTCATATCCTCAGGCAATCTGGAGATAATGTTGATTACCAACACAATAGAAATACCATTTCCAACACCGTTTTCGGTAATTCTCTCACCTACCCACATGAGGAATGCACTACCTGCGGTAAGAGCTGCAACTGCAGTGATTACATTCAATGCGTTATACTGTGTCAAATAACCCTGACGACCAAATCCAATCGCCATTGCAGTAGCCTGCATCAATGCCAATGCGATAGTTAAATATCTAGTGATGGCTGCAAGCTTCTTTCTTCCATCTTCGCCGTCTCTCTGCATCTCCTCAAGCTTGGGGATAGCGATGGTCAACAGCTGAACCACGATGGAGGAAGTAATGTAAGGGCTGATGTTCAATGCAAAAATGGACATGCTAAGGAAAGAACCACCGGTAATTGCATCAAAAAAGCTGAATGCATCTCCAGCCTGACCAGCAAACCAGTTTGCAAAGAACTCAGGGTTAATACCCGGAGCAGGCAGCTGTGATCCAAGACGAATCACAAGCAACATGCCCAGAGTATAAATAAGTTTCTGTCTAATTTCTTTGATTTTCCATGCATTTTTGAGTGTTGTAAACATTACATCACCTCAGCATTTCCACCAAGTGCCTCGATTTTTTCCTTTGCAGATGCGCTGTAAGCATCTACCTTAACGTTGAGTTTCTTGGTAAGTTCTCCGTTTCCGAGTATCTTAACACCATCTCTGGGGTTCTTTACGATACCAGCCTCGATCAATG
>CAYOGM010000165.1:0-5592 GCA_964403595.1 uncultured Acetatifactor sp. | reverse complement strand
AATGCGCCATAAGTACAGGTGTGAGAATCTGCGCCGATGATTACATCGCCGGCAACTGTCAGTCCTTTTTCGGGAAGAAGTGCATGCTCAATACCCATCTCTCCCACTTCAAAATAATTAGTAATCTCGTTGCGTCTTGCAAACTCTCTTACACATTTGCAATGTTCTGCAGATTTGATATCTTTATTGGGTACAAAATGGTCAGGAACGAGCGCAATCTTATCCTTGTTAAATACGCCGTCTACCTTCATCTTGTCCATCTCCTTGATGGCTACGGGGCTGGTAATATCATTGCCCAGAACCAGGTCAAGGTTTGCCTCAATCAGCTGTCCGGCTTCTACCTTATCAAGTCCTGCGGCAGCTGCCAGAATCTTCTGTGTCATTGTCATACCCATTGTCTGTTTTCCTCCATAAAAATCTCTATAAAAGCCTTACAAATAATAATATCACAAATATTTTTGTTTTAAAAGCATTTGTGTCATATAAAGTAAAAATTTTTAATAAAATAAGCTCCGGCAATTAACTTTGTAACTTCTGCATCTGATAAAAACGCCCTTCCAAAGCCATCAATTCCTCATATGTGCCGTATTCAATACATTTTCCGGCATCAATAACCGCAATTTTATCCGCATCACGAATCGTGGATAGTCTGTGCGCCACAATAAAAGTGGTACGGTTGCGGGTCAGATTATTTACAGCTTCCTGAATCATTTTTTCGGAAATACTGTCAAGAGCAGAGGTTGCCTCATCCAGTACAATGACTTTAGGGTTGCGAATCAAAGCTCTTGCGATAGATACGCGCTGTCGCTGACCACCGGAAAGACGACCACCGTGTTCTCCCACCATGGTATCAAGCCCATCCGGCAGTGAATCAATTAACTCTTTTAAGTTGGCTGCGCAAATAACCTCATCTAATTTCTCAGGGGTGACATCCTCACAACCATAGATAATATTGTCCCGGATGGTTCCGGAGAATAAAATGGATGTCTGGGGCACTACTGCCAGATGTTTGCGATAGCTTCGCAAATCAATGTCATTCATATTTTGGCCATCCAAGAGAACCTGTCCCTGACCTGTCAGATAAAAACCGATAACCAGATTTAAAATAGTGGTTTTGCCTGCGCCGGATTCCCCAACAAGGGCAATGGTTTCGCCGGGAGTCACCTCAAGATTCAGCCCGTTTAATGTGCGTTTTCCACCACCCTTATATTCAAAATGGACATCTTTGAAGGAAAAGGCGCCTTTCACATCCTGAATTTGTGACTTGCCCTCGTTATTTTCAATTTCATCCGATAACAGAACTTCTCCAATGGAGTTGACCGATTCAATCCCCTTAGCAATCACAGGCACCAGTGATATAATGGCAGACACCTGATTCACAATAGTGGCAAAATAATTCTGATAAAGGGCGATATCGCCCACAAGAATGGTTCCGCTAAAGGCCAAATAGCCTGTAAATCCAAGACAAATTACTTGGAATATCTGGAAAATAGCCCATCCTACCGAACCAAACAGCGACTGTACCAAATCCAGCCGATATCCTTTCTCTGCAACCGTAAAGAGTTGACCGCTCATCTTCTGCACTTCCCGTTCTTCCAAAGCGTGAGCTCTGGTAACAGGAATCAATTCTACCATCTCCATAACCCGTCCGGAGGTCTCTTCCATCTCTTTTCTGAATTCTGCGTTGCGTTTTTTCATAATATTGCGGAAAGATACCATTGTTATGGCGGCAATAGGTGTAGTTATCAGAAAAAAGCAGAATACCACAGGGCTCTTGTTGATGGTTACAACAAGGGCTACCATTATATTTAAAGCAATGTTTAAAATACTCAGGAATAATTGTGTAGACAACCCTTCTACAGCCTCCACATCACGCATGATTTTTGACTGTATTTTACCGGACAAGGTCCCCACATGATAGGTCATCGATAGTTGCTGTAACTTACGAATCAAAGCCTTTCGAAGACCTGTTTCTGCATATCGTGTTGCCTGACTTTTATAATCTGTATACAGATAATTCATAGGCACATTGATGGCAACCAGTACAATCATAAAACCTGAATAATAAATTGTGTTACGCAAAGCATCGGGATTACCGGTAGTAATATCATTGATTATATTAGCCGTTACAATTGGCAACACCCAGACACAGGCATGCTTAATAAAGAAAAACAGCACTGCCAGAAAAAACTTGTGATAATTTCCTTTATATAGAGCGGTCAGAATTCTAAGAGGTTTTCCTTCATATCTACGATAGCATTCGATAAACCAATTTTCAGGCTCTATCCCTTTAGGTGCACGCAGTTTCTGTTCAAAAGTACGTTTGCTCATATTTGTCCCTCTATTCATGAACCTTATTTAAAGTTAAGAAAAGGGATGCAGCAGAACCGCATCCCTTAAAGTCTGATTAGTTGTTGATGAGCTTGTCGCTCTCGTTGTTCCAGCTGTAAAGCTTACGGATATCCTCACCTACTACCTCAACAGGATGTTCAGCAGCCAGCTTCTTCATTGCACGGAAGTGAGCCTGACCACCTGCTGCAGACATATCAAGCAGGAAGTCCTTTGCAAAGGTACCGTCCTGAATGTCGGAAAGAACCTTCTTCATTGCCTTCTTGGTATCCTCAGTAATAATCTTAGGTCCGGTGATGTAATCGCCGTACTCAGCAGTGTTGGAGATGGAGTATCTCATTCCTGCAAAACCGGACTGATAAATCAAATCTACAATCAGCTTCATCTCGTGAACACACTCGAAGTATGCATTTCTGGGGTCATAACCAGCCTCAACCAAAGTCTCGAAACCAGCCTGCATAAGTGCACAAACACCACCACAAAGAACTGCCTGCTCACCAAAGAGGTCAGTCTCAGTCTCGGTGCGGAAATCAGTCTCAAGAACACCGGCTCTTGCACCACCGATTGCCTGTGCATAAGCTAAAGCCTTGTCAAGAGCTTTGCCGGAAGCGTCCTGATGTACAGCTACCAGACAGGGAACACCCTTACCAGCCTGATACTCACTTCTAACGGTGTGGCCGGGGCCCTTAGGAGCTACCATGGTAACATCTACATTCTTAGGAGCAACAATCTGTCCGAAATGTACGTTGAAACCATGAGCGAACATCAACATATTGCCCTCTTCCAAATTGGGCTCAATATCTTTCTTGTACATAGCTGCCTGAAGCTCATCATTGATGAGAATCATGATAACGTCAGCCTTCTTTGCAGCTTCAGCTGCGGTATATACCTCAAATCCCTGTGCCTCTGCCTTTGCCCAGGACTTAGAACCCTCGTACAAACCAATGATAACGTTGCAACCGGACTCCTTTGCATTCAATGCATGTGCATGACCCTGGCTGCCGTAACCGATAACAGCAATGGTCTTGCCATCAAGCAGAGAGAGATTACAATCTTCCTGATAATAAATCTTATTAGCCATTTTTTCTTTTCCTCCATAATGTTTAAATATATAACTGATAGGGGATTCCCCTAAAGCTAACTATGTAATATACTAGACCCTTTTATGCGTTGTTGTCAATACCTCTGGACAAACCGGCAATACCGGTACGTGCAATTTCGAGGATTTCATAACCTTCCAGCAGACCGATGAAAGCATCAACCTTAGACTGATTACCGGTCAGTTCTACAATCAGGCATTCATGAGAAACATCAATAATCTTCGCGCGGAAAATATCTGTAACAGCAACAATTGATTGACGCTGTTCAGCGGTAGCCTTTACTTTAATCAGTACAAGCTCTCTGTAAACACTCTCTTCGGGCTTCAGTTCCTTGATGCTACGAATATCAACCAACTTTGCAAGCTGTTTCTCAATCTGTTCCAGAATCTCATCATCACCACTGGTTACGATGGTAACACGTGTGTGACCGTATTCTGTAGTTTCGCCAGCTGTAATGCTGTCAATATTGTATCCTCTGCGGGAAAACAAGCCGGAAATACGGCTGAGAACTCCGGAGTTGTTATCTACCAGTAACTGAAAAACTTTCTTCTGCATAGTCTGTTTCCTTCCTAGTGCTTCTTGAAAATAGCGTTTTACTTACCGCCACTCTCCATACTATAGCACGTTAAAGTGTTAATGTCAATGGGTTAATCATTCTCCATACACTTAGATAATGCCAAGGTTCCGGTGCGGGCAACCTCCACAATACTGATGGACTGGAACAGCTGTAACATCAGCTTGATACGATCCGGCACATCACATATCTGAATCATCATATAATGCTTGGACATATCTACAATCTCAGCTTTCATGATATCACAGATTTCCATGATATCTTTACGGTTGTTCTTGTTGTATTTTACCTTAATCAGCATCAGTTCGCGCGTGACACACTGCTCCTCTTTAAACATTTTTACTTTGATAACATCCAGCTTCTTGTTAAGCTGTTTTTCAATTTGTTCGATGGTACGCTCATCTCCACCGGATACAATGGTCATACAGGATACATCGGGTGAATCCGTTTCTCCTACAGCCAAGGAATCAATATTAAAACATCTTCTGGCGAAAAGTCCGGCCACCTTGCCCAAAACACCGGAACGGTTCTCCACCAGAACGGAATAAATCTGTTTTTTCATAATGTAATCCTTTCTCGGATATTATACTAAATCCATGGGGTCAATGAGACATTCAAGCAACATGGATTCATCCTTTTTCAGGAAGGCTTCAATGGTTTCCGTTGCCTTGTCCATATTTTCAAGACGAAGGAATGGTAAGTCATAAGCAGCTGCGAGCTTCTCCAAGTCAGGACTTCCGCTCAAATCAACCACAGAGTAGTTGTCCTTGTAGGTAAAATGCTGATACTGGCGCACCATACCCAGAAAATTGTTCTTCAGAACAATAATCTTTACAGGAACATTATGCTGTTTCATGGTAGCAAGTTCCATCATGGACATCTGGAAGGAGCCGTCTCCGCAGACTGCAATCACCTGTCTGTCGGGAGCAGCAACCTTTGCTCCAAGCGCTGCCGGGATAGAGTAACCCATTGTTCCCATGCCGCCGGAGGTGAGGAATTTTCCTTTTTTGACCACATGATAACCACAGGACCAGATCTGATTCTGTCCGACATCGGCCACATAAACTGCATTTTCCTCCATAGCCTCAGAAAGCATGTTAATAAATGCAGCAGGATCTACATAATCGGGATTGGGCGTACGCTTCTTTTCCATTTCAATGCGATACTCTTCCAAGGTGGCAAGCCAGTCCGTACAGTTGCAATCAAGCTCTTCATTCAATAAATCTTCAAAAATATGTTTGGCATCACCAACCAAAGGGATGGTAGGGCCGGCATTTTTACCGATTTCCGCAGGATCTACATCGATATGCACCAAAACTTTGTTTCTGGTAATCAAATCCGGCTGATTCACTGCACGATCCGCAACTCTTGCGCCAACCATAATCAAAAGGTCCGATTCGTTCATGGCGCGGTTGGCGTATGCCTTGCCATTGTTGCCTACCATACCATAGTACAGAGGATGTTTTGTAGGCATAATTCCGATACCCATCATGGTAGAAACCACAGGAATCTGATGTTTCTCGGCAAAATCGCGCAAAAGCTCCTAGGCTTCAGCCAGAAGTACACCAC
>CAYOGM010000164.1:0-5635 GCA_964403595.1 uncultured Acetatifactor sp. | reverse complement strand
TTACGGACTTGGAGTAGATGCAGACCGCTCTGCCCTGCTCGTCAAAAACATGGATGTTCCCCTTGCGGCATTAGAGTTATACATATGGATGATGCTCATAGGAAAACAGTTACCTGCCTTAGATAATGGCACAAGGATTGAATAGTATACTTTATGGATGATCTCTGGTTAAAGCATATTCATCTACTATTAAGTGCGAATAACGTGTTGCTTGTCTTTCTCGACCAATATCTGTAAGTTGTAAATTATTAATCCATTGATAATAATGTGTTAATTCATGAGCAATCGTTAACAGCATTGAAGCCAATGCATTATCTCTTCCTATGGTATTCTTTAAATCAATATAGTCCCCTGTCGCAATCCGTATATATGGCTCTACAGAATAATCATTTGGTTCAAAAAAACTCCCAACAACCCAATCTCCATCCATTGTTTTAATACGCTCTGCACCTTTAATGTATATAGGCACTCTCATTGGAAACTCATAATTTCTTCTCAACCATCTAGCAAAATTTTTGCATGCGTTTTTCACTTCCAAATCAACATTTTGGTCATATTTAAAATATATACCTGTTCTTCTTTTACTATCACTTCTTAGGTTTTTTTCCCAATTATGGATTAACCAAATATGCATTTTATCTCCTTTAATACTTTCTATGGTCTCTACCTGGTGTATGTTTTTTAGGTGGCTTAGGATTTGACCTTGGCTTCCAATCATCCTTTTGCCGAGCCTTATTCTTTCTTTCTCTCCCCTGTTTCTTTTGATCCGGTCTTGCATATGGATCCACTTCCTTTTTTTCTTTTTGGGACATCTCATATGCAACTGGCTCAACCTCAGTAATGACTACAGCTAACGTAATCCCAACTGCTACACCTAACGCAACCCAACCAACAGGATTCCAGCAATTCGACACACCAACTCCCCATGTTCCAGTCAACGTAGCCCCAGATGCTGCAACGGTTGCTGTTGCCGCCATAGCAAAATAACCATCTGGGTCATACTTGTCAACTGGATTATTAAGGCAATATGCATACAGATTCGTTGCTATAATACTATTATCCAAATGTTCTAATACTACTTCTATTTTATCAGGACTTATCCACCTTCTCACACTTGGGTCATAGTAACGGCTCTGCAAATAATAGAACCCAGTCTCATTATCGTAGTAGTACCCTCTGTACCGAATCGGGTTCTTGGTCAGGATACCGTCGGTATCAATGCCGGAGCTGGCTTCCTTGGCACTGATTAACTTGCCCCACAAATCATACTCATAGGTTCCAATCAGCTTGGAGTCACTGCTCCGATAAATTGCAACAACATCTCCCTGTCCGTTTCTTGCAAAGAAGTAACCTACCTCTGCGGCACTGCCCTTCTGGTAGCCGATGGAGGTTACCTTGCCGGTACTGTCGTAGTAGTAGCGGAAGGTTTCATTGCCCTTGGTCTCGGAGAGGAGCAGGCCATTGTTGTAGTTGTAGGTAGTGGTCGTGCCGTTTACCGTCTTACTGCGGCGTTCTCCTGTGGACTGGTAGGTGTAGCTGATTTTCGTGCTGCCCTTGGTAAGGTTCGTCAGGTTGTTGTTCACATCCCAGCTCATGGTGGTTCCCATGTAATTCAGAGGATGGCCTGCCTCATCATAAGTGATGGATTTGCCATCGTAGGAAATCAGCTTGTCCTTCCACACGCTGTCGTACTTATAGGTGTGGGTGGTACTGCCCACCTGCTCTTTTACGATATTTCCACCTGCATCGTAAGTATAATTATAAGTGGTAGTTGTGCCGTTACTGTAGGCCTCGGTAGCCTTGGTTACCTCACCATAAGCGTTGTAGGTATAAGTACGGTTCTTGGAAGCCTTGTCCGTGATCCTGGTGATGTTGCCCCAGGAATCGTAGGTATAATCAAACTTTGACACGGCACTGCCACTGTTACCAAACTTATTGGTATAGGTCTTGACCAGCCCCGTTGTGGTGGTCTTGGTGCTGCCGTTTACGCTGTGCTTACCATCCTGATAAGCATAGGTGGTATACAGCTTTTTGCCATCTGCCACGCCGGATTTGGGAGTGAACACGGTTTTGGTGCTTCTTCTAAGAACATCGTAAGTCCACTGGGTATTACTGCCGTCAGGATGGGTGCTCTTGGTGGGCAACTCGTCGTTTGCATAGGTATAAGCGTAGCTTCTTACCTTTCCATCCTTTTCCTCATAGGACAGACCACCTATCAGACCGCTTTTGGTATAGGTGTACTGCATACGGCTCTGAAGGTTGGCTGCCGCCGTTCCCTCCCCGGTGTAAACCTCACTTCTTACCACCTTGTCGGAATCGTTATAGTCGTACTTGGTGGTCAGGTTGGCTACCTTGTCCACCTGTCTGGACAGGTTGCCGTCATTGTCAAAGGTGTACTTGTTGGTAACATTGCCACCCACCTTATTGCTGGTAATGTTGCCGTAACTATCATATGTATTTTCCAGCACCGTTCCGTCCGCCAGGGTAGTCTTCTTCAAGCTTCCATTATTGGCTGCGTACTGGTTGGTGCTGATTACCTTTCCTGCTATGGAGGTGGTCAGCACGTTTCCAAAGCCATCATAGGTAAAGCCGTAAGTGAAGCCGTTATGGCTGATGCCTGTCAGCTCGTCAAAGGAGTTGTAGCTGTAGCCTACTTTTCTGCCGCTCTGGGTCACGGAGGTGAGACGGTCATCATTGTCGTAGCCATAGCTTACCGTCACCGTTCCCGCACTGCTTCCTCCGGGCAGGGTGGTGCTTAACAGCCGCCCCTTCTGCTCATCGTACACATAGGTGGTGGTATTGCCTGCCTCATCCGTGAAGGAAGCTGGGAAATTACCACTGAAAGTGTAGGTGCTTGAGATGTAATACTTAGACTGGGTGCTATGACTATAAACCCTTTTTCACCACAATTCACATTTTGCGCCCTCCTAAGTGACAAGTTTTTGTTGTTTCACTTGTCTACTTAGAAGGGAGCATATCATGGTCGTCGCTGATAGAACATTCTCAATTCTGTTTAGGTATTAAGAGAATATTTGCATTTTCATCCTCGGATGTAAAATATTAACAGAAAGTAGCTCAATAAATTATAGCATATAAATCCTCTACCATATAGTTGCCGAATGTTTTCTTAACTTCCTCTTGCAAATCTTTGTTTTCTAGAATAAATTTCAAAAACTCCAATAATCTGTTCGATTCATCAATGGTTGCAAAACAATTCTTTCTTAGGCAAAAAATTTCTTTTGGAATTTCTTCAATTTTCTTTTTTCCTGTTACTTCTAGAATATACTCTTCAAAATTACATTCACTAGTACAGCAGAACTCATACTGATATAATTCCATCCGTCTATTATCTTTAAGATAATAAGGAGTAATTAAACAGTCCTCCATTTCAATCTGTACTTCTGCATTTAGCAAATTATACAAGTCTTGAAGATTAATAAAATCTTCCCCCGCATATTCAACCGTTTTAATTAGCGTACTTATTTGTGAAAGTTTCATATTATTTACCTCAATCTGGTATATATGGATCAATTATGCTCGAATCCGGTGCCCATGTAGATGGATTTATATTGTCGCTAATCTGAACTATTTTTTTCGTAATATCATCCACAATAACATAGGAACCTTGTTGTGTATAAAATACGGTTGCTGAGTTTCCTGTAGCTTTATTTACGCTAGTACGAATAGTATGTGGATTGTCAACTGTATTTTTTATTAAATCTTCTGTCCATCCTCTTTTATTCATCTGATTCAACAATTTTTGTGCTGATTTGGTACTACTTCCGAAAACTAAATCTGCACTTTTTATGGCATCTGAGCCACCCTTTATTACCGCTTCTCCAGCATCATCAACAACCCCAGTATCAACCTTCTTGCCAAGCTTGAAAAGATCCTTGAATCCGTCACAGATATCATCCCAATACTTGACACCCAAACGCAATCCACGACAGCCTTCTCCCAGAAAACATACTCCCGGTAAAATGAGATCTGCACCATCTAAAACAAGTCCAACCTTAGCCCATGTATCATCTGGATGCTGTTGTACATCATTTATACTAATTCCTAATGTAACCACATCAAGTATAAAATCTACATAGGTTCCGCTGCTGTCCGCACAACCTACCGGATTATTCTCACAGTAATTAAACAGATTCTTGCAGCCAACAGACATTGTAGCTACCCTGAGCAGGTTCACACTGTCCGCATGAATAAATCTGCGGATTGCCGGGTCATAAAATCGTGTACTCAGGTTGTAGAATCCAGTCTCATTATCGTAGTAATATCCTCTGTAACGAAAAGGATTCTTGGTCAGTATTCCGTTGGTATCAATACCCTTGCTTGCTTCTTTGGCGCTGATTAACTTACCCCACAAATCGTACTCATAGGTTCCAATCAGCTTGGAATCGCTGCTGCGGTATACCCCGATGATGTCTCCATGAAGGTTTCTGGTAAAGAAGTAATCTACTTCTGCGGCGCTGCCCTTCTGGTAACCAATGGAAGCCACTCTACCCGCACTGTCATAATAATAGTAAAGGGTTTCATTTCCGGTAGTTTCTGAAAGCAGAAAGCCATTGTTGTAGTTGTAAGTCGTTTTTGTACCATTTATGGTTTTGCTGCTCCGGTTTCCATCTGCCAAATAGGTATAACTGATTTTTGTACTACCCTTGGTGATGTTGGTCAGATTACCATTTACATCCCAGATCATGGTAGAACCCATGTAATTCAGAGGGCAGCCAAACGCATCATAAGTGATGGTTTTTCCATCGTAGGAAATCAGCTTATCCTTACATGTACTGTCATACTTGTAGGTGTGGGTGGTACTGCTTACTTGGACAAACTCTTCACAACATTTTTTAATTGTTTTTCAGCAATAAAAATCTCGGTATTTTACCACCTTCTTCTTCACCTTGATAATAGCCAATTCCTTCTCCACAATAAATGATACAAATTTCTCCCCTATCAGCACATATAACTGCTTCTTTCAACGATAAAGCACCGATATAGCTTTCCCCAATAAAATATACATCTTTCCCGCCTCTCAATTGCATAAAATATTTTTCCATTTCCTTGGCAGACATATAGTTTATTTCACGCATACAATTTCTTTTTAATAGGTTAGGGCCCGCAAATCTATTTATCATTATCCTCTTTCTTTTTTCGGAATTAGAAAGTTCCCAAATTATTCTTTCTTGCTTATTTTTGTCAACAAAATCTTTTACCATTTCTTGTTCAACGCTATTAATTTTCATAACTTTTATTTAATCTAATAATATAGACTTTTCCTCCCAAAACAGTTTATTAGTCTGGATAGTAATAATGATCATGACTCGATGCACCATGTGGAGTTTGCCTGTATGGATTCGACACATTCGGATGAAAATGTCCACGCGAATTGCCATGACATCCTCTAGGATGATGCTCTGGTTTTCTTCCTCCACCAGCTCTTCGCGCAGCTTCTTCTGCCTTTTTCCGAGTATTATAAGTATTCCTTCTACCAATAGGACTTGTCACTCGTTTACGTTTATTTTCCTCACCTTTTGCTTTATCGTTAGATATTGTTTTACCAGTTGCATTAGACTTACTAGTATAACCGTCACTAATTAACTGGACTATTCAAGGGCAAAGTATCAACCAC
>CAYOGM010000163.1:0-5648 GCA_964403595.1 uncultured Acetatifactor sp. | reverse complement strand
CATCCTTCTCCTCTGTGGGTGTCTCAAACAAAGACAACTGACCCTCTGCAGCCTTCTCACAGGCAATTGCATAAAAGAATGTCTCTTCCTCAGATAAACACATGGAAACGCCCAGCACGCGACCTGCTTCCCTAAGAAGATACAGACCCACACACTCATCGCCGACGCTCTTTGTCGCCTTCTTAACAAGCCCTTCCAATTCCTGCAGGCTTCCCAACTGCTTAAAGGTGGCAAGCACATCATTCTTCGCCGCCATATTGGACTTATCAAAGCGACCCAGCATATTCTTGAATTCTAATTTCTTGAACATGGCATAGGCTTCCGGGGTGTAGAAATTCTCCGCCTTGGCTGCCTCATAATCCAATTCTATATCACAGTCCACCTTGATGGTGGCAAGCGTCTTACTCAAATCCGCCAAATGCTTATTAGCCTTTAATGACTCCCTGATTGCATTCTTGGAAACCTCATCCACATGCTCATAGAGATTTGCAAGAGAACCATACTCAACAATCAGCGCAGAAGCTGTCTTCTCTCCCACCTTAGGTACGCCCGGAATATTGTCGGAAGCATCTCCCATAAGAGCCTTCAAATCAATAAACTGCTCCGGTGTCACCTGATAAGCCGCCAGCACATCCTTCGCATAATAATCTTCTATCTCTGTGCCGTTTCTCTTGGTCTTGGGGATGCGTATTTTGATGGTATCCGTTGCAATCTGCAAAAGGTCGCGGTCTCCGGACACCAAAGATACCTCAATGCCCTCTTTCTCCGCCTTCTTGGCAAGCGTACCCAGAATATCATCTGCCTCAAGCCCTGCCTGCTCCATAATAACGATACCCATGGAGCGAAGCACTTCCTTCATCACAGGAACCTGCTCTCTCAGTTCCTCCGGCATAGGCTTTCTGGTACCCTTATAAGCCTCATAAATCTCATGACGAAAGGTAGGCGCATGAACATCAAAAGCAACCGCAAGATACTCCGGTTTCTCTTCCTCCAAGATTTTAAACATAATATTCAAAAATCCAAAAATAGCGTTGGTATGCAGGCCCTCCGCATTGGAAAGGTCCGGCACGCCATAAAACGCCCTGTTCAAAATACTATGACCATCTATCAAAACAAGTTTCTTCATACAATATCCTTCTTGTTACATATATTTCAAGCATTTATCTGATATCGTTCCCTGCCTGACTGCACTATCTCGCTTATATAAGCATCCAAATCACAAACATCACAATAAAAACAATCGCCAAAGTCTCAAGCGCTGCTCCCACATACAAAAATGCCGAATGAAATCGTGTATGATTTCTAGCCTCCTCAAGACGTTCATCAAGTTCTGCCTGCATATCAAAAGCATTACCTTCCTCAAGGCGCTGCATACCCTCTGTCACCAGAAACTGAATCGTCAATTCCTCCCGACATTCCGCGCAGGACTCCATATGCTCGTTAAATTTTTTCAACGTGAGAAAATCCAGCTTCCGATTCAAAAAATCCGGAATCATTTTCTCGAATTCCTTACAAGTCATATCCGCCACCCTGATACATTCTCTAATAAACGCACATATATTATTACTATACACCAAATTAGGGAAAAAATAAACAAAAATATACTTTTATAATAGAAATAGAAATCTCAGATAGGTGTGATAAGTTTATACACCAAACAGAATCCTCTTACCCTCTTTATATCAACAACTACAACTTATTTATCCAAACATGTTCTGTGTTTGTAACTGTATCTATACGACCTTTATATAACCAATAAGATTGCAAACCATTATACTCTGAACTTTGATTAACAAAAAAACACCGAATCTCTCGGTGTTTCAAAGTGCCGGCAGCGGGACTTGAACCCGCACGTGGTTGCCCACAACAGATTTTGAGTCTGCCTCGTCTGCCATTCCGACACGCCGGCAAGTTGCTCTCACAACAAAAAATATATTAACACAGTTTTTCATCCTTGGCAAGTGTTTTTTGCAATTTTTTTATTAAAATCATACAAAATCATACAAATCCCTTGTCGAAATAGTTTTTCTCTTTTTCCCGCGTGACATAATGTCATACTCTTTGCTAAAATTTTAGCATTTAGGCTGATTGAGAAGCAGAGGCGTTAAACCTCTGCTTCTGATTACTGATTTTCTCCTGCTGACAAATCAGCCACCTCATGAACAATACTAAACAGCTTATTTATATCGCTCTTATAAAATGCGCTAATAATACGATTTATTGCCAACATCCGATTTTCCTCATCCATATTCATGAGCACAACAATTCTTTGGGAACTGGATAACTGCATGGTAATGTCTGACTTGCGTATTGAAGATAGCACTGCTGCCTCCAACATTTTCATGCCGGTAATCTTCTGTTCAATGGTAGCCGCCTCTTCATCTGTAGCCAACAAGGTAAACATAAGAATGTGCATCTGTTGGTCATTGCGCTCTACGAAACGCTCCAAATGATTAATTGTTCGTGTGAACTCCGGATAATTAGCCTCATATATCTTAGAACAATTGTCCTTATTGTGAATGAATTCCAACACATTCTGCAATTCACCATTGGAGAGCTTAGGCTGAAAGCTTGCTGTCAGACTCTGATAATTACACAAATCTCCGCCACCCTTTTGCTTAGCAAAATAGAGTGCTCTATCAACTCTGCCTAAAGCTTCCTCACAGCTAAACTCACCGGTTCTGACAATTAACAATCCCACAGATACCGACAAGCCATAAAGCTCCGGAGTATCCTTCACTGTTTTCTCAATGCACCGCAACAGGCGATTAGCCTCATTCTCGACAATATCTGCCCGCGTCAATCCAAACAAGAAACAAATAAACTGGTCTCCATCGTTTCGATACAGAATCTTATTTGCAAAATTTCTTTCCAAAATATTTGCAATCGCTTTAATATGCAAATCCCCCCGCAAGAAACCATAGCTGCTATTGGTATTGCGCAACGCATCAATATCAATCGACATAAGACAGCCTTCACCGCACTTTATGTAATCTGACAACATCTGCTCACCATATATACGATTATATACACCGGTAAGTCCATCCTTGCTATTCTCTGCAGAATTATAGGCTCCCGCATCATCGAGCAATTTTTCCAGCAGCTCCCCACCGATAGAATCGGCACTTCCATCCTGCGCATCATAACTGTCTGTATCAATGTTTTTCAGTTTCCCATCCTTAATCATCCGCAAAAATACTTCCGCCAGTTTCGGATCAAACTGCGTTCCTGCACACCGCGCAATTTCCTCCTGTACGGTTTCATCAGAAAGACGTTTTCTGTATACACGGTGGCTTGTCATGGCATCATAAGCATCCGCAATACCAATAATTCTTGCTACAAAAGGAATTTCCTCTCCGATCAGGCCCTCAGGATATCCCTTTCCATCATATCTCTCATGATGGTATTTGGCACCTACGTCCAAATCTTCCATGGAGTTGATATCCTTCAAAATCTCTCCACCAACCACGGTATGTAATTTCATCAGAGAAAACTCTGTATTATTCAGTCTTCCCGGTTTATTCAAAATAGCATCCGGAACACCTATTTTGCCAATGTCATGCAAAAGTCCAATATATCGGATACGCTCCACTTCCTCCTCCGCCATACCCAGCTCCTCCGCCAGAGCCACTGCATATTCCGCCACTCGCTGAGAATGACCTTTTGTATACTCATCCTTCGCATCAATGGTATTTACAATAGTCATTACCGTCTGCATGGTCATTTGGCGCGCCTGAGCATTCTTCTCCTCCAATTCCGCCATGACCTCATTATTTGTTTTGTGAATCTGGTCATACATCTTAGTCGCTGCATAACAAAATAAAAAACACAGGATAATCAATGCAAGTTGAATTTCTGCATCTTTACTTGTCTCCAGATTCAAATCTCCAATCACAAATTTCAATATAATAGACACAATATTCAACAAAACACTCAAGATCCCTGACCACAAAATCAATTCCGGATTGTGGTAGAGAATCAAAAGTGACAGCAACGGCAGAATATAAACACAAACCATACTGGTGCTACCGGTCAAAAGACAAAACATATACATTATCGAATAGCACCACACCATTCGATAACGAAGTTTTTCCCAGCCGGGATTTTTATGATAAAAAAATTTGCATATTAAAAATGGGATGATTGTAACTCCCATAAATACAGCTACATATCCCCAGCTTCTCTGCCCTTTAATAACCTCTCCAATATAGGCTACAGACAGAATCGCCACAATAAATGTCCAGCCCAACATTAAGCTATGGTTTATTTTTCTCGTTTCTTCTCGCATAGTACCTCACTTTATATCTGATACATTTTAATAGCAACATCATTCCCCTGTACGGTCACTTCTCCCAGACTGCCTACAATCAGAGGCATCATTGGCGGCAAATGTCCCAAATCCACATCCATAATAACCGGTACCTTCTTGCGCCCGGCAATCTCAAGCACGGCCTTATAGGCATCCAGTTCCATCATCTCCTGACCGAAACACAGCGGTCTTCCGATTAAAAAACCTTTTGCATACTCAAACCAGCCCGCTTCCTCCATCTGCCACATGGCACGACGGATACCAAACACATTCAAATCGCAGGCCTCCAAAAACCAAATAATTCCGTCTTCTTTATACCGCTCAACAAAATCTTTAGTCTTATCAAACCTTGTACCTAACAGATTTACCAAACAATCCATACAGCCGCCCAAAAGCCGCCCACTCATACTTATTTGCCGGTCGGAAACCTTCTCCATTCCTACATAAGAATGTAGAATCCGCTCCTCTGTTACATGATACGGAACCAAGGGATGCTCCTCATCCTTTAAGGATTCCTTTTCCCACTTGTCATAACCTGTTACAGTATCCTTCTTGCCTGTGATAAGACCAAAAGCGTCCTCAATAGCATCATGCCATGGCTCCATACCAAAGGCTGCTGCACAGGGACCGTAAATTGCTGCTGTATCACAAATGGTTGCCTGCAAATATGTAAAATTGGTATTATCGGAATATCCCATATACCACTTAGGCTCTGCACTCTTAATACGCTCAAAATCTATATGGGACAGTACCTCACACATAAGTTCACCACCGCCACAGGATATCAGACAGTCATTGTTCTCACTGCAATAATAATCCATTAATTCCAAAGCACATTTTTCAGGTGTATTGCTGATACCAATTCCCTCCCCTGCATAGCAGTTCGGGCCTAAGTCAAGCTGATATCCGCGTTCAGCAAATTTTTTCTGCGCATTTGCAAAACCGGATTTATATGGCTCTATGGCACACCCAAAGGAAGGTGCCACAAAGCCAATTGTTCCGTTATTTTTCAGATTCTGAGGATATCTCATCCGTCATACTCCTATTCAAAATCCATTTTGTTAAAAATGTCAAAGCAATCAAAGGTTGCAAAATAATCCTTGGGAGTCTCCGCACGACGAATCAACTGCACACTGCCGTCCTCCTTTAAGAGAAGCTCTGCGGACTTTAGCTTACCGTTGTAATTGTAGCCCATGGCATAGCCGTGAGCACCGGTATCATGAATGGCAATGTAATCACCGATTTCCACCTTGGGCAACATTCTGTCGATAGCAAATTTATCATTGTTCTCACAGAGAGAACCGGTCACATCATACTTGTAATCCCAGGGTTCCTTTTC
>CAYOGM010000162.1:0-5784 GCA_964403595.1 uncultured Acetatifactor sp. | reverse complement strand
ACTTCAACGCAGCCACTGCAACGATATCCGCAATCTGCATTGCTTCCTCATCAGAAATATCCCGGCCTTCCTTAATCTTTCTAAACATCTCTTCCTTGGTATCAGCAATCAAGGTTTCCAGACGCATAACACCGCCATCACGGGTCTTGAAGGGCTTGCCATCCTTGCCGTTCATAGTACCGAAGCCAATCCATTTCAAATCAGTCTCAGGAGTCACCAGCTTGGTCTTGCGTGCACAACGGAACACCTGCTCAAAATAGAGATCCTGACGCTTGTCTGTCAAATAAACCATCATATCGGGATTGTACAACTTCATACGCTCCAAAATGGTAGCCAGATCAGTGGTATTGTAAAGAGCTGCGCCATCGGACT
Source organism: uncultured Acetatifactor sp. (assembly GCA_964403595.1). GTDB lineage: Bacteria > Bacillota > Clostridia > Lachnospirales > Lachnospiraceae > Acetatifactor. Next base: position 5,412 of record CAYOGM010000162.1, on the reverse strand, counting down.
TTAAAATCATACAGGGAGGCATTTCCTTGGTATCTGTCTCCTCCTTGACATCCACTACCAACGCACCGTCACTGATGTATGCATAGCCTTCTTCCTTCATGTATTTCACCATGTCAGGAATCAAATCATGAACATCACTTTCACCCTTCCACAGGTCAAATTCCACATTCAGACTGCCATAGTTCTTCTTAAGGTCTGTTACGGAAACATCCAAAATATGCTTCCAAAGGGCACGATAACCACGCACACCATTTTGAAGCTTAAAGGTTGCCTCCATGGCTCTTGCCTTATACTCAGCATCTTCCTTGGAACGTGCACTTGCCGCAGGATAAATCTCCTCAAGCTCTGTCATGGTAAAGGGAGCCTCTGTGGGATACTCTCCCTCATAATTTTCATCAAAATATACAAGTTCCGGCTGACGGTCCTGCACGCCGGTGATTACCAGACCCATCTGCAAGCCCCAGTCACCCAGATGCACATCACCAATGACATCATGTCCTGCATATCGGCAGATACGCTTGATACTCTCACCGATAACAGCAGAACGAATATGTCCTACATGCAAAGGCTTTGCAACATTTGCTCCGCCGTAGTCAATGATAATCTTCTTGGGATTCTCAGGCTTCTCCAAACCAAACTTAGCATCGGCTGACATTCCCTTAATATACTTAAGCAGAAACTCTTCCGAAAGTTTCAGATTAAGGAATCCGGGAGCCACTGCCACCACCTCTTTAAAAGCCTCATTATCGGTCAGCTTCTCAGCTACTTCATTCGCAATCATAATGGGAGCCTTTTTGTACTGCTTGGCACCTGCCATGGCACCGTTGCACTGATATTCACACAGGTCAGGGCGGTTGGAAATTGTTACTCTTCCCAACGCAGCATCATAGCCTGCTGCCTCAAAAGCTTTACCCATTTCTTCTGAAAGTAAATCCAAAATCTTTTTCATGTTTTATCCTTCCTTTATTTCATCCCTCAGACCCTACCTAATCAAGTCTTGCCTGATTGACTATTCATCCTACATAACCTTTACTATATCTTAATTTGAACAATCCTGCAATACTATTTTGTCGCCTCTTCTCCACGCAATCTGACATCTCTCTCCGCCTTAGAATAGGCACATCCACAAAAATCCTGTCTATACAAATCGTATTCTGCGGACAGCTCAATAGAACGTTTGTAGCCGTTTTTCTTCTTGAAATCCGAGGGCAGCCACGGCACACCATATTCCTCTGCCAAGGCCTGTCCAATTTCGTTTATTTTAGCCGCGTTCTTGAGAGGACTGATGGTTAGGGTTGTAGCAAAATAATCATACTCTCCCTCTTTGGCAAGCCTTGCTGTCTCCCGAAGGCGCAAATCAAAACATCGAAAACACCGTTCTCCACCCTCCGGACAACTCTCATATCCTCTGGCAATCTCAAAAAACTGTCCCGGCAGATAATCTCCCTCCACAATCTCAATAGGGTAGCCCTTCTTCGCTTCATTATATGCTGCAATCAGACGTTTCTGCTCCTCCACACGATGCCGGTATTCAGATTCCTGTGAAATATTCGGATTGTAGTAGAATACCGTGATGGCAAAGTATGTACACAAATACTCCAGACAATAACTGCTACAGGGCGCACAACAACTGTGCAGAAAGAGGCGGGATGGACTTTCCCCCGCCTTCTGCACAGCCCCTTCCGTTTGCGCGTCCTGTGCCATCCCTGCTGTGATGGAATTTAAAATTTTCTCAAGTTCCTTCTGATAATTTACCTGATTCATCTTAACATTAATGCCCTTTCCAGCCATCTGTTCCTGCCATCCGCACCGTTACCGGCTGCTGTCAGGCTTTATTGCGTTCCTCATAGCGCTTAGCTACCTTGCGCCAGTTAATAATATCAAACCAGCATTCCACATAATCTGCGCGACGGTTCTGATACTGTAAATAATAAGCATGCTCCCACACATCCACCAACAAAAGAGGCGTATATATCTTCAAATCCGGCACATCCTGATTGGCAGTCTGAACAATAGCCAGTCTCCCATCCACATCAGCAATCAACCATGCCCAGCCGGAGCCGAACTTGGAAACCGCCGCCTGCTTCATCTGTTCCCTCCACTGCTTATAAGAGCCAAAATCACAATTAATGGCCTCTGCCAAAGCTCCTCTTGGCTCCTGGTCATTGCACCCCTTCATGGAATCAAAATACAGTTCATGATTAAAAACACCGCCTGCATTATTGTGAATGGCGGTGCGGACAGCCATAGGCTGATCATCTGACGTAGTCAACAGTTCTGTCAGACTCATTTTCTGAAGCTGTGGATAATCAGACAAAGCATTATTCAAATTATCCACATATGTTTTATAATGCTTGTCATGGTGAAACCTAAGCGTTTCCTCATCCAATACAGGCAACAATGCATCATACTCATAGGGCAAGGGACGAACTACAAAAGGATAAACCTCAGGACTCATACAATTTCCTCTCTTTCTGAAATAAATCTTCCAAAATGAAATCGCAGGCTGCCTGTAGGCACAAAAACCTGCACAACCGCCACAGATTCGAAGCGGAATCTGTTGGTAGTATATGCAGGTTTTTCCTTTTTGAAACTCATCCACAACAAATATTATTTATCCGTAGTCAATTCCTTATACCAAAGAAGAGTATCCATGTACGCTTTCTGCACAGTCTCCATGGAAATGTTTTCAAGAAGCATCTGTCTGGATACCTCCTGCCAGTTGGCATCCTCATACTGCATAACAAAATCCAGTACCGGAGCCAACGGACCACTGCGTTCCACCAAGGCCTTCTCGATATCGCCATCTACCTTCATCATCTCAAGTGCCTCTGCCATGGGACGCTCCAAAATCACATCCAGAACAGAAAACAGTCCCATCAGAAACAGTTCATCTTTTCTGACTGCCAGTTTATAGCTTTCGGCCATATTTTCCGCCAGCTTTGCACGAAGCAGAGAAAGTCTGGTTACTTCACTGGGCTTATCTGCATAGAGCTGTCCCGCCACTGCAGTATTAATCCACTTCTTCAATTCCTTCTGCCCCAACATTGCCGCCGCATGACGAATGCTGGAAATACCGGAATTGATTGTCATACGATTTACAATCTTTAACAGGGAAATGGTCAGCGCCGTATCCCGACCCACGATATCTGCTGCTTTCTGCAAATCAAAATCCCCGTCATTCACCACATTCAAAAGTTGAATATAGTTCATCTTCAAAGGAGCGACCTTATTGCTGCCTTTGGTCAGAGGCATGCGGTAAAATCTACCCTCGTACAGGCTGTAACCACCATCTTCTTTGAGGCTTTCAAAGGTCTCCATCTCGGAAATATTGCCTGCACAAAGCTTTGCATTAGGATACAGCTTGCCAAAATAAATTTTGGCTTTATCAATTGCAATCTTTCTGTTATTCAAAAGCACATAATCCATCAATGCAAGAACATCGCGATAGTTCTCGAACTCTGCCACAGACAGTTTACGAATCGCCAGCTTATAGCCCTTTTCTTTCAGCTCCTTCAGACGATTGATATACATCTCAATGGGTGGAATTGTATTATCTATCAAAAGCACAATCCGGTCCGGTAACGCATTGCATTGACTTTCCAAATCTGCAAATACAGACACATTTGTCACAGGCACAAATATTTCTTTACCATCTGCCAATGTATCAATACCAATATTCTGAATCAATTCCAGCCCAGCCACATGTACAGCATCATCATTTTGGGCCGTTCCAAAAAGCATAGGATTCAAGAAATAATTATGCTTTTGAGAAAAGATAGAATAGGCACTAACGGTCATATTTTCATCAAATAAAGGAATTAATGTTAAAAGCATTGTCTCACCCCTTCGTGCTTTTATGTCTTATTTAAAGTATGCAACACCGGACTCAAAAATCTTCATATCCTGCTCACCATAGATATTCATGGCAACAGCCTCATCACGTCTCTCAGAGTGTGCCATCTTACCAAAGCAACGTCCGTCCGGAGAAGTGATACCTTCGATTGCACAGTAGGAACCGTTGATGTTGTACTCCTCGTCCATGCTCACATTGCCCTCGGGATCAGCATACTGGGTAGCAACCTGACCATTTGCGAAGAGCTTATCCAGCCATTCCTTGGGAGCTACGAAACGTCCCTCACCATGGGAAGCAGGATTACAATAGGTTGCGCCAAGCTCTGCGCCCTGCAGCCAAGGAGACTTGTTGGAAACCACCTTGGTATAAGCCATCTTGGAAATGTGACGGTTGATGGTGTTGAAGGTCAAGGTAGGAGAATTTGCATCCTGTCCTACAATCTCACCATGAGGCACCAGACCCAGTTTAATCAGCGCTTGGAATCCGTTACAGATACCAAGAGCAAGACCATCTCTCTCGTTCAAAAGCTTCATAACTGCTTCCTTCATCTTCTCATTCTGGAATGCAGTTGCAAAGAACTTTGCACTTCCATCAGGCTCATCACCTGCGGAGAATCCGCCGGGGAACATGATAATCTGAGCCTGTGCGATGGACTTCTCAAACTCCTCCACGGAAGCTCTGATATCCTCCGCAGTCATATTCTTAAATACCTTAGTGATTACGTTTGCACCTGCGCGCTCAAAAGCCTTGGTGGAATCGTACTCACAGTTGGTACCGGGGAATACAGGGATAAATACAGTGGGCTTTGCAATCTTGTTCTTGCATACATAAATGCTGTCAGCCTTGTAAACATCGCTTGCCACCTTCTCGATGCCCTTTTCTGCCTTGGTGGGGAATACCTTTTCCAGCTTGGAGGTCCATGCATTAAGAGCCTCCGCCATGGAAATATTCACACCGCCATATACAAATGCAGGATCCTCGGTAACTGTACCGATTACCTTTGCATCATATCCGGACGTAGTCACTGCAGAAACCTTATCTGCCACTACCTCAACAATAATATCACCCAGACCATTGCCGAACAAATCATCGGTGGTCACATCCTCATCAACTGCTACACCCAGCTTGTTACCAAATGCCATCTTAGATACAGCTGCTGCCGCACCTCTTGCATCCAAAGCATAAGCAGATACAATCATCTTCTCATCCATGAGGTGGCTGATAAAGTCATACATCTCAGCTACATCCTCATATACAGGAACATCGTACTCATCCTTGTCAATGTAGAAGCGAACCAGCTTGTTGCCTGCCTCCTTAAGTTCAGGAGTAATCACATTGCCACTCTTAGCCACATCCACTGCAAAGGAAACCAGTGTGGGAGGCACATCAATATCATTGAAGGTACCGGACATACTGTCCTTACCGCCGATGGAAGGCAGACCAAAGCCCATCTGTACATCATAAGCACCAAGCAACGCTGCGAAAGGCTGACTCCAACGGGAAGGGTCGTTAGACATTCTGCGGAAGTACTCCTGGAAGGTAAAGCGAATCTTCTT
>CAYOGM010000161.1:0-5835 GCA_964403595.1 uncultured Acetatifactor sp. | reverse complement strand
AGGATCGGAAGCACTCTTCGCTTTTTCTTGCGGCGAACCGGTTTTTCGTATTTTCCTCTATTTGCATTACACTCTCAATCTGGTGGGTCTTACCTTCACGAATCATACTTCTTACCGCATGGTTTGCATGAAGAACCTCAAATGCAGCTGCACGACCCATACCATCCGCAGTAGGAATCAGCTGCTGCGCAATAATTGCCTCCAATACGTTCGCAAACTGAACACGAATCTGCTGCTGCTGATGAGGAGGGAATACGTCAATTACACGATCCACGGTACTTGCTGCAGAGTTGGTATGCAAAGTAGACAACACCAAGTGACCGGTCTCGGCTGCAGTAATCGCAATACTGATGGTCTCGAAGTCACGCATCTCACCTACCAAAATAACGTCGGGGTCTTCACGAAGCGCACCTCTAAGTGCGGCAGAATAGCTTGAAGTATCAATACCAACCTCACGCTGATTTACCATGGACAATTTATGAGGATGCAAATACTCGATAGGATCCTCCAAAGTAATAATATGTGCATCACGACAACTGTTAATCTTATCAATAATTGCCGCCAATGTAGTAGACTTACCACTACCGGTAGGTCCGGTTACCAGAATCAGACCTCTCTTTCTCTGATACAAATCTATTACAGACTCCGGCACACCTAACACCTCCGGAGAAGGAACATCTGTACCAACCACACGGAACGCCATTGAGATGGAACCACGCTGCTTAAATGCATTTACACGGTAACGTCCCAATCCGGGTGCCGAGTAAGACAAGTCGAACTCTCCACGCTCCTCAAAAATCGCTCTCTGGTGCTCATTCATAATTGCAACGAGAACATCCAGCGTATCTGCCGGTGTCAGCACCGGAAACTCGGATGTAAACAGATTACCGTTCACACGCATTTTAGGTGGCAAACCTACTGTCAAATGTACATCACTGGCTCCAAGCTCAACACCTTTTGCTAAAATCTCTTCAATTCTGGGCATCACTATACCTTCTTTCTATTGTATTTTTGCTTCCATATCTATTACCAAGGAAACCGCTAAAAACCTGCTTTGCGCAAAGTCTCTATATCCATAATGCAGCGATTGTCCAAAGTTTTCATAACATCCTCAATCTGAAAATCTTCATTGACCCGTAAAGACAAATCAATAATCTGGTTATTCCTAAAGGTCAAAACCGTAGGGCGGAATATATCATCCGGATTCTCCGTGAGAACCAATGCCTTTTCACCGGTATTTAATTCCACACTGACACCCGGTGACAAAATTTTTACTGAATTAATCAGCGCATCTACAATCGCAGGCTCATAAAGCTCCGGATTCTCTTGAAGTTCCTTTAACGCTTTAACCTCTGAGCTGGCGGTTCCGTCCAGTGTCATACCGGTAAGTTCATCATATCTATTAGCTACCAAAAGAATGCTGGCACCTCTTACCATTTTAATATTATGCCGCTCATCCGCAGGCTTCATAGAATCCATCTGGCGCATAACTGCCTGATTGCAAATTCTCTTGACAATCAGTCCGTCGTTGCCAAAGGCATTTTCCATCAAATTACCGGTATCCAGAAGCACGCTATATATACGCATTCTCTGCTCTACAGTGAGTTCTCTTCCGTATACCAATTCACCCTCCAACGACAATTTCCCTATATCATGGATAATCGCCGCATAAATAACCTGATGCTGTTCCTCTCTACGCATATTTAACGCTTTGGTAATCATGGCACTAAGTATCGCAACATTAAGACAATGTCTGTGTACATAATCGTCCTTACTGCGAAGATTCTGATAAAAATTCATCTTATTATTCTGGCGTCCGAAGGTTTTAATAATAGATTCTGCAATGGTATGCATCTGCTGTTGCTTGCCTACGGCAAGAATCTTTTCAAACTCTTCCTGAATAGCAAAAACAGTCATCGTCTGGAATCTCTCAAATTCCCGATCCGCTTCAGACATCTGCAAATCCGGTTCTGCCGGCTCCAAAACATAAATTCCCAATAAACCGAAATTCTTCACACTCTCAATCGTCTGAGTATTCAGATTAGAATTACTGTCAAACAGCAGCACCCCACTCTTACTATATATTGGACGCGCAATTCTCATACCGATTTTTAAATCTTCAGTCTTTATAAACTTCATGTTCTGCTCACTCTTTCTTAAAATAACCGATACTTCAGAACAATTATACTATAATATCAAACCGTTGACAAGATTCACTTTTTACTAACTTCCACATTTTTCAAAAAATTCCTATCAACTTCATCAAAACTTGCTTTCAATTTGCTTATTGCATGTTTTTCTATTCTGGACACATAGCTTCTGGAAATACCAAAGCATTCTCCGATTTCATTTTGTGTAATGGGTTCTGTATTCCCCAAACCATACCTCAAACGAATAATTTCACGCTCTCTTTCCGTCAGGCATTCCTCCATAAACAAAAACATCTTGCGGATATTTTCATTCCGTTCCATAAAATCCGCTGCATCTGTCTGTTGTTGCTCTATAACATCCACCAGTCGTATCTCATTCCCTTCTTTATCCTGCCCTATGGGTTCAAAAAGGGAAATCTCTCTTGCTGTTTTTTTCTTACTGCGAAGCAGCATTAAAAGTTCATTATCAATACATCTGCATGCGTATGTGGCAAGCCTGCCCTTACCGGCATCAAAGGTTTCTATTGCCTTTATTAATCCTATACATCCTATGGATATCAAATCTTCCATATCTTCATCCACGTTCTGGTACTTTTTGGCAACATGAGCCACCAGCCTGAGGTTGCGTTCTATCAAAATATTCTTTGCCTCTTGTCGTTCCTCCACACTACCATTTTTTAATAATTGCAAATAATGGGCTTCTTCTCCTGAAGTCAGAGGTTGTTGAAAGGTTTGCACGCTGCACCTCCATGGAGTTTCCATCACATTATTTTATGTGATGAAGGCCACTTCAGTGCCTGGCAAAGAAAAATTAGTACCTGCCTGATTTGTGTTGGGGGGTGGGTATCGCTCGGGGGCTATATGGCCTTCACAGGCACGCTTGCGCTCCGTGAAAAACGCAGCGGCACAGTTATTCGTTGTCCTCAAGAAATTTGGCCATGACATAGTTGGAGAGGTCTAGGCCGCGTTCGGTCAGGACTATGTTGTCGTCCTTATATGCCAAGAGGCCTTGGGCAATGCTTTCCTGGATTTGGTCTGCATAAATTTCTTCTATGGCAACCCCAAAAGTTTCTTGAAACCGGGTTATATCCACGCCTTTTAGCATGCGTAGGCCGAGGAAGATGGTTTCGTCCATTTGTTCGCGGGGGGTAAGGGGTTGGATGTCTTCGCGAGATTCACATGGGTTGTTTAGATACGTCTGGAGGGAATTGGTGTTGTGGAATCGGGTGTTGTTATATAGGGATGCTGCGCCGATTCCGAAGCCAAGGTAGTCGCGACGTGTCCAGTATCCACAGTTATGTCGGCAGGCAAAGCCCGCCTTGGCATAGTTGGATATTTCGTACTGCTCGTAGCCGGCAATTTTAAGAATTTCCGCTGTCTTCCAGTACATTTCCCGTTCGGTATCTTCGTCAGGAAGGTCCAGTTTGCCCTTTTCGTACATCTCATAGAAAGGAGTTCCCTCTTCCACAATAAGGCTGTAAGCCGAAATATGCTCCGGCTGAGGGGAAAGGGATAAAATCCGATTAAGGTTTTCCTCCCAGTCTGACAAAGTCTGTCCGGGCAAAGCACTCATCAGGTCTACATTCACATTGTCAAATCCGGCTTCTCTTACCTTTGCATAGGTATCCAAAAACTGCTCATAGCTGTGAATTCGACCAAGCACTTGTAATTCTGCATCATTGGCCGACTGCAGACCAAGGCTCAAACGATTGATTCCGGCCCGGCGATAAATCAGAAGACTTTCTTCCGTCACTGTTCCGGGATTCATCTCCATACTGATCTCTGCATCTTCTGCAAGCACAAAATTCTCACGCACCGTCTCTAATACCCTTGCAATCAGATGAGCCTCCACAGCGGAAGGAGTTCCGCCACCGATAAAGATGCTGACCACAAGACAATCCGGTATCGAAGCCGCCTTGATTTCCTGCACAAGAGCCTCCATATAAGCATTCTGCACCTGCGCAGTGGCAGGTGCAGACAGAAAATCACAATATTTACATTTTCGTACACAAAAGGGAATATGAATATATAATTCCAGCTCCCTTATATTTTTACTTCTTGTCATCCAACTTCAAAACGCTCATAAACGCCTTCTGAGGAATCTCTACATTACCAATCTGGCGCATGCGCTTCTTACCCTCTTTCTGCTTCTCCAAAAGCTTCTTCTTACGAGTGATGTCACCACCATAGCACTTGGCAAGCACATCCTTACGCATCGCTTTAACCGTCTCTCTGGCGATAACCTTACCACCCACAGCCGCCTGAATGGGAATCTCAAATAAATGACGCGGAATCTCATCCTTAAGCTTCTCACACATCTTACGGCCTCTCTCGTAAGCAGAATCTGCATGTACAATAAAGGACAGTGCATCCACTTCTTCACGATTAATGAGAATATCCAGCTTCACAAGCTTGGATTCCTCATACCCCTTGATATCATAGTCAAAAGAAGCATAACCTCTGGAACGGGACTTGAGCGCATCAAAGAAATCATAAATAATCTCGTTTAAGGGTAAATCATATTTTAACACCGCTCTGGTTCCCTCAATATACTCCATGCCCAGATATCGTCCTCTGCGCTCCTGACAAAGCTCCATAATAGAACCAATAAACTCACTGGTTACCATAATTTCCGCACTGACAATGGGCTCCTCCATATACTCAATCTCCGAAGGATCCGGCAGATTGGAAGGATTGGTCAATTCTATCGTCTCTCCATTTGTCTTATAAACCCTGTATATTACACCGGGAGCCGTGGTCACCAAATCCAGATTATACTCGCGCTCCAGACGCTCCTGAATAATCTCTAAATGAAGAAGACCCAAAAATCCACATCGGAAACCAAATCCCAATGCAATGGAAGTCTCCGGCTCATAATTCAAAGAAGCATCATTCAACTGAAGTTTTTCCAGCGCATCTCTCAAATCACCGTACTTTGCGCCATCCGCAGGATACATACCGCAGTACACCATGGACTGCACTTTCTTGTATCCGGGCAAAGGCTCTGCACAGGGATTGTTGTGGTCTGTCACTGTATCACCTACCGCAGTGTCCTTTACATTTTTAATGGACGCTGTGATATAACCTACCATCCCGGCGGAAAGCTCCTCACAGGGAATAAACTGTCCCGCGCCGAAATATCCGACCTCTACAACCTCTTCCACAGCTCCGGTTGCCATCATGCGGATGGTTGTACCTTTTTTTACGGTACCTTCCATAATGCGACAGAAGATAATAACACCCTTATAGGGGTCATATAACGAATCAAAAATCAATGCCTGCAAAGGACTGTCAGGGTCACCCTTGGGTGCGGGAATCTTAGTTACAATCTGCTCCAGTACATCCTCGATATTCAAGCCGTTTTTGGCAGAAACGCGAGGCGCATCCTGAGCCTCAATACCGATAACATCTTCAATCTCTTCAATAACACGCTCCGGCTCCGCACTGGGCAGGTCAATTTTATTGATAACCGGAAATACATCCAAATCATGGTCAAGCGCCAGATAAACATTAGCCAGCGTCTGCGCTTCAATACCCTGAGCCGCGTCCACCACCAAAATTGCTCCGTCACAGGCTGCCAAAGAACGGCTTACCTCATAGTTAAAGTCAACATGACCCGGAGTATCTATCAAATTAAAAATATATTCCTCACCATCCTGAGCTTTATACACGGTTCTGACAGACT
>CAYOGM010000160.1:0-5838 GCA_964403595.1 uncultured Acetatifactor sp. | reverse complement strand
AATGAATATTATCTGGATCATAATCTGAATCAGGAATATGACAAGAACGGTTCCATTTTTATGGATAAGGACTGCGATGTGATTAAGCCCAGTACCAACTTGATTTTATATGGGCATCATATGCAGAGTGGCAAGATGTTTGGTGACTTGGATAAGTACAGTAACAAGTCATACTATGAGAAGCATAAATACATAGAATTTGACACCATTTATGAAAAAGGTATTTATGAAGTGATGTATGTGTTCCGTTCGCGGGTTTACAGTGAGCAGGATGTGGTGTTTAAGTATTATCAGTTCATAGATGCCATGAGTGAAGTAGAATTTAATTCCAATATGAAGGAAATGGCGGCGGTGTCTTTATATGATACCGGAGTGACTGCCAGCTATGGCGACAGGCTTTTGACGTTGTCTACCTGTGATTATCAGGAGAAGAACGGAAGGTTTGTGGTTGTAGCCAAAAAGGTAGCGAAAAAGGAGTAGGAAGATGACAAAGGAACTTAAGAAAAAAGGCAGAAGGCTTAAAAAGACAGTCAGAAAGACACTGGGTACCATTTGTCTGATATCGGCAATTTTAATTGCAACAATTCCTGTAGAAGGATTGAAGCAGGTAGCTGCAACGGACGCTGCAGTTGCATCTGTTGGTCCCAATCCATTAAATGAGACAGCCATGCAGGAGTATTTTAATGTTCCGGATTTAAAAGGGTACACCGGTAAAATTTATACGACAGGTGACGGTACCTTCCAGTTTGCGTATGTTGCGCCGGATGGAACGGATACCGGTCCTACCAGAGTTGCGGTTATTCTGGGATATAACAGTGTGGGTGCTCTTGATGGTGGTACGCTGACCATTCCTGATACGGTAGATGCGTATTTGAACTATAGAACTACTGACGGTACCGGACAGGGTTATGTTGCGGTTGGTCAGTCCGGTAACTATCTGTTTTACCAGGTAGTGGAGAGTATTACTCCTGCAGTGACAGACCCTTCTACCGGCGATGTGGTTACTCCTGAAATCATTAACTATGCATATAATCCCTGTTATTACAGAGATTATGATAGCTGGAAAGATTTGGGCGCAGAGGAATTGTATTATTATGATACTGACAATTATAAACCGGATGGTTCTACGGCGCCGAAGACTACAGACAGCAGTGAAGCATTTATGCGTATTAAAGATGCAGTTGTTGCTTATATTGGTAATCAGTATCTGGAGACCAGTACAGCCGGTGACGGTGGATGGGTGGTTAAAGGTGATACAACCAGCTCCACTGGTATTTTTGCAAGCAAGGGTTCTATTGTTCATCTTGTAGTTGGTGAGAATCTCTCCGGTATTGGTAATTATGCCTTTTACAATTGTACTTCTATGCAGAGTATTACTTTGAGTAATGCTTTGGACACCATTGGTAATTATGCATTTGCAGGCTGTTACAATATGAATACGGTATCAATGAATTTGGCTTCTGACATTACAGCGATTGGTGCTCATGCATTTGAGGATTGTCAGGCACTTCAGACATTTACCGTTCCTATTAATGTTACTACCATCGGTGATGCTGCGTTTAAAGGATGCTGGAATTTGCAGTCCATTGATTTGTGCGGACAGGGACAGAATCCTGCACTGCGTAATTTGGGCTATGAGATGTTTGTGAACTGTAGAAATTTGAGAAGTGTGACGTTCCCTCAGGGCTTTGTAAAGGACGTAGATATTAGTAATTTTGAGGGTTGTCTGGCGCTACAGTCCATTACCGTACGCAATACTCTTATGAATATCACGGAGAATTTTGGCCTGCAAACAGGAACTCCGACATTTGGATATGATGAATTTAAGAAGCAGTACAATGAAAGTACGGCTGTTCAGGGTACCTTCTATTTTGAGGGTCCTACCAATAAAACACTTCCTTCCAAATTGCATCAGATGGCAATGGACAACTATTTTGCATTCAGTTATCTGTCTGATGTTGATCTGTCGCTTCTTAATATTTATGAGTTGACAGTGGATGCAGGCAACAATAAGAAGGCAACTTATCGAGTGAACAATCATAATCAGTTGGTTGAGACGAAGTTGTCCGCTGGAATTACAACGATTGATTTGCCGGAGAAAATCGGACCTTACTATATTTCTACGGTTAACTCCAATGTTTTCAAGGATTATTGTTCCTTGGAGAAGTTGATTATACCTGCAACAGTACAGAACATTGAAACAGAGGCATTTATCGGATGTCATAATCTGAAACATGTGATATTTGAGAATCCTACCTCTCTGACGATTGGAGAAAGGGCATTCCAGACCCAGCAGGTAAGCAGACATCAGACGGCTACCGCGTCCTCCGGTGATTCCGGATGTGACGGTGAGTTGACCTCGAATCCTACATTAACCTTTACAGGTCCGGTTTCATCGTCTTCTGAGCCGTTCCGTTATGCTATGGATCCTGCTAATAAGATTAATACCGGTTCCCAGAAGCTGTCCTATATTACATATTACAGCGGCTGGCCCCAGAATCTTACGGTTCAGTATAATCCTGAGACGGATAAGAATGAACTGATTGATTATCCTACTCTTACGGATTTGGGCAAAGGGGATACCAATCCGTTCGTAGTGAAGGATGCAGGTGAGTATGTTTATCCATATATGACAGAGGAATATGCCGATGCGATGATGGGGGCATATAATAAGAAGACTAAGCCCGGTGCGTATACGGAAGCTATGACTGAGGATGAACAGGCACTTTGGGATGCCATTATGAATATTGAACTGTCAGATGGTATTGAAGGTATCAAGGAAGGCTTGTTCAAGGTGAAGGAAGTAGACAGTTCAGAAGCTGCAAATGACTATTTCCTTACAGATGGAGCTACCTACAAAACATTGACTGCATATGGCTTGCAGGAGGTTAGCGGTGATGCTGATTTGACAGATGATGTAAAGGGTGGTTGTTTTGCGAACTGGACCACATTGTCAAAGGTTGCGTTGTATGGTAATACGGTTTCCATCGGAGATTATGCATTTGAAGACTGTGTACGTCTTGAGGATGTAACAATTCCTGAGACGGTGATGGAGATGGGAAGAATTCCATTCACCGGTTGTGAGAAACTTAGCTATGTGAATTTCCAGGGAAGTCCTTATTTTACCTGTGATAATTCAATTATTTATCAGACAGATTCCACAGGTGCCAAGTACAAGATTGTTGAATATCTTGAGGGCCGTGAATCCGGAAGTATTACTGCTTCTGATGTGGAGAATGTAAAAGAGATTGCGCCGGAAGCGTTTGCTCATACAAGAGTTTCCTTCGTAGATCTTAGCAGTTCTATGATTGAGACCATTCCTGAGCGTGCATTTGCGGATTGTCAGAAGCTGATTCAGGTGATTTTGCCCAGTTCTACTGATGTAATTGAGAACTATGCGTTTACTGAGTGTCCAGGATTTCAGCGGCTTTCTGTGCCCGGTATTTACACCGTGTTGAGAGTAGATGCTGTGGATACATCGGGACCTAACAGACCGAATGATTTGGTATTTGTCTGTAATGAAGAAAGTTTGGCGTATGAGTATGCCAAGACATATAATTTCCTGGTGGATACCAATGGTGTAGATATTTCCTACAAGGTAGAGTTCAAGGATTGGGATGGTACAGAACTTAAGGTTCAGTATGTTGTACAGGGACAGGATGCGGTTCCCCCTGAGAACCCGTCAAGAGAAGGATATGATTTTGTAGGCTGGTCTGAGGACTATACAGGTATTGCTAAGGATATGGTTATCTATGCAATGTATGAGACTGAGGATCCCAATGCCAAGAAAGTAACTGTTACTTTCTATGACGATGATCAGACGACTGTGCTGGCAACCCGTCAGGTGAAGATTGGTGAAGTGGTTGAGCTTCCCCCAGATCCTGTGAAGGACGGTTATGTATTCATTGGTTGGATTGGTGATGTAACAGCACCCATTACCCAGCCTACCAATTTCTATGCAAAGTTTGAGGAGAAGGATGGACGCTTTGTTGTTCAGTTTATTGACCATGATGGTACTGTTCTCAGCAAACAGCTGGTAGAGCCGGGAAGTGGTCCGATTGAGCCGAAATCACCTACAAGAGAGGGATATACCTTTGCGGGCTGGTTGCCTTCAGAATTTAGCAGTATTACCAAGGATACCGATATTTATGCTACTTACACCAAGGACGGTGATTCCAGTGGTGATAGCGATAATGACGGTGATAATGATGGCGATAGTGATAGTGATAGTGATAGTGATAGCGACTCCGACAGTAATTCCGGAAGCAGTAGCAGTAAGCTTTATACCCTTACTGTTCAGAACGGTAGTGGTTCCGGTAGCTATGTAGCTGGTTCGCAGCCTATTGTTGTCGCAAATGACCCTGCAAGCGGCAAGGAGTTTAGTCATTGGACCATTGATCCTGCCGGCACCAAGATTGCCAGTGCGTCATTGACGGCTACGGTGGTTACCATGCCTGAGAATAATGTCACGGTAACCGCACACTACAAGGATAAGACAACCACTAGTACAGGAAGTGGAACAGGAAACTCCAACAACAGTAGTAGTTCTAATAGTCCGAATACCAATTCCGGTGCTGTAAGTAATGGTACTTCCGTTGTAATTGACAAGAATGGGTTGTCTAATACCGGTGTGGTATCTGCGACTGTTAAGGGTTCCTCTGATAACTTTGTAATTAAGGTTACAGAGAGTAGCGTAGCTGCAGAGGCAGCTCTTAAGGCATTGCAGGCGGAATACGGTAATATTGATGGTATTAAGTATTTCCCTATGGACATCAGCTTGTATGATTCCACAGGAACCAAGAAGATTACAGATACAACCGGCTTGTCTATCAGCATTACTTTACCTATACCTGATTCTTTGATTACCTATGCTGGTAACAACAAGGTGGCAAGTGTTGTGAATAACAGACTGGATAAGCTCTCAACGAAGTTCACGACGATTGATGGAGTGGCTTGTGTGACCTTTACTGCAGAGCATTTCTCACCCTATGTTATTTATGTTGATACAGATAATCTTTCAGCCAGTGTGGTTGTGGATAACACGCCAAAGACCGGAGATGGAATTCATCCTAAATGGTTCCTGTCAATTGGCCTGGCATGTATCTCTGTAGTACTTTTCATGAAGAAGGATAAGCGTACTTCACCCAGGGCGAAGACGGCATAAGAGGAAGAGAAGCATGAACAAAAAAAGGTTGTTTGGTGTATTTTTAATCATCACATCGCTTATCGTTATGCTGCTTCCTGCAGCGGAGGCAGATGCGGAGACGTCTGCCTCCGCTTTTACCATAAAAAGCGGGGAGCTGATTGAATATAAGGGTGTTGCCTCAACAGTGTCTGTTCCCGATACAGTTACGGCTATCGGAGAAGGTGCTTTTGAGAATAATGATTATGTGAAAAAGATTATTTTACCTGATTCTGTCAAGAAAATAAAAGCCTACGCATTTTGGGGCTGTGACAATTTGGAAACGGTAGTTTTGGGAAGTGGTCTTACAGAAGTAGGCGATTTTGCTTTTACTAATTGTGACGGTCTCGAGACCATGACGATTCCCAAGAATATCAGAAGGATAGGAATTCAGGCATTTGCGGATTGTAATCATTTCGAGGATATTACGATTCCATTTCAGGTAACGGATATCAGTGAAGATGCTTTTGACGGAGATTATCTTTTGAATATTCATTGTGAAACCGGAAGCTATGCTGATAAGTATGCACAGGCATTTTATGAGCGTCAAAAAGATATGGTTGTGTATGAGGAGCCTGAGGATGAAAGTATTAAAATAGAAGCACCTGAAGACGGTGTGTATTCCGGCTCCGATGAGGAGAAGGAGGATGGACTTC
>CAYOGM010000159.1:0-5915 GCA_964403595.1 uncultured Acetatifactor sp. | reverse complement strand
CATACGCACTCAAATACATCCATACGACGAACCATCTCGCCACCGATGGAACCTGCCTCTTTAGAGGTAAGGTCACCGTTGTAACCGTCCTTCAGGTTTACACCAAGCTCGGATGCAACCTCAGTCTTGAAACGATCCATAGCTGCTTTTGCTTCGGGAACTTCTACTCTATTACTTCTGCTTGCCATAATGTTTCACCTCCATAATACATTTTGCTTTTTGCTTTTCTATTTTTAAGATAAGTGATGAATTACACCGCTCATCTTGGTGTTAGTATTAGCATGGGTGAAAATTTTATGTGCTTAAAAAATTGGTAAGTTTTTCATAATTAAGTTGATGTAAATTTTGTATCCAGGGATTGGAGAAATATTCAGCTCATTTGCGCAGACTTATTGCTATGCGAAAAAGTTTAGTTTATTCTCTTTCCGCAAGGAAAGAAAAATATAAAAATACATAAGGAGATTACTAAAATGAGAATCAAAAAATTAGTTCGTACTTGTCTGGCAATGACGTTTGCTGCATGCTTTGCATTTGCAGGTTGCGGTGCAGGAGCAGTATCTGAGAAGGCATCAGAAAGTGCAATGGAATCTGTGGCAGAAAGTGAGGCACAGAGCACGGAAACGAGTGCATCAGAGAGTGCGGCAAAAGATGAAACAGAGAGTATAGCGGTTGTTGCCTCTGAAGAAGTAGACCAGGCAGTGGATTTGAGTGATACAACCCTGCGTGTGGGTGCCATGAAGGGTCCTACATCCATGGGACTTTTGTATTTGATGAATGATGAATCTGTTAATGAGAGTGGAATTAATTATGAATTTCAGATGGCTACCGCTGCGGATGAGCTTCTTCCCTTGGTGATAAAAGGAGAGCTGGATATTGCACTTGTGCCTGCTAATGTGGCAAGTGTGCTCTATGCTAAGTCAGAGGGAGCTATCAGTGTAATAGATGTGAATACTTTGGGTGTTCTTTACATGGTGTCAGGCAGCGAGTGTGCAAGTGTTGCTGATTTGAAGGGCAAGACCATCTATCTGACCGGAAAGGGTACTACACCTGATTATGTGTTGCAATATGTTTTGGCACAAAATGGATTCGCAGAAGGCGATTGTGTGCTGGAATACAAGTCTGAGGCTACAGAGGTGGCAGCAGTATTGGCAGAGAATCCGGATGCTATCGGACTTTTGCCCCAGCCCTTTGTGACTGCTGCATGCGCTCAGAATGAGGAACTTAAGGTAGTGCTTGATATGAATGAGGAGTGGAGTAAGGTTCAGGGTAATGGCATGGTAACAGGTGTGACTGTAGTAAGAAATGCTGTACTTGAGGAGAATGAGGCGGCTGTAAAAGCATTCCTTAAGGCACATGAGGCAAGTACCAAGGCAATCAATGAAGACCCTGCTACCGGGGCAACATATGCAGTGGAAGCAGGTATTGTGGCAAAGGAGCCTATTGCGCAGAAAGCAATTCCTAACTGTAATATTACCTGCATCACAGGAGAAGAGATGAAAACCGCAATCAGCGGTTATCTGACTGTTTTGTTTGAGCAGAATCCGGAGTCTGTGGGTGGTGCACTTCCCGCAGATACCTTTTACTATGTTCCCTGACATAAATGTCTTTTGGGTTTAAAACGTAATCAAAAAAGAAATGGTTTCGGATACGAATGAAGAAGAAAATTTTAATTGTTGCCTTTTGGTTGTTGGTATGGCACCTTTTGGCTTTGTGGGTGGACAATAAAATACTTTTGGTGACACCGGTTCAGACGCTCCTTGCCATGGGTAAGCTAATCGTGAACAAGGATTTCTGGTTGACGGTAATGGGGTCCCTTGTGCGGATTGGGGCAGGTTTTGTGCTGGGATTTGTAGTGGCCTGTGTTCTGGCAGCACTGGCAAGTCGCTGGAAATGGGTGGAGGAACTTTTGGAGCCTGCCATAGCACTGCTCAAGGCGGTTCCGGTGGCTTCCTTTGTGGTGCTTCTGCTTATCTGGTGGGGGTCACCTATGTTGGCAGTAGCGATTTGTTTTCTGGTTGTGTTACCGGTTATTTATATTAATGTGTTGCAGGGACTCCAAAATGCAGACGGAAAGCTTTTGGAGATGGCAGGGGTGTTTGCCATGAACCGGGTCAATCAATTCTTTTATATTTACAGACCTGCACTACGACCTTTTTTGGGAAGTGGCTTAAAGCTTGCTCTTGGAATGTGCTGGAAATCCGGTGTAGCAGCAGAAATTATTGGTACACCGGAATATTCCATCGGTGAGAGACTGTATATGTCCAAAATCTATCTGGATACGGAAGGGCTCTTTGCATGGACTATAGTTGTAATTCTTTTAAGTGCTGGATTTGAAAAGCTGTTCATGGGGCTGGTACAAGCATTTATGAGATGGGAGCCCAAATGTGCTGCTCGCAAACAATGTGCCGGTGACAGGGGACAAGCAGATGTATTGATATGCCAAAAGCTTTCTAAATCTTATGGTGATTTGCAAATAATCAAAGAGTTTGATGCAAAGTATGAGTCGGGTAAAACATATTATTTTACCGCGCCTTCCGGAAGTGGCAAGACTACGCTGTTCCGTCTGCTTAGTGGTTTGGAACAGCCGGACAGTGGCAAGATTCAAAAGGAAAATCTGAGAATCAGTTATGCGTTTCAGGAGGACAGGCTTTGTGAGGATTACAGTGCGGTGCGCAATGTGGAACTTGTGGCGGATTGTGATGGGGTGAAAGCGCTTGAGGAAGTTCTTCCCAAGGATGCTTTGTTAAAACCGTGTAGTCAGCTCTCCGGGGGCATGAGAAGGCGTGTGACGGTTGTTCGTGCCATGGAGGCTGATTCGGACTGTGTAATACTGGATGAACCTTTTGCAGGACTTGATAAAGAGACCAAAGAGCAGGTTCAAATGTATATTCAAAGCCATCAGAAAGGAAGAATTTTACTGATTGCCAGTCATGAGAATGGTACTGAGCCATAAAATGTCGGCGAAAAATGCGTAAAATATGGCTGATTTTGGATTGTGGCTCTTGCAAATAAATCGGAAGTTTGATATAATTGCAAAATGACTGTGACTATGTCCGTTATTTGCATGGATATGTGAGTAGCGATAGATGATATAGAACCGACACAGGTATAAGGAGGAAATGAAACAATGAGTTTACAGGTAGAAAAACTGGACAACGGTATGGCGAAGCTGACTATCGAGGTTGCAGCTGAGGAACTTGATAAGGCAATCGAGACCGCATATCAGAAGAATAAGAAACACATCAGCATTCCCGGATTCCGTAAGGGTAAGGCACCCCGCAAGATGATTGAGCAGATGTACGGCAAAGAGGTATTTTACGAGGATGCAGCAAATGAGCTGATTCCCGATGCATATGACAAGGCTCTTGAGGAGTGTACAGAGGATATCGTGTCCGCTCCCAAGGTAGAGGTAGTACAGATTGAGGCTGGTAAGCCTTTCATCTTTACTGCTGAGGTTGCTTTGAAGCCTGAGGTTACTCTTGGCAAGTACAAGGGCGTAAAGATTGATGCAATTGATGTAACTGTATCTGATGAAGATGTAGATGCTGCAATCGCTAGAGAGCAGGAGTCCAATGCTCGTACCATCGCTGTTGAGGACAGAGCAGTTAAGGACGGCGATATGACCGTTATTGATTTTGAAGGTTTTGTAGATGGCGTTGCATTTGAGGGTGGCAAGGGAGAGAACTATCCTTTGACCATCGGTTCCGGTCAGTTTATTCCCGGATTTGAGGAGGCTTTGATTGGTGCAGAGCTCAATAAGGAAGTAGATGTAAATGTTACCTTCCCTGAGGATTATCAGGCAGAGGAGCTTGCAGGTAAGCCTGCTGTATTTAAGTGTACTGTTAAGGAGATTAAAGAGAAGCAGCTTCCTGAGCTTGATGACGAGTTTGCAAGTGAGGTATCTGAGTTCGATACCATGGCTGAGTATAGAGAGGATGTTAAGAAGAATCTCGCTGAGAAGAAGCTTGCAGCAGCTAAGGATGCTAAGGAAGACGCTGTTATTGAGGCTGTAATTGCTGAAGCTAAGATGGAGATTCCTGATGCAATGCTTGAGACTCAGCAGAGACAGATGGTTGAAGAGTTTGCACAGAGAATTCAGTCCCAGGGTCTTTCCATGGAGCAGTATATGCAGTTCACCGGTGCTACCCCTGCTATGTTGATTGAGCAGGTTAAGCCTCAGGCTCTTAAGAGAATCCAGTCCCGTCTGGTTCTTGAGGCAGTTGCCGCTGCTGAGAAGATGGAGGCTACTGAGGATGACTTCGAGGAAGAGGTTAAACTCATGGCTGAGGCTTATCAGATGGAGAACGATAAGATTAAAGAGCTTCTTGGCGAGAACGGTGCTAAGCAGGTTAAGGAAGATATCTGTATTAAGAAGGCAGTTCAGTTCCTTGTAGAGAATGCTAAGGAAGCTAAGCCTACCAAGTCCAGAGCAAAGAAGGCTGACAAGGCAGAGAAGGCTGAATCTACTGAGGAATAATATTTTCGCACAGAAGATAAAAGTGATTGAAACGATAGTTGTACCTGAGAAAATTGGGTACAACTATTCGTGCATTTATATGTTATAGGGGATTTTTGATTATAGTAGAGGAGGAAATTACATGAGTTTAGTACCTTACGTCGTAGAACAGACCAGCAAGGGTGAGCGTTCTTATGACATTTATTCCAGACTTTTGAAGGACAGAATTATCTTTTTGGGTGAGGAGGTAAATGAGACTACTGCAAGTATTGTTGTGGCACAGCTTCTTTTCCTTGAGGCAGAGGACCCTGAGAAGGACATTCATCTTTATATTAACAGCCCCGGCGGAAGTGTAACTGCAGGTATGGCCATTTATGATACCATGAATTATATCAAGTGCGATGTTTCCACCGTATGTATTGGTATGGCGGCAAGCATGGGTGCTTTTCTGTTAGCAGGCGGTGCCAAGGGCAAGCGTTATGCACTTCCCAACGCAGAGGTTATGATTCATCAGCCACTGGGCGGTACACAGGGACAGGCAACAGAGATTGAGATTGCTGCTAAGCACATTCTGCGCACCAAAGAGAAATTAAATCGTATGCTGGCAGAAAACACCGGAAGAGATTATGAGACTATCTGTGCAGACACCGAGAGAGATAACTGGAAGAGCGCGCAGGAGGCTTGTGAGTATGGTCTGATTGATAAGGTAATCAGTTCCCATGCTGCGCAGAACTAATCTCTGAATAAATAATAGATTAAGTAGGAGTAGTTTCGTTATGGCAGGAAAAAATGTTGACAATAGTATCAGATGTTCCTTTTGTAACAAGACTCAGGGACAGGTTCGCAAGCTGATAGCAGGTCCCGGTGGGGTCTATATCTGTGACGAATGTGTTGACATTTGTGCAGATATTCTGGAAGAGGAATTGGAAGATGAGGAGATGGAAGAGGCGCAACGCGCGGAGATTAATGTGCTCAAGCCTCGTGAAATCAAAGGTTTTCTGGACGAGTACGTCATTGGACAGGAGGCTGCTAAGAGAGCCCTTTCCGTGGCTGTTTACAATCATTATAAGCGTGTAACGGCACCCAAGGATTTGGATGATGTGGAGCTTCAGAAGAGTAATATTATTATGGTAGGTCCTACCGGCTCCGGTAAGACTTATCTGGCACAGACTTTGGCCAAGATTATCAATGTACCATTTGCTATTGCAGATGCAACTACATTGACTGAGGCCGGTTATGTAGGTGAGGATGTAGAGAATATTCTGCTTAAGCTGATTCAGGCGGCAGATTATGATGTGGATCGTGCTCAGTACGGCATCATCTATATTGATGAGATTGATAAGATTACCAAGAAGGGTGAAAATGTGTCCATCACCAGAGATGTATCCGGTGAGGGTGTACAGCAGGCACTTCTTAAGATTATTGAAGGTACTGTTGCAAGTGTTCCTCCTCAGGGTGG
>CAYOGM010000158.1:0-6002 GCA_964403595.1 uncultured Acetatifactor sp. | reverse complement strand
AAGGAGCAGGCTGATGAAAAGCAACAGGAGAATGAGCAGTTGGAGCGTGAAAAGGCACAGCTTGTTCAGCAGTATGATACCTTATCCATGCGGGTTGCAGTTAAGCAAATGGATTATGAAGAAGCTGACGAACGAGTAAAAGAAGCTAATGAGCGAGCTGACAGAATCGAGGCTTATATTAAAACTCAAAGTGATACTCTGGTGGATTTGGAGGAAAAGGCAACGAAGCTGGAGAGAAGGGCGGAGATTGCGGAGCAGGTATATGAGATGGCATGTGGCTCCGATGGGAATGAAGCCTTGAGAGAGAAACTCATAGATGTTATGTATGAGAATGAGCAACTGAAGGCTGAAAACTCTAAACTTCGGGAAACACTGAATAAGGCATACGATTTCATGAAGCAATTTGTGATGGATGGAAGGAATCTGCTGGAAAGGTTTCTGGAGAGTATCGGGCAGGTGGTTGAGAAGGTTAGGAGTGGGCTGAAGAGGCAATGGATGTGGGGCAATTTTTGAATTGTCCCACGTTTGTAAAAAATATGGAATATCAAGATTTCTGATAGAAATACAGCTAAAAATATGATAAAATGTTATGGGTTATTTTATACTTATGGATTTAATTCAACAAAAAATGACTTGAAAAAACAGAACACATGTTCTATAATGTATTTAGAAAGGATATTTAGTTCGGGAAGGAGATTCGACGATGGAAAAGCTTAATATTAATCTTGAAAACTGTTATGGTATTAGTAAATTAAGTGAAGAATTAGACTTTTCGAAAGATAATGTTATTGCAATATATGCAAGAAACGGGTTGATGAAAACATCCTTTACAAAGACATTTAAGAAAATTCAAGAAGATAAGGTTGATGAAGTAAAAGATGAAGTTTTTGGAATTGATGGAACTGTTGAAGTCCTAGTGGATGGATGTACAATTGATCCAAAGGACATTTTTGTTATTAATTCGTATGAAGCGTTTTATGAATCGGAAAATGTTTCGAAGTTGTTGGTTGATAATGATATAAAAAATAAGATTGATTCGCTTATAAAATTAAAGGATAAATTCCTAAAACTTATGGAAAAATATTCTGGGTTAAAGGTTGTTAAAACCTCTCAGGGTAAGAAGGTGTATGAGATTGAACCGACGATTATAAAAGACTTTTCACTACAGGATAATAGTTTTTTGATTAATGTAGGGGAATTACAATTAATTAGTGTAGAATATGAATGTGCAGATGTTGCATATGCATCAATATTTGATGAAAGTGTTATAAAAAAGATTATAACACCAGATTTTCAGGAGAAAATAGATGGTTTTATAGAAAAAAGTAACGTTATATACTCAAATTATAGTTTCTTGGAAAAAGGCAAGCTTACTTTGCCTAGACTAAAAGATGTATGCAAAGCCTTGGAGAAAGACCAATTTTTTATCAAGGGAAATAGTTTGTTGTTGGATGGCGGAGCTGTTGTTCGTGATATAAACTGTTTGAGGGAAACTATAATACAAATTGAAAATAAGATTAAGGAAACACCTGAGTTTTTAGAAATTGAGAAATTATTAGGAGATGTCAAAGGTGCAATTTTAAAAGATATAATTGAGACAAAACCAGATATTATTCCATATTTGAAAAAAGAAAATTTGAGCAATTTGAGAAAGCAATTGTGGCTTTCCTATTTTAAAGCGGAGTCTCAAAAATTTGAAGAATTGATTGCTGTATTAAGTGATTTGTCAAGAGAAATTGATAATGTCAATTTCGATGATAGCTTATGGCAGAAAGCATTAGAAGTATTTGAAAAAAGGTTTGTTGTGCCTTATAAAATGGAAATTTCAAATATAAAAGGAGCTGTTATTGGTGAAAGTATTCCTAGAATAGAATTTTTATTTAAAAATAGTTCAAATGAAGCCCGAATGGATAGAAATAAACTTGAACAGATAGATGTACTAAGTCAAGGAGAAAAAAGGGCATTATATTTATTGAATGTTATTTTTGACATTGAGCAACGAAAACTTAGTAATGAGACAACGATATTTGTAATAGACGATATAGCGGATTCATTTGACTACAAGAATAAATATGCTATTATTGAATATTTGTGTGAAATGGCACAGGAAGAAAACTTTTACTTAATTATCCTATCGCACAATTTTGATTTTTATAGAACTATATGTGACCGCATTAATATTGACTCGGCGAATCGATTAGTTGCAGAGGTTGATAATAGTAAAATTGTGTTGGTAAAGGAAAAGTATCAGAAAAAACCATTTGTGTATTGGAAAAATAATCTTGAGATAAAACATGTTTTAGCGTTGATTCCATTTATGAGAAACATAGTAGAGTATGGTCGAGATAGGAATTTGGGAAATATCCGTGAGATTGACGAAGATTATTTGCTGCTGACAGAGTTATTACATCAAAAAGAGCATACAGAAGACATTACATTTAATGATTTAAAGGTATTATTTAAAGAATATTTAGGTAATGATAGTTATAAAAGTGATGTGGTAGGGACCGATAATGTAATAAAAAGATTGTTTGAGTTTGCAGAAACAATAACTGTTGAAAATGCAGATTTAGAATACAAAATTATTTTATCAATGGCTATACGACATAAGGCTGAAAAATTTATGCTTACAAAAATAAAGTCATATCCCGAGCGATTAACATGGAAGCGCAGAAGGAATTTAGTGACAGGTAATGTAAGTGAATTTTTAGAGTATATTTCGTTAGGTGGTAACCAAACAAGGGAATTGTTTAATGCATATGCACAGTTTGGAGAGCAAGAAAAAATAAAGGTTTTAAGCGAAGTTAATATAATGACACCAGAAAATATTCATGTGAATTCGTTTATGTATGAACCAATTTTAGATATGGATATAGTTGAGTTGATAGGTTTGTATAATAGGGTAAAGATGCTATCTGAGTGAATTGATTACAAATAGGAGGAATTTATATGCCGAGAAAAGACAAGACTGATAGTACAGTTTTTAGACATTTGAATAGCTTGGAGTATACATATGAATGGGACGCATATAGTGATATTCAAGAAGTGAATGATATTTTAGCGCATGCAGCTAAAAATGGAAGTGGTAATCCTGGATATCCAGATGCAATATATGCGAATGTAGAAAAGAAATTATTGATATTAGTTGAGATAAAGCCATTATTGTCTCAGCATATATCTGAAAATGGAAAAAGCAATCCTGAAAAATACGCGGTAGATGGAGTTTTGCATTATATGTCCTTTTTCTTAAAGGGAAATATTGAAAGGCAAAATACGATTACTTACTTTTCTAACTGGAAGATTATTGGAGTGGCAGTCTCAGGAGATATACATGATGAATATAATTATAGGATTAGTAATTTTATTATATCTGGGGACTTGATTGTAGAACAAAAAGGTGTAAATGATATATTAAACGAAACAGATTATTTGATGTTATTTGATAATATTGATGAAGAACAAATTGTTAGTAATATATCTGTATCATCTAAAAAAATAAATAAATGGCTTCGTTCTGTAGATTCTCAAAAGAGACCAGTTTTATTATCAGCATTAATGATATGTTTATTTGAAGTAAAAGGTGTACAAAACGATTTTAAGAATGGATATAATTCATGGTCTCCGGAGACAATTGTTGACAATATACCAAAGACTGTTAAAAAAGTTTTGTCTAGCGAAAGATTGCCAGAAGAAAAAATAAATGTCTTGTTAGCAGAATTGGCATTTATGGAACATGATCAAGATTTAAATAGCCAAACGATTTTGAAAGATATATTAAATGAATTATCAGATGCAGTTATTCCTCTTTTTGAAAGAAAAAGTAATTATGACATAATAGGCAAATTTTATGAGGAGTTTCTGAAATATGCAGGTGTTGCAAATGTTAAGAAAGGCATTGTTTTAACGCCAAGACATATTACAACGCTTTTCACTGAATTGATAGATATTAAGATTAATGATGTTTTTTTGGATCCTGCATGTGGAACGGGTTCATTTCTTATTGCGGCTATGAATAAGTTGATAACGGTTATTGATGAATCTGATATACAAAACAAGGAAGAAAAAATTAAAAATATTAAAACGAGGCATCTGATAGGATTTGAAAAAAATCAAACTATGTACTCGTTGGCAATCTCAAATATGCTATTTAGGGGAGATGGAAAATCACAAATATTTAAAGAAGATTTCTTTTCGCAAGAAGCGGAGGAAGCTTTAAAAGAATTGGAACAAAAAGGGATTTCTCCTACGATAGGTTTTGTAAATCCACCTTACGGTGGAAAAGATAGTGCAGATAATCCAACTAAAAAAGAGATACAATTTTTAACACGAATGCTTGATAAAGTGAGTCGATATGGTTTGATTATTGCGCCATTGTCTACATATTTCAAAGATGATTCAATTAGGAACAATATATTAAGAAAGCATACGCTTAAATATGTAATTAATATGCCAAAAGATTTGTTTATGCCTAATGCAGCAACGAATACCGCAATTGCAGTGTTTGAAACGCATAAGCCACATGGAAGTCAGGAAGTTATTTTTTATGACCTAAAAGATGATGGGTTTGTATTGTCGAAATCCAAGGGAAGGACAGATGTATACAATAAATGGTCTAGAATAAAAAATGATCTTTTAAGTAAATTAGCTAATCCAAATGATTTTTCGGATGGTATCAATATGGTAAAGACTACATTAAAGGATGGAGATGAATGGTTGATTCAAGCCCATGCTGTAACGGATTACAGTAGTCTTGGAGATAATGCATTTCTTAAATCAGTAAAGGAATATATGATTTTCAAAGCTAAACAAGAATTGGATATATTGGATAAGGAATTGGACGAAGTGACTTTATTAGAAGTGATTTCTAATTATTATGGTGGTGAAGTGAATGAATAAGAAAACGAATTGGTTTGATTTTAATGTAGTTTTTGAATATTCAAGAGGAACGCGCTTGATTGAAGAAAACCAAGTGCCTGGAGAAGTAGCATATATTTCGTCTACAAAAATGAATAATGGAATAAGCAATTATATTTCCCCGCCAGATAATATGGTCATATATAAGAATAAAATGACATTGTCCAACAGTGGCAGTGTGGGGTATCTCTTTTTTCATGAATATCCATTTGTTGCATCAGATCATGTAACAGTTATTGGATTAAAGGATCAAACAGTTATACTAAATAAAGAAATTGCTTTATACTTAAAACCAATATTAGAATCAATGAAATATAAGTATAATTTTGGAAGAGAAATAAGCGATTCGAGATTAGGTAAAGAAAAAGTATTATTACCGGTTAAAGATGATGATACACCAGATTGGGATTATATGGTAAAAACAATTAAACAGATTAGAAAGGCTGTAAAATGGAATACAATTCACATACAGGAAACGAAGTTATCTTTGTCTGATGTTATGTGGAAAGAATTCTCAATGGATAATGTTTTTACGATAAAAAAGGGAAAACGTTTGACAAAAGCAAATATTATTGAAGGGACAACAAATTTTATTGGTGCTATTTCAGGTAACAATGGTATTAGAGAAAGAATTTCAGAAGAACCACTTTATGAAGGAAATTGTATAACAGTAAATTACAATGGCAGTGTGGGCGAAGCATATTATCAAGAATCTCCATTTTGGGCATCAGATGATGTAAATGTTTTGTTTTTGAAAGAACATACTTTAAACAAATACATTGCTTTGTTTTTGATTACGATTATAAGGCAGAATAAGTCGCATTTTGACTTTGGAAGAAAATGGAATGTAGAAAAAATGAAAAAAACATTAATAAAGCTACCAGTTGATGATTTGGGTAATATTAACTGGACTTTTATGGAAGGTTATATTAAACAATTGCCATTGGGTATACATCTTCATTAATTAAACTCCCCCATTGCCTCAACATACCCTTGCAATCCGCCATCTCTAGAAGCTAATTTGGCATACAGTCCCGGTTCTTCTCTGGCAAGCCTTGTAAGATATGCAATATCAGAGGGCTCGTCCA
>CAYOGM010000157.1:0-6003 GCA_964403595.1 uncultured Acetatifactor sp. | reverse complement strand
GACCAGACGTCAGGCGATGGAGCATTATCTGAGCGTTATCAAGGAATGTCTGGAGGAGGGTATTAGTCCCAGATGTCATCTGGAGGATATCACCAGAGCGGATATTTATGGTTATGTTGTGCCCTTCTGCCATGAGTTGATGAAGCTGATGGAACAGTACAAGATTCCTATTAAGATTCGTGCTTGTGATACCATGGGATATGGAGTGAATTATCCCGGTGCAGTAATCCCCAGAAGTGTACAGGGAATTATTTATGCCCTTCATGTACACGCAGGTGTGCCTCATGAGCTTATTGAGTGGCACGGTCATAATGACTTTTACAAGGCAGTGGTTAACTCCACTACAGCATGGCTTTATGGTTGTTCCGGTGTTAATACTTCCCTGTTTGGTATTGGTGAGAGAACCGGTAATACTCCTTTGGAGGCTATGGTATTCGAGTATGCTCAGCTTAAGGGTGATTTGAATGGTATGGACACCACTGTTATTACTGAGCTTGCCGAGTATTATGAGAAGGAAATTGGCTACAGAGTACCTTCCAGAACTCCTTTTGTTGGTAAGAATTTCAATGTTACAAGAGCGGGTATCCATGCAGATGGTCTGCTCAAGAATGAGGAGATTTACAACATTTTTGACACCGAAAAATTCCTGAACAGACCGGTTTTGTGTGCGATTTCCAATACCTCCGGACTGGCAGGTATTGCACACTGGATTAATACTTATTATAAGCTTAAGGAAGATAAGCAGGTTAATAAGAATTCAGAACTTGTTGTTGAGATTAAGAAGTGGGTTGATGAGGAGTATGCAGGTGGTCGCGTGACTGTTATGACCGACGAGGAAATCATCGAGTGTCTGAACAGAGTGTGTCTTGAAAAGGACATTACCCTTGGGTAAGGAGAGGAAAAGTGGCTGGTTATGATGTGAAGCAGGAAGTAACGGATAAGTACTCCTTGCGTGGAAGAGTCTTTCACAAGTTGAGAGAGGATATATTAAGTGGCAAATATGCAGACCATGAGGAGCTTAAGGAGGTGGCAATCGGCGAGGAGCTGGGTGTCAGCCGTACTCCTGTGCGAGAGGCATTCAGGCAACTGGAGTTGGAGGGTTTGATTCAGATTATTCCCAACAAAGGTGCCTATGTGACCGGTATTACGGAAAAGGATGTCAATGATATCTATATGATTCGTTCGCTTTTGGAGGGGTTGTGCGCCCGTTGGACTACGGAGCACATTACCAAGGAACAGCTGGAAGAGATGGAAGAAAATGTATATCTGGCCAAATTTCATGCTCAAAAGGGACATCTGGAGCAGCTGGCAGAGCTTGATAATCGATTTCATGAGATTATGTATGAGGCCTGCAATTCCAAGATGTTGGAGCATCAGTTAAGAGATTTTCATGAGTATGTGCTTCGCGTGCGTCGTAGAACCTTAAACAGTGCCAGCAGGGGACCTAAGTCTAACGAAGAGCATGAGCAGATTCTTGAAGCGATTAAGTCAGGAAATGCGGATTTGGCACAACAATTGGCCAATCAGCACATCATTAATGCATATGAAAATATGGTAAATAACGGACTACATGAGATGTTTGTAGGTCAGAATGCGAATTAAATTTGCTAAGATTAAGGTATTAACTATAAAAAGTATGAATGCGAGAAAGGCAGGATTTTATTATGGCTAAGATTCAAATGACCACTCCCTTGGTTGAGATGGATGGAGATGAAATGACCCGAATTCTTTGGAAGATGATTAAGGACGAGTTGTTGCTTCCTTATATCGACTTAAAGACCGAGTATTATGATTTGGGACTTGAGTACAGAAACGAGACCAATGATCAGGTAACAGTTGATTCTGCAAATGCTACTCTGAAGTATGGTGTAGCGGTAAAGTGTGCAACTATCACTCCCAATGCGGCAAGAATGACTGAGTACAATTTGAAAGAGATGTGGAAGAGTCCTAATGGCACTATTCGTGCTATTTTGGATGGTACAGTGTTCCGTGCGCCTATTCTGGTAAATGGCATCGTTCCCTATGTAAAGAACTGGACCAAACCTATCACTATTGCACGTCATGCTTATGGTGATGTTTATAAGAATACGGAGATTAAAGTTCCCGGCGCAGGTAAGGCAGAGCTGGTTTACACTGCAGAGGATGGAACTGAGGTAAGACAGCTGATTCATGATTTCAAGGGAGCCGGAATTATTCAGGGTATGCATAATACCGAGGAGTCCATTTCCAGTTTTGCAAGAGCATGTTTTGGTTATGCAATCGATACCAAGCAGGATTTGTGGTTTGCTACCAAGGATACTATTTCCAAGAAGTATGACCATACCTTTAAGGATATTTTCCAGGAGATTTACGATGCGGAGTATAAGGCAAAGTTTGAGGAGCTGGGGATTGAGTATTTCTACACTTTGATTGATGATGCTGTAGCTCGTGTAATCCGTTCTGAGGGCGGATTTATTTGGGCTTGTAAGAACTATGACGGCGATGTAATGTCAGATATGGTAGCTACCGCATATGGTGATTTGTCCATGATGACCTCCGTGTTGGTATCCCCTAGTGGTGTATATGAGTACGAGGCGGCACACGGTACCGTACAGCGTCACTATTACAAGCATTTGAAGGGAGAGGAGACTTCCACGAACTCCATCGCAACTATTTTTGCATGGACCGGTGCGCTCAGAAAGCGTGGCGAACTGGATGGAAATGCAGAGCTTATGGCATTTGCTGACAAGCTGGAGCAGGCTTGTATCAAGACCATTGAGGATGGTAAGATGACTAAGAGCCTGTCTATGATTTCCACCTGTGAGAATCCTGTGATTTTGAATAGTCTGGAGTTCATTCAGGCGATTAGAGAGACTTTAGAGAGTCTGATGTAATTATGTTTTATACAAAATAGAAAAGTGACAGATTGGCGGACCGGGATTGTAATGGATTCCGGTCTGTTGCAGTATTATGAGGAGAAGAGAATGATGGAAGCATATACTCAAGAATATATAGGCGATTTTTGGAAAGAAGATGTGACAGCGTTTTGTAATGCAATAAAAATGAACGGACAAAAATCAAAGACGGGAACAAAGCTTGTTGAGAACATAGAGAAATCAAAAAAGAAATATCCTACATTTGTATGGCCTGCATTCATATTCCATTCTCTTTGGTTTGTTTATCGCGGCATGATGGTGCGTGCAATTGTATTAGATGCAATTAAAATTGTTATGTTGTTGATAGGGGTAGCTATTTCATCAGAGGAAGGGGCTGTCCGGGTATTATATGTGCTTGGCTATGTGATTTACGGTTTCTTTTTGGGACTATATGCAGTACCTTGGTATGACAAATATGTAACAACTTGCCTAAAGGAAAGGAAATTGGAAAAACGTGAATACATATCTTGTGATGAACTAAAAGAAAGTCTTGCAAGGCAGGGCAAACCTTCTTTGGGGCGTGCTGTTTTTTATAGTGTTCTTCAGGGCATGATTTTCTTTATTGTTAAAGCAATGTTCTTTATTGGGTAATTTTATGTGAAGAGGAGGGGAGGAAAATGTACAACAGTGAATTGGACAGACTTGTGGCAGAAACGAAAGGTTTTGATGAGAAATATCGAAAACGATTGTTAATTTGCCATATTATAATGGCTATTCTTGCGATTATTATTATTCCGATTTTTGTATATTACGCATTGTACTGTACTCGATATGATATTGGGAAATATGGAGAACATATTATTCGTCCTACGTTGAGTACAACAATATTTATGATTGTTCCGGATGAATATGAAGGTATAGAAATGGATAGTACGGATTTAAGTGCCCTTTATGTGCAGGGATTAAGGGAGCAATTTCCCAATACGCAGTTTGCTTATCTGAGTCCGGAAGATGGTTTGTTTGTTAGGAATCAGTATTATCTGGGAATTCCTTATTCTTACATTGTATACAAAGATTCTGTGACGTTGGATAAATACCATGGAAATGATGATGAAATTGTGGTTCCCGATTCCATCTGGGGAAAACCGGTAACGAAGATTTCGTCAGATTGTTTTAACAATGTGTCCGAAAGCTTGAAGAGTATTGTTTTGCCTGATAGTGTTGAGTCCATTGAGAGTGAAACGTTCAGGGAATATATTAATTTGGAGAGAGTTGTAGGAAACAATATAAAAGAAATAGGTAATATTGCGTTTGCGGATTGTGTAAAATTAAGTCAGGTGGAAGTGGGAAATCAATTACAAATAATAGGCAATCAGGCATTTTCACATTGTTATCAACTTAAATATCTAAAGCCGCAGAAACAACTTGAATTGGTTGAATGGTATGCATTCAGAGAATCTGGTATTACGGAATTTGAATTTAATGAAGACGCAGATGTAATATCAACGGCATTTGATGAAACACCCTGGCTTGAAAATTGGCCAGATGACTTTGTGATTATTGGTGATAAGCTGGTTACTTATGAGGGCAATGGTGGAAATGGCTATATTGTTATTCCGGATGGAGTACGGATTATTACAGAATATTCTATGTTTGGGCTTCCCAATAACACATCAATAACCAAGGTTTGGGTGCCTGATTCAGTGACCAAAATAGAAGAAGATGCTTTTTTGTATGATTGTGATATGATGATATATCTGCCGGCGAGTGTCATAGACTTTGGGGGCTGGGATAATATAAGTTTGAGTGGAGATGTGAAGCCTGTAAAAAATACAATAGTAACTACAGAGAAATCCTGTGCCCATAAGTATGCTTTAGAGCATGATGTGCCCTTTGTGATTGTAAAGAATCTTGAGACTGCGTGGGCGGCAGATAATGCCCAATAACGAAAAGTTTGTATTCTAGAGATAGTATTTGTTAGAGAGAGTTATATGAGACTGGGAGGGACTTGCTATTCGGCAAGCTCCTCCCATTTTTCGTAGAGTTTTTCCAGTTCAGTGTTAATTTCTTCCTGCTCCTTAGCAAGTTCCTGTAATTTCAGTACTTGAGTGCCGTTTGCTGGATCGGACATTTCAGCATCGATTTCGCTTAGTCGTTCTTCCAGCTGGGCGATTTTGTCCTCACATTTTTTGAGGTCATTTTCTTTCTTGCGCTGGCGGGCCTGTTCTTCCTTTTGAGCTTTCCAGTCCAGTTTGTTGTCCGAAGGGGCTGAGGATTTATTGCCGGTGCCTGTGGCAAATACAGTGTTAGAAGAAGAGGTGTCTGTCAGCCCCAAAGCAGCCATCTGAGTCTCTTTTTTCTCCAGATAGTAGTCATAGTTACCGATGTAATTTACAAACTGTCCAACGGTCAAATCCAGGATACGGGTGGCTGTTTTGTTAATAAAATATCGGTCATGGGAAACATAGAGCACAGTTCCCTCGTAACCGTTTATGGCATCCTCCAAAATCTCCTTGGACATGATATCTAGGTGATTGGTGGGCTCATCCAGAATCAGAAAATTAGCCTCGGAGAGCATCAGTTTGGCAAGGGATACACGACCTCTTTCGCCACCGCTCAAATCCCTTATCAACTTGAATACATCATCACCGGTAAACAGGAAGGCCGCAAGTACATTGCGGATTTCTGTGTTGGTGAGATAGGGGTAATCGTCTGAAATTTCTTCAAATAAGGTCTTGTCTTCGTGGAGTACATGGTGCTCCTGATCATAGTAGCCGATTTCTACATTAGTGCCCAAAGTGAATTTTCCGGAGTCAGCAGTATGAATTTCGTTCAATATTTTCAAGAGAGTGGTTTTGCCGGTGCCATTGTCTCCGATGATGGCCACATGCTCACCACGTTTGATTTCAAAATTCACATTTTCAAAAAGCTTCTGAGAGCCGAAGGATTTTGAAAGACCTTCGACATTCAGTACATCGTTGCCGCTGGTTCGATAGGGGGTAAGCTTTAGGCGCATGTCTGTGCGCTGCTCAGTAGGCTTTTCCAGACGTTCTACCTTATCCAATGCTTTCACGCGGCTCTCGGCGCGTTTGATGGACTTTTCCCGATTAAAGGAGCGGAGTTTTTCGATAACCTCTTCCTGATGCTT
>CAYOGM010000156.1:0-6012 GCA_964403595.1 uncultured Acetatifactor sp. | reverse complement strand
TCTTGGCAGCCTCGGTATCAGGAATCTCATCGAAATCAACACCTGCATATTTCTTAACTGCCTCAATCATGGTCAGTCTCTCAAAAGGCTTACCCAGATCTATCATATGCTCTGCATAAGGAACTACGGTAGTGCCGCAAACCTCCTGCGCAACATAACGGAACATATTCTCGGTAAGATCCATCATTCCGTAGTAATCAGTATATGCCTGATAGAGCTCCATCAAGGTAAACTCGGGATTATGTCTGGTGTCCAGACCCTCGTTTCGGAATACACGTCCAATTTCGTATACGCGCTCCATGCCACCCACTATCAGTCTCTTAAGGTACAGCTCCAAAGAGATACGAAGCTTTACATCCTCGTCCAGCGCATTGTAATGAGTCTCGAAAGGTCTCGCTGCCGCGCCACCTGCGTTGGATACCAGCATGGGGGTCTCCACCTCAAGGAAGCCCTCACCCTCCAAATAACGACGGATTGCGCTGATAATCTTAGAACGCTTTACGAAGGTCTCCTTAACATCTGCGTTCATAATCAAGTCCGTATATCTCTGACGATAACGGATATCAGTATTGGTCAGACCATGGAACTTCTCAGGCAGAACCTGAAGGCTCTTGGAAAGGAGTTCAATTTTAGTAGCATGAATAGACATCTCACCGGTCTTGGTGCGGAAAACCTCACCCTCGATACCTACAATATCACCCACGTCAAATTTCTTGAAATCTGCATAAGACTCCTCGCCCACACTGTCTCTAGCCACGTAAGACTGAATATTGCCGGGCAAATCCTGAATATTACAGAAAGATGCCTTACCCATAACACGCTTGGACATCATACGACCCGCAATGCGGACAGTCTTGCCTTCAAGCTCGTCAAAATTCTCCTTAATATCAGTGCTGTGATGTGTCACATCATATTTGGTAATCCGGAAAGGATCCTTTCCTGCCTCCTGAAGTGCTGCCAACTTCTCGCGGCGCACCTTCAAAAGCTGATTGATATCCTGCTCCTGTGCCTGTGCCTTGTTGTTCTGCTGTGTATCTGCCACGTCTGTTACTCCTTTATATTGTCATGTATGCCCAAGAATCGCTAGCGATTCTTGCAGAGGAAATATAGAAAATCTTATGTGTGGTACTCTCACACATTAGATTTTCTTTTCCTCTTAGTTACTTCTCTGAATCTCCAAAATCTTGAAAGAAGATGCTCCTGCGGGTGTCTCAACGGTTATGGTCTCGCCAACCTGCTTACCCATCAGCGCCTTACCTACAGGACTCTCATTGGAAATCTTACCCTTTAAGCTGTTTGCCTCAGTGGAGCCAACAATCTTGTACTCAAGCTCCTCATTGTATTCTACATCAAAAATGCGAACCTTACAGCCAATGTTGATGCGGTCCAAATCCACCTCATCCTCAACAACTACTTCTGCATTCTTCAGAATCTTCTCAAGCTCCTCAATACGAGCCTCGATATCTCTCTGCTCGTCCTTGGCTGCATCATACTCAGCATTCTCGGAAAGGTCGCCCTGCTCTCTTGCCTCTTTAATCTTCTGCGCAACCTCCTGACGTCTTACAACCTTAAGCTCATGCAACTCGTCCTCATATTTCTTGAGTCCTTCGTAGGTCAAAATATTTTTCTTCTCCTGCATCACTTTCTCACCTTTCTCATTGTAGTTTTATAAAGTATTCTATTATTGTCTCACGCCTGCATTGGCGCGCTTTCTTCAAATAAGCGTCAATTAACTATCGTATTATACCCATTTTGGGCTTTAGTGTCAAGCAAACGGCACTTTTTTCCACTGTTTTCTCAAAGAAATTACTCTGCATGGCAGTCTGCGTGCTTCTATCCTGCGTTCTTTGTCCAAATTGGGGGCACAATTAAACCAAATACTCCCCTTTGCCGGCTGAATACAAGGAATATGCTTCCCCTCTGTCAAATCCACAATATTCACAGCCTCTCTCACCAGATAATCCGGAATCGCATACTGTCCATATGTGGTATCTGCCGGCAGAAACTGCAAATGTATGGCCAACCCGGTCTCTTGATAGAATTCCTCTGCAAAGTCCTCCAGTTCCTCCTCCACCGCTCTATCCGGGGCTATCCAGAGAAGACTTTTCATGCGGGGAGCCAATTTCCACAGCAATTCCTTGCTATAGGGCACATCTCCCAACACTACAAAATGGGGATGGCATGCTTCCTCCATCAAGCGGTATACCCATTCTCGCTTCAAATATGCATCGAATTCTTCAAAAGGCAAAATACTTCTAATCCAACAATCCCTTCCTACATTCTCGTCCACACAAAGATACACCTCGTCCCGCTCTTCAAGCAAGGATGCCAGCTCCTGCTTAAGCTCTTCGACCATCGCTCTGCGCCGGCTCCCCTGCTGTCGCCGGCTTCTGCGACACCTCAGACGTTTTCCCAGCGAAAATAAATCAAAGCATATTTCCCTGACGGAAGACTTGCTACACTTTTTGCCGAAGGAACTCTTCTCAAGAAATGTCATATTCTCTTCGGAAAGCTTCTCCTTTACACAAACCTTAATCAGCCGATAATCACCAAGCTTATGTTCCTTCAGAACATAACTGCACTCTCTGCTGTCACCAGTCTCACTTTTTTTCACATAACTTAAATAAACAATCGTATCCATGCTAAATTATATGCACAGACAA
Organism: uncultured Acetatifactor sp.; assembly: GCA_964403595.1. Classification (GTDB taxonomy): domain Bacteria; phylum Bacillota; class Clostridia; order Lachnospirales; family Lachnospiraceae; genus Acetatifactor. The sequence goes on along the minus strand of CAYOGM010000156.1, from coordinate 3,349 downwards.
TCTATATAATCCCAACTTGTTTCCCATTCTCTTGCGCAGCCCGAATCATTTCCTATCTGCCTAGAAAATACGTTCCACACTCTCTACCAGCTGGTCCATGGTCTCCATGGTATTGATAGTCTGGCGAAACTTTGCAGAATTAGGCATGCCAACGGTATACCATGACAAATGCTTGCGCATCTCCCGGACACCTGTGTATTCACCCTTGTACTCCAGCTGCAATGCCGCATGACGCAGAATAATCTCCTTTTTCTCCTCATTGGTAGGAGGCGGCAAAATGGTGCCTGTCTTCAAATACTCCGTAACCTCTCTGAAAATCCACGGGTTCCCCTGGGCTGCACGACCAATCAAAATACCATCGCAACCGGTCTTTTGAAACATTTCTTCCGCCTTCAAGACACTGTCCACATCACCGTTTCCAAGAACAGGAATGGATACCGCTTCCTTTACTCTGGCAATGATATCCCAGTCCGCATGTCCACTGTAATACTGCTCTCTGGTACGCCCATGAACTGCCACTGCCGCCACACCACAATCTTCAGCAATCTTGGCAATCTCTACCGCATTGACATGGTCCTCGTCAAATCCCTTACGTATCTTGACCGTAACCGGCTTGGAGGAAGCTTTCACCAGTGCGGTGAGAATCTCTTCCACAAGCTTTGGATTCTTCATAAGAGCCGACCCTTCTCCATTATTTACCACCTTGGGTACCGGACACCCCATGTTAATATCTATAAAGGCATGGGGTCTGTGCTCGATACGCTTGGCCATCTCGCTGATAATCTGCGGGTCTGAACCAAACAGCTGTAAGGAAGCGGGCCCCTCATCGGGGTGAATCTCCATGAGCATATCCGTATTTTTGTTATTATAATAGATAGCCTTGGCACTGACCATTTCCATGCACACAAGACCTGCTCCCTGTTCGTGGCACAACAGACGGAAAGGCAGGTCTGATACACCTGCCATGGGAGCCAAAATAATATTGTTGGGAAGGGTCACCCCTCCTATTATAAGCTGGGACATCATAAGCTCCATTCCTGCCGCACCACAAATTTGGGATGACGGCACTATATCTTACTTTGTATTCTTATCATAAATCATACGCAGACCCTCCAGCGTAAGCGTCGGGTCATACACCTGAATCTGCTCCGTCTCCTCCGAAATCAGCCGGCCCAGACCTCCGGTAGCAACCACCTTCATATCAGCAAATCCGCTCTCCTCGCGAACTTTTTTGATAATATATTCCGTCTGTCCAATCTGTCCATACACCAACCCGGCCTGCATGCTGGAGATGGTCTCCTGAGCCAGAATGGATTTGGGCTTGCGAATTTCAATCTCCGGAAGCTTTGCGGTGCGAAGCCACAGTGCCTCGGAGCTGATGCGGATGCCGGGCGCAGTAATACCTGCCGTAAAACAACCATCCGCTGTAATTAAATCATAGGTGGTTGCCGTACCAAAATCAATCACCAGCACAGGGCCACCATATTTTCCGTAGGCCGCTACTGCATCCACAATACGGTCTGCACCGATGGCCTTGGGATCATCGGTAGTAATACGGATGCCGGTCTTCACACCGGGGCCCACAATCAAAGGGCTGGTATCCGTGTAACGGCTTACCGCTTTTTGAAGCGAATGCATCACGGTAGGCACAACACTGGCTATAATGGAACCCTCCAACTCCTGGGGAGCAATGCCCTTGCTTTGCAGAAGCTGGGTAATCAGAATTCCATATTCATCAGAGGTATGAGGAGTTGCTGTCATCAGACGAAAGGTAGTTTTTAAATTCTCCCCCTCATATACACCCATGGTCATATTGGTATTACCTACATCCGCTACAAGTATCATACTTCACCCTCCAAAAGTGCAGACACATCTTCCTTCAGAATAAACACTTTGTAATAAAGTCTCAAGGACTCAAACAGTTCCTGTCTGGTGCGACGAATCTCACTTACCAGAAGGCCGCTGGAAATTTCATCATAATAAAAATCATGCTCATCCGCATCAGTCATCATGGACAGCGTACCATCCTCCTCGAAGCAGATGGTAAAGATACCACCCACTTCCTCTGTAAAGAGCACACAGATGATATGCAATTCATCCTTAATGGAATCAGGAATCCCTGAAAACTGCTCATTAAAATAGTATTTCTGTTCGTATGCGTTGGCACCGCACAGCACCACACGATTATCCTTCAAAGAATTGCTATTGTTTTCACTCATATTATTATTCCTCATACATATCCGTATATGCCCCGCACGGAAACCTCTCCCGCAAAGACCTCTCTGCACGCTCCGTCCGACAACTCCACAATCAACTCACCTGTATTTGTAATCCCTCTGGCAATACCATTATAAGCCCCTTGAGGGTCCAATACCTTTACTTCCCTGTCCCGATTAATCAAAAGACCATTATATTCCTTCAAAAGAGGACCTAAATCCCCCGCTGCCACAAACTCTTCATACAAATCCTCAAAGGTCTTTAAAACGGCCTCCAGAAGCCTTGTGGGGCAGATGCTTACATCCGGTCCACAAACAGTCTCCAACGCAGTTGCCTTATCCTGTAACTCCTCCAAGAAAACTCTGTCCTTTATATTGACTCCCACACCAATGACCACATGGTCAATGCAGCTTTGGTTCATGCGCATCTCTGTGAGAATACCACAGACCTTTTTCCCATTCATCACTAAATCATTGGGCCACTTAATCTCTGCCCTATGCCCTGTCAGCGCACCGATTCCCCGGGCCACCGCCACCGCCATTACCAGTGTCAGCATAGGTGCCTTGTCCGGCGCAATATCCGGTGTCAAAAGCAGGGAAAAGTAGAGATTCTCCCCTGCCGGACTATCCCAACTGCGGCCTCTGCGCCCTCTTCCGGCAGTCTGAGTCACCGCCATTGCAACAGTACCATGCTTCGCCCCGGCCTGTTTCAGCCGAGTACATTCTGCATTGGTAGAATCGACAGATTCATAAACGCAAACCGGCTGGCCGGCCCATCTTGTGCAGACGGAGCCGGTCAGCTCGTTTGTAAAATCTGATTTATTTAACATTTCAGTATTTGAATTATCCATAAACTTATGAAAGTGTTGCAGCCATCACTGCCTTGATGGTATGCATACGGTTCTCTGCCTCCTCAAATACAACGGACTGTGCAGACTCAAATACTTCATCGGTAACCTCCATCTCGGTGATACCGAAACGCTCACCCATCTGAGCTCCAATCTTGGTCTTCAAATCATGGAATGCAGGGAGACAGTGCATAAAAATAGCATTCTCAACGGCATTATCCATCACCTTTTTATTAACCTGATAAGGCATAAGTTCTTTTATACGCTCCTCCCAGATTTCATCAG
>CAYOGM010000155.1:0-6027 GCA_964403595.1 uncultured Acetatifactor sp. | reverse complement strand
TGGAGGAAATGACGGTTAAGCCGGGAGATGAGACAAAGACCAAGGAGCAGCTGCAAAAGGATTTCGAGAGTAGGGAGAAGCTTCCTGAATTCAACAACCTTACCTACAAGGACGAATTGGAGCTTAACCGTCTGGGAGAGGAAAAGATGGTGCTATTTTTAAATATCCCTTTGGCTGACCGTACCTACAGTTGTATCACGGCAATGCTGTTTAGTATTACCTTCATGCTACTGTACCGCAAGGGTAAAGAGCGTATGGAAAAGAGGGCGCAAACTCGATTATTGGTAACTGTGATACAACCATTTTCTTGGGCGGTTCAGATTCTGACACACTGAAAATCATTGTGAAGCGTATGGGTAAGGAAACGGACAAGATGACGTTAAAGGAAGCGGATGAGACCAAAAGTAAAGAGCCGCTGGCAAGGGAGATGGCAGAAAAGAAGCTGCATTTCTATCGCTTTACAGAGCCACAGAATCCGAATTATCAAATAATGATTGAGCTTCGATAAAGTACTCTATTCTTTTAATAAAGTATTTGCAAATCTCTCTGTAATCATGTATACTTTACACCGTGTACTTTTTTACATAGTTGCTAATGTGATATACAAATTAATATGAAAGAAGGAAATTAAAATGGACGGACAGAATTTTAATAATGGTTTTGACAGTAACCATGATACTGATAACACTCCTGTAGCAGAATCGGCTACTGAAAATGCAACCGCAAACTCTTCAGAGTCTACAGTTGAGACCGTGAATGTAAATACCGGCAGCTATCAGGATAGCACATCTTCTTACGGTAACTTTAGCTATCAGGGAGACAACTCCAACAGTGGTAACTTTAATTATCAGGACAATGCTTCTCAGTATTATACTACGACACCCGTTTATACAGACAATTACAATCAACAGGGTGAATCTACACCTGGATTTGCAATTGCTTCTTTAGTTCTTGGTATTGTATCTATTCTGTTTTGTTGTTGTTGGGGTGGTGGTATTTTGTTTGCAGTTCCCGGAATTATCATGGGACTTTCTGCCAATAAAAAGCAGAAGACCGGTGTTGGTACTGCAGGTATCATTTGTTCCATTGTTGGTGCCGTGCTTAACGGAATTATGCTGATTTGGTTTGCCATTATGCTTGTTGCAGAAGTTGCAGCATCTATGTAATACAACTCATTACATATGACAGAATTTATTGATAAGAATACACAACGAGAAGAATTAAGCCGAGAAGAGGAGAATATACTTTACTGGGTAGGTGTTGTTACTCTACCGATTACTCTGATTGGGGCTTATATTGCTGTAAATTGGATTCTTCCCAATATTCCTACAGGGGATTGCATTTTTTGGAGTTTATTTGGAGCCTATTGCCCGGGATGTGGTGGTACCAGGTCTGTTATTTCGCTGGTTCATGGAAAGGTTTTACGTTCCATTTGGTATCACCCGCTGATTATGTATATTGTTGCAATCTATGCCATATACATGATTACACATACCTTGGAAAAGTTACACGTTCCATTTGTAAAAGGTATTCGGTTTCATTCCTGGTATTTGTATATTGCGATGGTCATAATCGCTATAAATTGCATTGTCAAAAATGTTTTATTATTTGGATTTGGCATAGCAATGTAATTCTTACAGATTTGTGAAAAAAATATTAAATTTTTTTGAACATTTTTTCATATTCTCTTGACAAGATATAGTACTAACTATATAATTTAGTCTGTATTTTGTACATAAACTATATACTTAAGTTAAAATGGAGGTTTTAAAAATGGACAACAAAAAACTCGTTGCTGGTTTGTTGGGAATTTTCCTTGGTGCATTTGGAGTTCACAAATTCTACCTTGGCTACAAGAAGGAAGGTCTTATTTTACTTCTTGTAACTGTACTTACTTGCTTTATGGCAGGTAGTATTACAGGTATCATTGGTATCATTGAGGGTATCATGTATTTGACCAAGAGTGATGAAGATTTCACTGCTACCTATGTTGACGGCCAGAAAGCTTGGTTCTAATCATAGAATACTAAGAGAAAAGTGCAGCCGACAGGATAACCTGTCGGCTGTTTTTTTGGCTGGATTATAATGAAACTACCAAACTATTTGGGTGTTTAGCCCTCACTTACATCGGCCTCACTTATATCCCCATCGCCGGCATCCGATTCCTCATATTCTCCCTGAAGGACATCAAGAATGACCTGAACACGTTTAAAAGCTCTGGCAGAATTCTCTCTGGCATAAGTGGCTGTATCTTCATCATAGTTTTCCGCTTCATAAAGAGTATGATAGCTCTTTACAGCTTCTGTCATATAACTTCCGGCTTCGTCTGCCAATGATTCCAGATAATCATACTCCTCAGGGAAATCCATTTCGGCAAAGTTCTGAAATTCAATATCAAGTTTATCCAGATATCCAAGAGCAAGAGTTGTGGCATTATCACTTTCAACATCAATGTTGTTAATTGCTTCATCCAGTTCTGCTACATTTTCGCAAAAAGAATTCATATCATTCTTAAACTGTGTAATTTCAGGATTTGCACCACAACCTGCAAGAAGAACTGTGGCGGCAAGAATGCCTGTCATTACAGAGATTTTCTTGTTTTTCACTATGATTTCCTCCAAAGTATTCTCAATTTATTAACAATCCTTATAAATTTATCACATTTCAAAGAAGCCTGCAATAATGATTCAAAAATCTTAAGAAGTGAATTGCACGGATATGGCTTGTGTGGTATATTTATGGATATTGTATATTAATTCTTGATTTATTAAGGAGATTTATATGACCAAAAGAGAATTTTTCCAATTAAGCCATCAAAATATAATTTATCTGGATGGAGCCACCGGTTCTAATCTGGTGAAAGCAGGAATGCCTTCCGGTGTATGCCCGGAACAGTGGATTTTGGAGCACAAAGATGTAATGCTGATGCTGCAAAAACAGTATGTTCAGGCCGGTACAGACATATTATATGCACCAACCTTTACTGCCAATCGTATCAAACTGGCAGAATACGGACTTGCCGATAAAATGGAAAATATGATTCGGGAACTGGTTGGAATTTCAAAGGAAGCGGCAGCCACAGCCGAGGGGAAGCGTGTTTATGTTGCCGGTGATATCACTATGACCGGTGAGCAATTACGTCCGATGGGTAAAATGGAACTTGAGACATTAATTGAAGTTTATAAGGAGCAAATTCGTCTGCTTGCAGATGCAGGTGTGGACTTATTGGTGGTAGAGACTATGATGAGTCTCGCTGAGACCAGAGCTGCTTTAATTGCGGCAAAGGAGGTCTGTGATTTACCTGTAATGGTAAGCTATACCTTTGAAGCAAGCGGAAGAATGCTTTATGGAACTGATGCCAGGACTGCTGCTATAGTAGCAGAGAGTCTTGGTGCATGTGCTGTAGGTATTAATTGTTCCATGGGGCCTGCCGGCATGAAGGATATCGTGGCTGATATGGCATCAGTGACAACCATTCCCATTATCGCCAAGCCCAATGCAGGTCTGCCTGGTCTTGATAGTGAGGGCAAAACCTGCTACAGCATGAATGCAGAAGATTTTGGAAACGAAATGGAGATTTTGGTAAATGCAGGGGCTACTGTTTTGGGTGGCTGTTGTGGTACTACGCCACAGCATATTCAGACTATTTTTGCACGTTTGGGTTCCAAAGCATTCACCACAATAAAACGCCGTCCCAATGGAGTCCGTTATTTAACCAGTGAGCGCATGACAGTGGATTTTGCATTGGATGGCTCCTTTATCGTTGTGGGAGAAAGAATTAATCCTACGGGCAAAAAGGCTCTGCAGGCTGAACTTCGCGAAGGTAATATGGATCGTGTATTGCAGTTTGCACAGGAACAGGATGAGTGTGGCGCTCAGATTCTGGATGTAAATATGGGTATGAGCGGTATTGACGAGAATGCAATGATGCTGCGTGCCATTGAGGAGATTTCCGGTGTAACCAATTTACCCCTGGCGCTGGATTCCAGCCATATTGATGTATTGGAAGCTGCGCTTAGAAATTATCCCGGACGAGCTTTGATTAATTCCATATCCTATGAAAAAGAAAAATTTGAAAAATTGCTTCCTATTGCTGCAAAATACGGTGCTATGTTTATTTTATTGCCTTTGTCAGACAAGGGGCTTCCTGAAAATCTGGACGAGAAGAAGCAAATTATTGAGACCATTACAACCCGTGCCTATGAACTTGGAATGCGTCCCGAGGATATTGTGGTGGATGGACTGGTTACTACTGTAGGTGCCAACAAAAAAGCTGCACTCGAAACCTTGGAAACCATTCGCTTTTGCAAAGAAAGAGGACTTGCAACCATCTGTGGTCTGTCCAATATTTCTTTTGGTATGCCTGAGAGAGGCTATGTAAATACAGCGTTTTTGACACTGGCAATCCGCGAAGGTCTGACTATGGCCATTGCAAATCCTTCACAGGAATTGTTGATGTGCTGTGCATTGGCAACAGATTTGTTACTGGATAAAGAAGGGGCTGATTTGCGTTATATTGAGTATGCCGGTGATGTGAAGGAAAGACGCGAAGCGGAGAGTGTCACTAAAGCGAAACAGGTATTAGCTGCGGCAGATTCATCTGCTCAAGCAGCTTCCATGCCCACTGATAAAACAGTTCCAACCGTCGCAGATGTTTTGCAGAATAATCCTCACAGAGAGGCTTTACTAAATGCAGTGCTTAAGGGTAACCGCAACGGCATTGCCAAACTCACCCAGGCTGCATTGGATGCGGGAGAGGCTCCGGACACTCTCTTGAACGAGGTACTTTTGCCGGCCATCAATCAAGTTGGCGACTATTTTGATAAGGGGAAATATTTTCTTCCTCAGTTGATTGCCGGAGCCGAGGCTATGAAAAATGCTATTGAGATTTTAGAGCCTTTACTTCTTAAGGAATGCTCTGGTGAGGACATGCCTGTAGTTGTCATTGCAACAGTAGAAGGGGATATCCATGATATTGGTAAGAATCTTGTAGCTTTGATGCTCAAAAATTATGGTTTTAAAGTGATTGATCTGGGCAAAGATGTACCAGCAGAGCAGATTATTCAGGCAGCCAAGGAACATAATGCACAAATTATTGCTTTGTCAGCCTTGATGACTACCACTATGCAGCGCATGCGTGAGGTTGTAAATACAGCAAAGGCACAGAAACTTAACGCCAAGGTTATGATTGGTGGCGCAGTAATCACTCAGGATTATGCTGACGAGATTGGTGCTGACGGTTACTCCAAAGATGCTTCGGATGCTGTAAAATTAGCAAAACGCTTGAACGAATAGCCCTACTTATGATACAATAAAATTTAGTCGGCCTGTGCAGTTTTTTATAGAAATCAGGCTGTGAAGGAGGAAATAAGATGATTGGAGCAGATGCTATTGTGAAATGTCTGGAGGCAGAAGGTGTTTCCACGGTATTCGGCTATCCCGGCGTTGCAATCTGTCCTTTTTATAATAGTATTTTGGAGTCTGATATTCGAACTATATTAATCCGCACGGAGCAGAACGCTGCTCATGCAGCAAGCGGTGTGGCAAGGCTTACCGGCAAACCAGGTGTCTGCGCCGTAACCAGCGGCCCCGGTGCAACCAATGTTATCACAGGTATTGCAACTGCTTTTGCAGACAGCATTCCTTTGATTTGTATTACAGGTCAGGTAAACAGTGAGCTTCTGGGAAGTGATGTATTTCAGGAAGCAGATATTACCGGTGCTGTAGAGTCCTTTGTAAAATACAGCTATTTGGTGAAAAATGTGAATGACATCCCGCGTATTTTCAAGGAAGCTTTTCATATTGCCAACACAGGACGTAAAGGTCCTGTATTGATTGATATTCCTATTGATATTCAGAATGCAACCATTAATAAATTCAAATATCCGGAGGAGATTTCTCTTCGAACCTATAAACCCACTGTAAAGGGCAATGCTGTTCAGATTAAAAAGGTGGTTAAGGAACTGGAAAAGGCAAAGCGTCCGATAATTTGTGCCGGTGGTGGTGTACTTCTGGCTGAAGCCGAGG
>CAYOGM010000154.1:0-6133 GCA_964403595.1 uncultured Acetatifactor sp. | reverse complement strand
GATCAAGACCTATGAAGCACTCTGCATGATACAGGGTCATCCAACGGGTCTTGTAGATAGCATCCATAATTACCTTATCCAGCTTAGCGGAATCTACACCGGGCTCACCCTTAATACGACGAGCCTGAGCGTAACGACCGGTAACAGCACCGTCGTTGAACAGAAGAACCTTGGAATCTCTCTCCAGGCCCTGCTCCTCAGCCTTATATACGGGCATATCGGTAACGATGGTTCCGGGAGAATTCTTTGCTAAATCATAAGCCTCTCTCAAGGTGTTTACCTTTACTACGTTGTTGCCGTAGAAAGCACCTTCGATGATGGAACGAGTCTTGCTGAAACCAACCTTGCCTGCGCCAATTTCAGAAATCGGGTAAAACGCTTTTGTTGACATTTAGTACATCCTCCTTAAATTGTATTTATACCACACTATGTATGGTAGATTTTTATTTTATAGCGTATCGTTTCAAATGAAACCACGCCATATTCTTTGTCATTATCTCAAAAGTAAGAAAAAAAGTCAATAATGCATATTACATTTTATGGATAATTTACATTTGGTTTTTCCGGGTTAAAATCATGCAATTATCCGCTCTTGTCTCCTGTTTAAGCCATGCACGCTCCTCTTCATTCAGATAAGGAGAAATTTTATCAAAAACCTGCCGTTGATAAGCATAAAGCAAAACTCTCGCCTCTTCCGGCAGCTGACGTTCGTCAATCGCCTCAAAATCCAAGGGTACCCAGGTTAGTGTCTCAAAACTCATAAACTGTCCATATTCATTTTTCTCAAGGTTATGAGCCACCAGCACATTTTCAATACGGATGCCATGACTACCCTCAATATACACACCGGGCTCATTGGTCACATCCATCCCTTCCTCCAGAACCGTTTCCGACGCACCTTGCGTATAGCGCCATCTGAGGCTCTGAGGTCCCTCATGCACATTCAAAATATATCCCACACCATGACCGGTACCGCACTTATAATCAAGTCCAATGTCCCAAAGCGGCTGGCGTGCCAGAATATCCAGATTACGGCCGCTACAGCCATAAAGCCATTTTGCATGGGTCATCTGAAGCATCCCCTGGGCAACCTTGGTATAGTGGAGTTTTTGTTCCTCTGTGACAGGTCCCAAAACAATCGTTCTGGTAACATCCGTGGTGCCGCCCAGATACTGTCCGCCGGAATCCACCAGAAGAAATCCCTCCGGCTTTAACTGCGCATAATTCTCCTCTGTTGCCTCATAGTGCATCATGGCAGCATTTGGACCATACCCTGCAATAGTAGGAAAGGATAAATCCAGAAATTCCGGAATTTCCCGACGAAACTGCTCAAGCTTCTCCGCTGCGGAAAGCTCTGTAATCATCTGCATTCCATCTATCGTCTCACCCTTAGTGATTTTTTCCATGCTTGTCTTTAACCAATAAATAAACTTTGTCAAAGCCACGCTGTCTTTCAAGTAAATTTCACGCATATTCTCCAGTTCTGTAGGATTTTTCACTGCCTTTAGCAGTTCTGTGGGATTGTGCTTCTCCACAAGGGTCTGCTTTTCGGAAAGTATCTTATAAAATCCATAGCTGCAATACCGCACATCCACCAAAAGCTTCTGTCCTTGAGAAAGCTCTTTTAAATAAGACACAACCTCCCCATAGGGTTGTACCTCGATATCGCTCTTTGTAAGATATGCGCACACCTCATGATTCAATACCTTTTCCTGAATAAAAAGTACTGCTTTTTTCTGTGTGATATATCCATAGCTCATAGCCACCGGATTACACTCCACATCACAGCCTCTAATATTAAACAGCCACATCAAATCATCCAGCTTGGTCAAAAACAGACTTTCTGCACCCTCTTCCAAAAGCCTTCTACGCACATCTGCCAGTTTGTCAACTACACTTTTCCCAGCAAGCTCCTCCGAAACTACCCAGACCTCCCCTGCCGGAAAAGCCGGTCTTTCGCTCCAAATGTCATCCGCAAGATCCATGCTGTACACAATGTTGATACTCTTCTCTTTGGATGCAAACTTTTCCTCATAGCGTTTGCCTTCAGCGGCAGTAATCACTCTTCCGTCAAAGCCCAGATTCTGCCCCTGCTCCATCTTCTCTGCAAGAAATGTGGCAATATCCGGTACTCCCTCTTCCATCATGCGAAAAAGCTCAATGCCTGTACCTGCAAGCTCCCGCTCCGCTTGAATAAAATACCGGCCATCGGTCCAAAGTCCGGCTCCCTCATGCCATACAACAAGAGTACCGTTGGAGCCTGTAAAATTGCTGAAATACTCCCTCACCTTAAAATAGTCATTTACATATTCAGAGCTATGAAAATCTGCCGTGGGAATCATATAATAGTCCACACCGGCCTCTTTCATTTTCTCGCGAAGAAGTTTTAATCTTTCCTGAATAATCTGATTCGTCTCTTGACTCATGGAAGCTATTCTCCTTAACAATTTTTAATAGCCGGAAGTCTGCTCACCTTTCAACAATCCCACAGCACGGGAAGTGCCGATTCGCTCACAGCCCAAATCCAAAAACATCTCCAAATCCTCCACTGTAGAAACTCCGCCTGCTGCCTTCATCTTCACATTAGGGCCAATATGTGCCTTGAAAAGCTCAATATCAGCTTTCGTAGCACCATCCGTACCAAACCCGGTGGAGGTCTTGATGTAATCCGCCCCTGCCGCAGTCACAGCCTTACACATAGCAATTTTCTCTCCCTCTGTGAGATAACATGTCTCGATAATTACCTTCAAAACATGCTCGCCACAAGCTGCCTTTAACGCACGGATTTCTTCTTCCACCTTATCGAACAAACCATTTTTTACATCACTGATATTCACTACCATATCAATTTCATTGCAACCGTCTGCGAGGGCTGCTTCCACCTCTGCAACCTTCGCCGCAGTAACACTGTATCCCAGGGGAAAGCCTACCACAGTACAGATATTCAGCTTGTCACCATAGGCATCATGAATACGCTTAATATAACAAGGAGGCACACACACACTTGCGGTGCCAAACTCCACCGCCTCGTCACATAATTTTACAATATCCTCCCATGTGGCAAAAGCCTTAAGCTGGGTGTGGTCTACATGTGCTAACATTTCCTGATTGGTCATTTTCATTTCCTCCGAATTTTGTATTTAATAAAACTATAAATTGATTAATACATAGCCATCCTGCATACTAACAGAACCCTCCCGGGGCCAATGGGGCAATTCATCACTTAAAGAACGGGCATCCTTCAATATCTGCTCATCCTGAACCGTTGTAAAGGAATAACCGTGCATTTCCAGAAAACGAATCAATTCCCGATTGGTTCCGTCAAATGCATCCAAGCCCCAACGCACCATTGGCAGATTCAACTCACCAATAAAACAATATCCCTGGGGCTGAAAATATTTTTCTTTCAGATGCACATCCACCGTATCTGTGATTGCGGCAATTGTGCGATACTGCCATGAATCGTACCCCACATAATACTGCTTAATATATTCATAAGGCGTGTCGTACTCACCAACAAACACAATGGGTATATTCGTCCCATACCGACTCTCTACTTCATATGCTACATCTGTCAATGTCTCTCTTGCCAATTCATACTGTCTGTAATCCGTATAGAAACTATAATTCAACTCCGTTGTCTGATTATAAATAAGCACCATTCCCAGTATTGCAATAAGCCCCTTGTAATACTTATAAAACTTCATCTTCTCAAATGCGAAATAGAACAACAGCACACCAAATGCTGTAAAAAAGGGCAGATACTGACAGGAACGGTAGAATGTCACTTTTGCTTCTATCACAGCCAACAAAACAGGCACCAGAAGCATTCCCACAAACAATACCGGATACCAGATATTCTTCTTTTTTACCAAGTTAACTAAGGCATAAACACCTGTCACCCAACAAGCTATTTCGTATCCTGTAATAGGCAAATAAACAAGGGCATTTACATGATAGACCACCCAGAAACGCTTAAGCAACATCTTTAATTCCTGGAAGCCATTCTCACCAAAAAGTGCTGACATTTCTGATACACTTCGCAGACCTAAAACAGTGTCCGGTGCATTTATTTTAAATACCGCAATCATAAGTGCCAAAATAATTGCACGCAAAATAAGTGTGCCTACAACTGCTGCCGCTCCAAAAGCAAGATTACTTACCACAACTCGAAAAGTCAGCTTGTCCTTCTGAACCATCCCCCGCAAAAAAACAACCACCAAAACGCCTAAAACATATAATACCACAAAGGATTCATAGCATCCTGCTGCCACCCATACAAATAAAGTACTGTAGAGAAATGCCAGCCACTTATCTTTACCCTTCTTGTCCAGCAAATCGTTATAGCAAATGAGGGCAAGGGCTGTCATACAGTAGGCCAACCCGGTGCCATTATGAAAATAAAAAACAAGCACTGCAGAAATCAAGGGATTAGATACCAGCACACAGGAAAAAAGTATGCCCGGAACAAGTCCCATTCTCTCTCCCAAAATTCTTCGAAACAATACACAAAACAAAGTTGCCGCTATCATCAAAAACACCACTGCTATCAACTCTGTCATAAAGGGGGCAAATTCCGAAAAATGAAATACCTTATTCAGCAGATACATTACCCATCTGCCCATTTCCACCTCTAATCCCTCTTCCAGATATAAGGAAACAGCCGTGTCATCAATTCCTATACTAGGATGTGTTATAAAGAAACCATATCCGCACAAAGCCGTAACGACCAGTGTTATCACATATAATTTCTGATTCCAAAAATAATTCATTTCCTGCAATATCTTTTTCATAACTTTCACCATATCTCTTATTTTGTTAAATACTTCAAATCTTTTAAACTATGCAATTGCATTTGCATTAATCTGCTCAATTACTTTTCTAATTCCCATCCAAACATTTATATCAGTAAAGATTTCAACTACACTGCCTTTATCTGTAAATGGAGCCTCTTGTAATACGGAAAAATCTTTTAACATTCCATTATGAACAATATACTCCACAATTTGATTTACAAAATATATTTGGCGACTGTCCATATTAGCACAATTCAAATACTCTGCGAAAGCTTCTTTTGCCGCATTCATATCCAAACCGACAATCTCTCGCACAAATTCACCCAATGGCTTATCTCCATATTCCGCCAGATAATCTTCTTTGGTTCCAATTTCACTCCAAAGAATTTTTTCCAATTCCTCAACATCAAATTCACTAAGCGGTTTGTTTGTCCTCAATTTCGCAATTACTATATTATCCTGATGCTCACGAACATAATATTCGGCTTTCGCCTTGTAATTCTTCAAATCATCACTTTCCAATTCTGCCTCATTCCATTCAACAGATAATATATCATCAGTAAAATGGGTGTGATATGTGTGCATACGCGTTACAGGAATATACTTCATCAAACTTCGTAATTCTTCACGAATATGTTCAAACTCGTTAATTCCTGCATCATCCACATAACTGGTATGCAAAATTTTCTGAATCAAATCAGATTTCACCTGTATCTCAGGAATATTCGCCACACTGGAAATAGCTGAAACTCGTTTAAACAAATCGCTACGCGCTCTTGTGTATTTCTTCCCCACAAGGTATGCCAATTCTATACCATACATTAACGCATCAAAACGAAGGGCACTTATTTCATCATTGTCAGGTCTGATAAGAGGTGCCACTTCTTCCTTAACGATTAGCGTATCTTCATAGGTCAATGACTCATATCCTTCAACACGAGCATACAAATCCACATATCTCAAATGCTGTCTTACTGCAAAATTCTCCCGATCAAGCTCCTGGACTTTCCCAGTCATAATTTCTACCAGCTTATTTCGATATGCAATTAAGCGGTCAACCTGATAGTCAACATCCTGCAATTTATAGGCAATCTGAAATTCCAGATTAAAAATCGCACTCTGTAAAGCCATCACATTCGCAGTGGGTTTTCCATCACTCATCCTAAAAAACTCAAAATTACCACAAAAATCAAAAATATAGAATTTAGATTTGTCCTCTCCATCCATAAGTCCCGGACACAATCGGGTTCCACGCCCAATCATCTGCCAGAACTTCGCTTTACTCACAACCTTCTGAAAGAATACTAGATTCAGCACTTCCGGCACATCAATACCGG
>CAYOGM010000153.1:0-6308 GCA_964403595.1 uncultured Acetatifactor sp. | reverse complement strand
GATGAGGACATGATGGCTGAGCTTCAGGAGATTAAGCGTGAAGTTACCGTGCATCAGACTTTGCTTGTTGTAGATGCCATGACCGGTCAGGATGCCGTGAATGTGGCAAAGGAATTTAATGAAAAGGTAGGCGTTGACGGCGTGGTTCTGTCCAAGATGGACGGTGACACACGAGGTGGTGCCGCACTTTCCATAAAGGCTGTAACCGGTAAGCCCATTTTGTATGTAAGTATGGGTGAGAAACTCTCCGATATGGAGCAGTTTTATCCGGACCGTATGGCCAACCGAATCTTAGGTATGGGTGATGTGCTTACTCTGATTGAGAAGGCACAGGAAAATATCGATATCGATGAGGACAAGGGCCGCGAGATGGCGAGCCGTATGAAGAAGGGTAAGTTTGACTTCGAGGATTACTTGGAGAGCATGAAGCAGATGCGTAATATGGGTGGTTTGACCAGTATTTTGGGAATGTTGCCCGGCATGGGTATCAATGCTTCGGAGCTCGAAGGTATGATTGATGAGAAGCAGGTTGCTCACATGGAGGCTATTGTGTTGTCCATGACGAAGGAGGAGCGTCGTAATCCGAAGCTTCTTAATCCCCGCAGAAAGCATCGTATTGCAAAGGGTGCAGGTGTGGATATTGCGGAGGTTAACCGCTTTATCAAGCAGTTTGAACAGAGCCAGAAGGTGATGAAGCAGATGAGCGGCGGTAAGGGTAAGCGCCGTGGTATGGGTAATCTCTTCGGAGGCATGGGAGGAAGATTCCCATTTTAAACCAGTCGGTCAGCCCGACAGAAGACAAGTTAGATTTGAACGGAAGCGAAACGCAAAGTTCTTATCATATAGCCCTTCGGGGCAAATCAATGTTTTTCATTGATAACTTTTAACAATTTATTTTAAACATGGAGGAAACAAAAATGGCAGTAAAAATCAGATTGAGAAGAATGGGACAGAAGAAGGCTCCTTTTTATAGAATCATCGTAGCTGATTCCCGTTCCCCCAGAGATGGTAGATTTATCGAGGAGATCGGTACTTACGATCCTACCACTGAGCCCAGCACTTTCAAGGTAGATGAGGAGCTGGCTAAGAAGTGGTTGGCAAACGGTGCTCAGCCTACTGAGGTTGTTGCAAAGTTGTTTAAGCTTGCAGGTATCGAGAAATAATAATCTAATCTTTGGAGGTGGATTATGAAAGAGTTAGTAGAAGTAGTTGCAAAGGCACTTGTAGAGCATCCGGATGAGGTTGTTGTAACTGAGAAGACGGAAGGTAGAAATATCGTCATTGAGCTACATGTGGCTGCCTCCGATATGGGTAAGGTGATCGGCAAGCAGGGCAGAATTGCGAAGGCAATCCGCACTGTGGTAAAAGCAGCATCATCCAAAGACAATACAAGAGTGGACGTGGAAATAGTCTAAAGCTTGCTGAAACGGCGGAACATGTGTAGCGCATGTTTCGCCTGCGCTTTTTTTATGGGTAGTAAGGGGTGTATCATGCCTGCATGAGCATTCCGGGAATAATGCTAAAATCTTTTTTCGAGGAGACGTGAATGGAAGACAGATTTCAAGTGGGAGTATTGACCTCCCCTCATGGTGTGCGCGGTGAGATTAAGGTATATCCTACGACGGATGACCCCAGACGTTTTAAACGTTTGAAGGAAGTGATTCTGGATACCGGCAAGGAGAGCCGGATTCTGGAGGTTGAGGGCGTGAAGTTCTCAAAGCAGATGGTAATTATGAAATTTAAAGGATTTGATACACCGGAGGATATTGCAAAGTATCGTCAATGTAGTATTTATGTTACCAGAGAAAATGCAGTGAGACTGGGAAGAGATGAGTATTTTATTGCAGATCTTATGGGGTTAAAGGTGCATGATGAGGATGACGAGGAAATAGGTGTTCTCCGTGAAGTGCTGGAAACCGGTGCCAATGATGTATATATCATAGATTTGCATGATGGCAGGGAGCTTCTTTTGCCGGCCATTAAGGATTGTATTCTTGATGTGGACGTAGAGGGCGGACAAATAAAGATTCACATTTTGGACGGACTTCTTGACGAGGAATAATTGGATGAAATTTCATGTTTTGACACTGTTTCCTGAGATGGTACGGAACGGCTTGAATACCAGTATCATCGGCAGGGCAGTAGAAAATAATTTGATAGAGATAAATGCAGTGGATATTCGTGACTTTTCTGCGGATAAGCATGGCAAGGTGGATGATTATACCTACGGCGGTGGTGCGGGAATGCTGATGCAGGCCCAGCCGGTATATGATGCATGGAAATCGGTGATGGGTGCAGACTGCCAACAGGAGCCTGTGACAGAGCCGGATGAGGCGAACCCTGTGCAAGACAAGCGTTTGCGTACCATTTATGTGACACCACAGGGTCATCCATTTACTCAGCAGTATGCCATGGAACTTGCCAAAGAGGAGGAATTGGTATTTTTGTGCGGTCATTATGAGGGCATTGATACCAGAGTGCTGGATGAGGTTGTGACAGATTATATTTCCATTGGTGATTATGTGCTCACCGGCGGAGAGCTGCCTGCTATGGTGATGATTGATGCTGTGTCCAGACTGGTGCCCGGAGTGCTTCATAACGAGGATTCTGCCGAGACGGAGAGTTTTTATCGTAATCTGTTAGAGTATCCTCAGTATTCCAGACCGGAGGTGTGGCATGAAAAGGCAGTTCCTAAGGTGCTTTTGTCCGGCAATCATAAAGAAATCGAAAAATGGCGACTGGAACAGTCAATAAAGCTTACCAAGGAGCGTAGGCCGGACTTGTATGTGGCTTATCAGGAGCAGGAGGAATTGTGCAAGAAACTTTCGAAAAATAAGCGACACAATATCCATATGATGGAGAGCCTTAAGCATGGTAAGGGAGAAATTTTGGCCAACGAGGGGGCAGATGTACTTATTTATGAAAGAGAAGCCGGTCTGTGTATGATTACTGCGGCTGATGAAAACGGAGTGCAGAAATTGCTTTTAAAGATTCCAAAGAATGCAAAGGAAATTATTTGTTCAAAGGTGTTTATTAATTCATATCTGGTGGAACAACTTGGTTTTGATGTGATAGCGGAGTGTAAAAATGCCTGTTATACAGAGCGCAATCCCTTGTCAAGAAGACATAAAATTACCGGGGCCCTGGAGGAGACTGCTACAGAGCTGGTGATTTGGAGCAACCGGGAATTGGAGCAGGGGCATATTCCCAACAGACAGGTTGTGGCAGATGACAAGGAACAGCTTGAGTTGTTGGAAAAATTAGGATTTTATATTTCAAAGGAGTCCGTTTGGCATCTGAGAAAATTATAGAAGAAATGCTGTAAAAATGCTTGCATTTAGTGAGGACATGTGATAAAATATCAAATGTTGTGAAAACGAGATGGTCCTCTGTTACCAAGTGTATTAAGAACATCCATTTTATGAAGGAGGCTCAATATGAGTGATATTATCAGAGAAATCGAAGCAGAACAGTTAAAAGAGACCGTGGATACTTTCAATGTTGGTGATACCGTTAAGGTTTACGGTAAGATCAAAGAGGGTAACCGTGAGAGAATTCAGGTATTCGAGGGCGTTGTATTGAAGAGACAGGGCGGAAGCAACAGAGAGACCTTTACCGTAAGAAAGACTTCTAACGGTATCGGCGTTGAGAAGACTTGGCCCCTTCACTCTCCTAACGTGGAGAAGATTGAGGTAGTTAGACGTGGTAAGGTTAGACGTGCTAAGTTGAACTACTTGAGAGACCGCGTAGGTAAGAAGGCTAAGGTTAAAGAGCTTGTAAAATAATACAAACGTGGACAGGGCGATTGCGAGGTTGCAATTGCCCTTTTCTATTTTCGGAAATCGTGGTATAATAGCAACAGGGTGTCTATTATCAATTGCCGCCGCCAAATGTATTGTTGTAAGGATGGAGATTATCGTATGGCACGTCAAAAAGGACTGAGCTTTTACAGACGCAAAAAGAAAATAAGCTCCGCAGTATTGAAGGAGATTTTTAGCTGGATATTTGGCATTGTTGTGGCAGTGTTTATCGGTGTGGTAATGGTGTTTTTTTTGGGAATGACTACTTCTGTGGTGGGGGATTCCATGGAGTCCACGCTATATAGTGGTCAGGAGATTTTGATTGATCGTTTCAGATATGTGATATCTTCGCCAAAGTCGGGGGATGTGGTAGTTTTTCTTCCGAATGGCAATGAGAAGGCTCACTATTATGTAAAACGTGTGGTGGCTGTTCCGGGAGATACGGTGCTCATTGAAAAGGGCACGCTGTATGTAAACGGAGTGCAGAGTCAGTGGATTGATGAACGTATTCTGGATGCCGGAATTGCAGAGAATACGCTGACTATGGGTAAGGGAGAATATTTCTGTGTAGGTGACAACACCAATAACAGTGAGGATAGCCGCTCGGCCAATATTGGACCGGTGAAGGATGAGGATATTATTGGTAAGGTGTGGTGGGCATTTGCCTGTGAGGAAGCCAAGATGGGGCCGGTAAAGTAGAGGATGTGAAAATGAATTTCGCACACGGAGATTTGTGCTTGTGTCCAAATTTCCGGTATTTCGCAAGAATGGAGATTATTATGTTATGAATTATCAGTGGTATCCCGGTCATATGACCAAAGCGGTTCGTATGATGCAGGAAAATATTAAATTAATTGATCTGATTATTGAGCTTGTGGATGCGAGGATTCCCTTAAGCAGCCGCAATCCGGATATTGATGAGCTGGGGAAGAATAAGTCCCGAATTGTTCTTTTGAATAAATCGGATTTGGCAGACCCGGCGCAGAACAAGCAGTGGATGGCTTATTTTCAGGAGCAGGGTGCACATGTACTGGAGATTAACGCGAAATCCGGTGCAGGTGTTAAGTCCATAAATGGGCTGGTTCAGGAGGCCTGCAAGGAGAAAATAGAGCGCGACAGAAAGAGGGGCATTGTTAATCGTCCGGTTCGTGCCATGGTGGTGGGAATCCCTAATGTGGGTAAGTCTACCTTTATCAATGCTTTTGCGGGTAAGGCATGTGCTAAGACCGGCAACAAACCCGGTGTTACCAAGGGAAAGCAATGGATTAAGTTAAATAAGAATCTGGAGCTTTTGGACACGCCCGGTATTCTCTGGCCTAAGTTTGAAGACCAGGAGGTGGGTATGCGACTGGCTTTTATCGGCTCCATGAATGATGAAATCATTATTCAGGAGGAGCTGGCCTGTGACTTGATTCGAGTGATTAACATGTATTATCCAAAGGCTTTGGCGGAGCGCTATGGATGGGAGCCGGATGCGGAAGCCGGTGATACGGATAAGACTGTAAACGATGGTGTGGCAGGACTGACAGAGGCACAGGCGGTGGAAATTCTGTCTAAGATTGCGGAGAGCAGAAAGTGCTATACCAAGGGTGAAACCCCTGATTTGGGCAGAGCGGCAGCCCTGTTTGTTGATGATTTTAGAAGCGGCAGACTGGGCCGTATGACATTGGAGAGGAGATAGTCTGTCATGAAGAAGAAAATATTAAAGGAACTTTTGAGCACAGGCCTTTATCTACTCTTTGTGCTGTTGCTTACATGGCTTTTGATTACTTTTGTCATTCAGAGAACAGAGGTGGAAGGTTCTTCCATGGAAGGAACCTTGTCGCATGGAGACAATTTGTTTGTGGATAAGATTTCCTATCGTTTTAATGAACCGGAACGGTTTGATATCATTGTATTTCCTTTTCAGTATCAGGAGGATACCTATTATATCAAGCGTATTATCGGACTGCCCGGTGAGACGATTCAGATTGATGAGAAAGGCAATATCTATATAGATGGTGAGATTTTGCAAGAATCTTATGGTCGGGAAGTGATTAAGCCGGATAATTTGGGCAGGGCAGCGGAGCCTGTTACTCTGGGTGAAGATGAGTATTTTGTTATGGGTGATAACCGTAACAACAGCAGTGACAGCCGTACTGAGCTTGTGGGTAATATTCACAGGGATGATATTATCGGACGGGCATGGGTGCGTATCTGGCCCTTTGAGAAAATGTGTGTGTTAAAGCATCAATAGGAGGCAGTAAAGATGGCAGTCAGTTTAACAGAAATCAAAAACCAGTTACAGGCAGCTTGTGCAGATGAGCTGCCTGCCTTTATAAGTCAGTATGAAAACGATGAGAGAGCGGGGGTAATTAAGCTTGTAGAGACCGCCAAAAAGCGATTGGAGGCTCTTGAGAAGGAACTTGCGCGCATGGAAGCATTGAAGCACTATGAGCGGGAATATGCGGATTATGCATACATATGTGGCGTTGATGAGGTGGGCAGAGGTCCACTGGCAGGGCCTGT
>CAYOGM010000152.1:0-6418 GCA_964403595.1 uncultured Acetatifactor sp. | reverse complement strand
TCTTCTCCCGGTGCAATCAGAATAGACGAATCCCCTGTAATCACTGCTTCTGCAAAATTCTCCAACATCTCCACATAGGGTTCCTTCACTTTGTCAAATGCAATGTTCTCTTCAGCAATTGTAAGATTCTCCCTGGAATTCACTTCTTCTGTGGCAATGTATTCTGTAGAATCCTTGCTGTATCGGTAAATGTGAAGAGTATCATCCTCCAGCAACATCCGCCCCTTGGTTCCCACGATTTCCAAACGCTCCTGCCATACCGCCTCTCCGGTGGTCAGCATAAAGATTCCAGTAGCACCGTTTTCATAACGCATGTTGATTGTGGCTTCATCATCCACCTTAAAATCGTTGTATTTTCCAAAGGGGATCTCTGCATAGATTTTCTGAGGCATGCCAAAAAGCCATTGCCACATATCCAAAATATGCGCCCCCTGATTAATCAGCGCACCGCCTCCCTCACCATTCCAACTGCTTCTCCAACTGCCGGACTGATGATAATGAGCCGTCCGAAAATATCTGGAATTTGCCACCAGCATGCGCTTTAAATCACCAAGCTCTCCATTTTCCAGTGCCTGTTTGATATACAGGTACTTGGGATATCTGTGCTGATGAAAAATCATGCCATAAACTCTATCATACTTTTTGGAGGCAGCTGTCATGTTCTGGGCCTGACAGATGGTAGCTCCAGCGGGCTTATCACACAGCACATGCTTACCCAGCTCAAATGCACGAACTGCAATTTCCTCATGGGTCTTATGGGGCGTTACAATGATAACCGCATCAAAATCATCCAAATGGGCAAACATATCGTCCACATCTGCATAGATATTAGGGCGCACGCCCTCAGCGTTTGCCAAGGTTGCCGCCCATTCCTGCGCTTTGGGATTTCTGGCTACAACGCCCGTAAGCACCATGTTTTTCACTTCTCCTGACACAATCATATCAGCATACTTGGAACCCATCACACCTACGCCCACCAATGCTACTCGTATCTTATCCATCATACACCGGCACCTCCATATTGATTGTCAGCTTATATTACTTGTCAACTTATCTATCCGCTTTATGCATTTTGTTTCTATCTATGTTTGATTCCGAGGCTTTACGCATCATGCTATTATAGGCCACATATCATTTTGCGCTTCATGCCACGACTGCCCCTGGGATGCAACCACTTCCCCCGTTTCCACTGCCTGCTTCATCAAAATTGCCATATAAGCATCCTGCAAAGCATCACGCAAGTTCTGTCCAGCCCGCTCCCTATCATATTCTGCCGCCTGCACCATCAACATTGACACAGCGGTTTCTCCCTTGTTCATACTGCACAAACCAAAAGGTGCTTCGTACACCACCTCGTCCTCTGCGTCCTCCTGCACCAGTCTGATTGCCTCACACTCATATGCAATCTTCAGATTAGGATTGTCACTGTCTCTGGTAAACTGCACTTCCGAAGCGACCAACTGCGCTTTCCTAGGCTCATTGGCATCATCCAGCCAATAAAATACATTGTCCTTCATCTCGCCTCTGACACCCTGCAGCTTCACATAATTATTCCGAATAGGCGAGCGGTACTGCTCCGAATCAAATTCATAAACCGCAACCTTGCCGTCAGCAAATTCAAAGGTTCCAACGGTACGCTTTTTCTCCGCTACTCTTCCATCTGTAAACTTCTCATAACGACTTAAGGTCTCCACAGTAGGGAATGCATAGGTCTTAGCCGCCACCGTGAAAGCAGTTCCCGCATCCACACCCAGATAGGCCCTCATGAGGCTAGCCCCATGGTACTCATGAGCCAAAGAAAGATGCAAGAAAGAAGGCTCTCCAATCAGTCCTCTGCTAAGCAACTTCAACTGTGTCTGATACACCGGGTCATAAATGTACTGCTCCGCCACCATCAGCCGTCCGCCGGCACGGTGCTCTGCCCACAACTCATTCAAAGTATCCGTATCCAACGCCGCCGGGGTCTCACACAGCACAGTAAATCCATAGCCCATCCACTCCTTGCTAACATCAGCAATGGATGTTTTGTTCACCACAACCACCACAAAATCCGGATTCATGTCCTTACATTCCTCGATGGATGTGGTTGTGTAAATATCATTTTCCCTAGCCATACGCTCTGCCTTCTCTTCCGTTCTACAGAGCATGGCACACAAGTCAAAAACTTCCGGCAATGCCTTAGCAATTCGAACATAACAAAGGGAACGCCAGCCGGAACCTACAATGATGAAACGATGTTTTTTCATGGGGCCTCCTTCTATGGATCATTCATTTAAGCTGGTAAATAATTTTTTAAGTAATTATACCATGTCATACAGACATTTCCAATATCATAGCCCCTTCCAAATAAATTTCTATTCACCCATCTCCTCCATCCAATGCTCATTATCTGTGGCGCGTTATCATATCTGTAAATATTCTGCATATTTGAATTGAATAACATCTTTAGGAGCTGTTTCAACATAAGCCTTTTCTTTATGCATAAAAGAGACTATTTGATTTTTAGTCATTTTACCTAGTTTTTCAATAACAATATCAAGAATATTTTTATCTTCTTCCGAAAGGGCAGGGAATAAAGCTTCTTCCTTAAGTGAAAAATGATATGCATTTGTTTCTCCCATATCCACTTCCTCACAAGGAACATCACATAAATCAATAATCGAATTATGCCCTACCGGAACTGCCCCCATTGGCATAGCCTGATATACCAAACCAGTTATTGCAAATCCCCTATTCTTATAGGAAAGGGCATCCGCATACCACATCAACTTCATAAGCTTGACCTTATAAAGATTGGTTATCTGTTCAGATGCCGCAAAATAACGAATTACATCAACAACTTTATCCAGAGAAAGCTTTGTATTTCCATGAAATATCTGATTCCCATGAAATCCGGCATAACTCGCTTCAATAGCCTTACGCAAATAAGCGTCTTGGTCCTTCTCATATAGCGCTGTAGCTACATCCAAATACTTCTGATAAGAATCAATTGTTAAATTTTCCTTGGCATCACTTAACAATGAGAGAAACCATTCTGAATCCCCATCAATCTTCTTTAATATTGTATCATGCGCCTTATCCTGCACCTGATGCCCCTCATACCTTGTAATCGTCTTTCCTCCCCAGCCAAGAAGAATGCAAAAATCACGTTGACTAATTCCATATTTTCCTCGAATCCCGCTGATTTCAGAAGATGTCAAAAGGCCTTCTTCTTTTCTGTATGCATCCTTTAGACGCACATCATTTTCTTGCATCTGCTGCTCATCCATATACAATTCATCTGCTACATCACAAAACAAATAATACGCATCGTAACCTACTTTTACATTCTTAAATGTAGCCTGCTCAAGAACAAGAACCGTTTTCACTTCATGCTCTTCCATACAACATGTGCACAAACGCTTTTCACTTTTTATAATCTTCATGTCCATGACAACACCTCCTAATTCTTTCTGTAAGGAAACATCTTCGGTGTAAAAGTCTTCTCAGCAAAATGGAAAGACATTACAAATGTTGTTGTTTGACCATACATTCCTAAAAGCTCCACCCTTATTTTAATATATACATCATCACTCCCATTATATACCTTCCCAAACTCTCGCATTTCACTTCTCTTAGGGAAACGAATATCTCTAACGGTCTGCATATAGTCTTCTACACTTAAAGATAATAACTCTCTCCTTAATGCGTCAACCGGATTTTCATCCGGGAACAAGGTATTTACAGTATACTGATTGGTAAATTTTTCATCTCTATCATCATCTACACGTCTTTTCGCTTGAAAATCTATCTTCGCTCCATTATTAAGTGCGAATTTTAAATTTTGTATATAAGCTTTTACCTCTAATTCACTTTCAATTCGTACATTTGTTTCATCTGTCAAATTCACGTCCTCCAAAGGTATCATTTGATACCTTTATAATATGCCTGTTTTTCTGTCTTGTCAACCCCATACTTATTGCCAAAGTTCATCCGCCCCATGCAAAGCCACAAACACATTCACTCCCAGCTCCACAACCGTACCATCCAACGCATAAATCCCACCACATATATAATTCATGATTCCCTGTGCCTCAACAAGACTTTCCGAAACCATGCGGATGATACATACGCAACCTATCTTGTAATAATCCAAAACCTCCCGGGCATCCTGACAATTCCTGACATCTTTGAAAAACATCCGCTTCTCTGAAACAGCTTCTTTCACC
Organism: uncultured Acetatifactor sp.; assembly: GCA_964403595.1. GTDB lineage: Bacteria > Bacillota > Clostridia > Lachnospirales > Lachnospiraceae > Acetatifactor. The sequence goes on along the minus strand of CAYOGM010000152.1, from coordinate 2,210 downwards.
TTCCTCCGATTCACCAACTCCAGCCAAGAAAAGCGTTCATCATTGGCCTCTACAGAATCATCTATTTCAGAATCCTCTATTTCCGGCTCCTCTTCTTCCACAAGACGCGTTTTTGCCAAAAGCCAATCCATGATGCTCCTCATCACTCTTCTCCCAGATGGTCTTTCACCGGTCTAAGGAATTCAGGAATTTTCAAAGCCAAATCCTTCACACTACATTCAGGACTCCTCATACAGGACAATATCCGCTCTGTCGCCTGAAAATTCAATTGTACGCCTCTGGAATCATTCTTATAACTTGCTGCATGGCTCCTCCGAATACCAAGCTTTTCCGCCTCCTCTGCGGCATCTATATTGGCACCAAGAAATAAAAACTGCCACCCACGCTCCTGACTCTGCTCAATCATTTTCTTTACCATTTTCGCCGAATATTCCTGACTGGCATTTTCCTGACCATCCGTGGTAATCACAAATATGACCTTCTCCGCCTTCAACTCATCCGGCAAACGATTCTGGATATTCTCCACCTTCTTGACTGTGCTACCCACTGCATCCAACAATGCCGTACAGCCCCTCACATAATAATCCTCATGCGTCAGGGGCTTCACCACATCAACGGGGAATCTGTCATGGATAATGTCAATCTGGTCGTCAAAGAGAACCGTAGTCACATTGGCCTCTCCCTCTTCCTTTTTTTGCTTCCCAAGCATGCCATTGAATCCACCAATGGTATCACTTTCCAGACCTCCCATAGAGCCACTTCTGTCCAAAATAAAAACCAGTTCCGTTAATCCTTTTTTCATATGCGTTACCTACCTTTCTCGTTGATATACACATATTACAAAATTCATAAACGAAACTGGTCGCTTCCGAAGGGACATTTTATTTGGAAAGTGTCCCCTCGCCATAGTCATCCAAAACAATATTGGCAAACTGAACATTAAATTCCCTATGCTCAATTAAATACATAATAATCAAGTCAAATCTGGAAGATGCCGACAACGCATATCCCGCCGTTTCCAAAAGTTTCTTTGCCTCATCCATTTCCAGCTGCAACGCTAAACAGAAGGATATAGCGGTCTTTTTGCTGGGCACATAATCCTCGTCACCGCGAATCTTAGAAAAGAGTCTTCGGTCAATGTTGGCCCTTTTGTAAACATCAGAGTCCTTAAGCTCTTTCTCATTAATTAAGCGCAACAACATGGCTGAAAAGGTCTCTGCTTTTCGTTCTAGTACTTTATCAATATCAAGGCTTTGCTCTCGCTTTTGTAAAAAATCCGGAATCTTAAGGAACTTATCCGTCATCGATGGCTTCGTGTTCTGAGGTGCAGCCTGTCTTTGAGGCACTACCGGACTTGGAGTTGCAGCTGAACGCTTCTGCGCATCCGGCCTTGGTATAACCGGCATCTGAAATTCCCGATGTGGAATTGGTTTATTTGCCGCAATATCCTCAGTTGTGCTCTCAGTGGAACTTAGGCAGACATCCTCATCATCCAAATAATCCTCGTCGTAATATTCCTCGTCCTCATCCATTAACTTCATGTAATTGAGGTATTTATCCATTACGCCGCCTTTAGAAGGCTGTTCAGCTACGTCAGATACAGTTGGTTTAGAAAATAGTGTATTCGGTTTGCGCAAACGCAATTCTATGTAGCAATCAAGTTCTTTACGAATATTTTCCAGGCGTTTATGGAATATTTCATTTAATTTACTCATGCATAGCACCTCACTATTTTTAGCTCCAGCCCTTCCAAACCTCCGGCATATACCCCAATGTAGACTGCTTCCCGTTCCGAACCACCGGTGTCTTAATCACCTGAGGATTCTCAAGAATCTTCTCCAACTTATCTTCCTCAGCAATATACTGAATCAGCGCCAATGTATCCTTGTCCTTACAATCCGGATTAATCATGTTCTCGATACCGCCATTGGCCTGAGCTACCGATGTAAATTCCCCTTTGCTCATACCTTTTTCTTTCATATCGATGAACTGATACTTAATACCGCGTTCCTTGAAAAAGCGTTCTGCCTTCTTCGTATCATTACACTTCTTTGTTCCAAATATCTGTATATTCATTGTCTATCTCCTTGCTGCTAATCTTTCTCGCCTTCATTAGCCTCTTCCATTTCCAATTGCTCTTCACCGACTCCATCCGCAAACCGCACTCGCAGTACTGCCTGGGGCCAATTGACAGAAACATATGCCCGCTT
>CAYOGM010000151.1:0-6473 GCA_964403595.1 uncultured Acetatifactor sp. | reverse complement strand
GGTCATAACACGTCCGGTGGAATCCTTCTGCTCCAGCTTATCCTCAATCAGTCTGTCAATACCGTACAGAGCAACACGTCTGTAGTCACCGATGATACGTCCACGACCGTAAGCATCGGGAAGACCGGTAATAATATGGGAAGAACGACAAGCTCTCATCTCTGCATTGTAAGCATCGAAACAACCTGCGTTGTGAGTCTTTCTGTGGGTAGAGAAGAACTCGGAAATCTCGGGATCTACCTCATAACCGTTATCAGAGCAAGCCTTCTCTGCCATACGGATACCACCATAAGGCTGAAGGGAACGCTTGAAAGGCTTATCAGTCTGGAAACCTACGATAGTCTCCTTAGACTTATCCAAGTAGCCGGGACCGTGAGAGGTAATAGTAGAAACAACCTTGGTGTCCATATCAAGAACGCCGCCTGCTTCTCTCTCCTGCTTCATCAGGTCAAGTACCTGTGCCCACAAATCCTTTGTGTTCTGGGTAGCTGCAGCCAAGAAGCTCTCATCACCGTCGTAGGGATGATAGTTCTTCTGGATAAAGTCGCGAACGTTCACTTCTTTGTCCCACTTGCCAGCTACAAAATCTGTCCATTCTGGTCTCATTTTGAAATGCCTCCTATGTTTTATTTGATTATTTTAAAGTAGCGGAAGCTACTCTTAATCCTAGTTTCCATTATAAGAAAAAGGTTTGCTTACGTCAAGGCAGATAGTGCACTTTTTTGGGTACAAAAGTCCTGTAGAAAGAAAAAGACATGATAAGAATAGCTTGTCAGATTTGGGGTAAAGTATTATACTGAATAGGTAAATGCCATAAGATGAAAGGAGAAGATTATGACAGGTATTACGAAGGAAATGACAATTGGTGAAATTCTGCGCGCAAACCCTGATGTTGCGCCTGTACTTTTGAACGCAGGCATGCATTGTCTGGGATGTCCCTCTGCACAGGGGGAGTCTCTGGAGGAGGCTGCAATGGTTCATGGTCTTGATATCGATGAACTGATGGCTGCAATTGAGGCATTATAAGAGGCTTTATATTTAGAAAAGCAGAATAGAAGAACGATAAAAGGCGCCACGCATGAACGTGACGCCTTTTTGATATACTTTTTATTCAGCCGCAGCGGTAAAAGTCTTGGTATAACCAGGGGTAGTTTCGCCGGGATTGAAAATCTCGATACGAACAGAGAGCTCGCTTGCAGCAACACCACAGGTGTTAGAAAGCTCGGTGATAATCTGCTGATAGGTTGCAGTTTCCTGGTCAAATGCAGCGTCAAAATACTCTTTCAGAGCAGCATCTGTCTCAGCGTCCACACCAAAAACAGCTTCATCCATGGTCAAACCATAAACAACAGTGTTACCGTTAATTGCGAAAGTCATACTGCCACTCTCGTCCTCTGCCTCAACCATTGCAGTCATAAATGCAGCAGCTGCGGGATTGGAAGTGTACCATTCCTCAGCAGTAGCGTAGGTTTTCTTGCCGCAACCGGTCATAAGGACCATGGAAAGTGCAAGAACAAGTGCAAAAATTCTCAGATGTTTCTTCATGATATCCTCCTCATATAGTGGTTTTATTAGGTGTTTACAAGCACCAAAGACCAATTATATCGAAGGAATGTGTAAAAGTCAACATTATATTGCCAATACCTGTAAAGCATTGGCAGGAACCAACGCCTCGTAATGTTCTTCCAGATAAGTGCGTCCACCGGCCATGCGTTGAAGTGTGCCGTACTCGGAAAGCATGTTGCTTGCTCTGTCAAAGTCTTCCCCACTGGAATCTCCCTGAATCAATACCAACAGATATTGGCCATTGCGGTCATCCTTGTAGAGTGTACTTTGACCTTTGAATCCGGCGCCGGCAATTCGGGCTGCCGACATTACCTGATTTAAAGAGTCCATGGCAAAAATCCGGGTGCGAAGCTTATTCTGGGGATTGGCAGTTGTTGCAACAGGTTCTGCCGGAGCGGGTACAGTGGGTTCAGGAACGTTTTCCTGAAGCTTGCGGAACAAGTCAAGCACCTCTCGGGCATTCTCAATGTCAGGATAGTCCTCGTCTTCTTCATAATCATCATCTTCTGTAACATGAGGGGCAAATCTGGAGAAGCGGGTATCAAGCTCCTCGGGATCCTCCACCTTGGTAATTATCAGTACAATACACTCTGCATTTAATGGAATGGCTTCAATCATCAAGGGAATATCCTCAGCCTCAAAGCCAAATTCAAAATTAGCCTGTCGCATCATATCCCGAAACAGGCTTTTCGCCTTCTCGGTGCCATAGGCAAGTTCGCTTATTTTCAGTTCACGGCTGGCCAAATCTTCTCTGGTCAGGGTGCAACGGATTTGATTCTCATTCACTTTTTCTATTTTCATAATGACCCTCCTTTCTGCATGTGGGATGCGGATGAATGGTTCAATTTATAAGCATTCTATACGTTTGAAAGCATTTCGTCAATACTGTCATCACAGTGTTTAAAAAAAATTAATAAAATAAATTTCAAAAACGACTTGCCAAAATCAGGATGACAGAATATAATTACACTTACAGATGCCTCCGGCAATCCGGTGCGGAGAGGAGGCGGCAGTTCAATTCATCTTAGTTGATGTATTATTTTCTATACTTATTATACCACATTATACATGAAAGGTGCAGTGTTTTTTGCAAAATGTATAATGCTGTCTTACAGGTGCATCCGCGCTTGTCCAATAGGTTTTCATAGTATCTCAACTATAATTTTCACAAATATAATTCATTTTAATCAGTTTCATAATAGTTTTTTTGTTGTAGGTGAATTTATAGCTGAATTTGCCGGCAACAATACTATTTATATGCACTGCCGGGGCATTTGTATTAATATATCACAAATTCTTTTGGTCCGATATGGGTCAACTGACAGAGAAAAACCGGATATCTGTTAATCAGGGAGGAATCTTTTTGGTGCAGTTTGCTGACGAGCCGGTTATCTCTAAAAAAATCTTAATTTGTCAAAAATGGTAATGACGATGTCGGGTTCGTGTGTTAGAATGTAACTGTTCGCTATGTGATTGCATACAGAGCAGTTGCATTCTGCACAGAACAATAAATTTATCGAAAGAAGAAAAACAATGAAGAAAAAAGTATTGGCGTTTTTGGTTGTAATTCTATTGATTGGAATTTTGTTGGCGGTGATTGTGGGCAAGCCGCTTATGGACAAGTATTCCTACAGCAAGGAACAGATGGATTTGGAAGAATATTTTGGTGTGACAGGTGAGATGGCGGCTATCATTTTGCAGGATGAGATGGTGGAGGAGCAGGCGTTGATTCGCGATGGCAAGTGCTATTTTACACTGGATACCGTTCATAAATATATGAATGAGGTCTTCTATGCAGATGTGACAGAGAATCTTCTTCTGTATACAGATGCTATTGAGACCATAAGTACTCCTATTAAGGGGAATGATGGCACCTATCAGGGCATTCAGGACAGCAAGAGCCTTGGATATCCCGTATGCCTGATGGAAGGTGATGTGGTTTATGTGGCAGCGGATTATGTGAAGCTGTTTACCAATTATTCCTTTGAAATATATGATAAACATGTGCAGGTCTATACCCAGTGGGGTGAGCGCATGGTTGCGGAGATTAAGAAGGACACTGCTGTGCGTGAAAAGGGTGGTGTCAAGAGCTTGATTTTGCGTGATTTGGCTAAGGGGGAGAAGGTAGAAATTCTGGAACAGATGGATAATTGGAGTAAGGTGAAGACCTCTGATGCGTTCATCGGTTATGTGGAGAATAAGAGAATGTCAGAGCCTTCCACAGAGAATGAGACTCCTGTGACCGATTATGTGGCACCGGAATATACCAGTATGCTGATGGATGGTAAGGTGAATCTGGGCTTTCATTCCATCGGCGCGACTATTGGTAACAGCACTCTTTATGAGATGCTGAAAGAAGGCAAAGGTATGAATGTAATTGCGCCTACCTGGTTTAGCCTGTGTGATGAGATGGGTAATTTCAGAAGCTTTGCGGAGAAGAGTTATGTGGATTCTGCTCATTCTGTAGGTTTGCAGGTGTGGGGTGTGCTGGACAACTTTAATTATAGAAATGAGACAGGAACTTCCGTGGACGAATATGTTGTATTGTCCTCCACGGAGAAGCGTCAGAAGCTGGTGCATGGTATCACGGATGCAGCAATTAATCTGGGACTGGACGGTATCAACATTGACTTTGAGCAGGTGGCTTCCAAGACCGGTGTGCATTATGTGCAGTTTTTGAGAGAATTGTCTGTGGCCTGCCGTGAGAACAGTCTGGTGCTGTCTGTGGACAACTATGTGCCCTTCCATTTTAATGAGCATTACAGACTGGATATTCAGGGACAGGTTGCGGATTATGTAGTAATTATGGGATATGATGAGCACTGGCATGGTAGCGATGAAGTGGGAAGCGTTGCAAGTATTGATTATGTGACCAATGGTATCACCAAGACAGCTTCCGAAGTACCTTCCGAGAAGATTATCAATGCACTTCCCTTCTATACTATTGTGTGGTGTACCAATGGCGCAGATGTATCTGACGAATATCTGACCATGAACAATACAGATGCCTTCTTGAAACAGGTGGGTGTTGAGCCTGTTTGGGATGAGACCACATGCCAGAATTATTTGGAGTGGGAGAGCGGAAGCGGTCTGAAACAGGTATGGCTTGAGGATGCAGATTCCATCCGTGTGAAGCTGAACGTAATGACCGCCAACAATATCGGTGGCGTGGCAGTGTGGAGACTGGGTTACGGCACACCGATTGTGTGGGAGCTGATTAGTGCGTATAGTGCGTCGTAATATAAGTCAGATTGTGAGAACCCTGCTTTGGCGGGGTTCTCTAATACAAAATCTTTATTCATATCAAATTTCAAGTAGTATTCTTTGTTCTTTTATAGTAGTCGATATTTCCCTAAAATAATGCAAAATGTTTTGATTGACTATGTATTAGTGCATGTTATAATTTGACTAAATACATGTAAAAAATTAAAAAATACAGAGATTAAAGAAAATGCTTATATCACACAAGACTTGTTTAGAAAAATATAAAAATAATTATCAAATCAAAAAGGCGGTAGAAGCCGGTGAGCTATTTTTAATTGAAAAAGGAATTTATTCGGATAGAAAATATGAATCCGCAGTTTCGGTTATAGCCATGAAGTATCCAAATGCAATTTTTACATTGGATAGTGCGGTTTATTATCATAATCTTACAGACAGGATTCCCGATAAGTTTCATCTTGCAACAAGTAGAGGAACAACAGCGATAAGGGACCAAAGGGTTATACAGGTTTTTGACAATAGTAAGCTTTGGGATATGGGGATAGAAAAAAAGGATATAAACGGAACTTGGGTAAGGATTTATAGTAAAGAAAGAGTGCTTGTTGAAATATTGAGAAATAAGAACAAACTGCCGTTTGACTATTATAAAGAAATAATACGGAATTACAGAAAAATCATGGATGATTTGGATATTCAAGCTATTCAAGAGTATGTGTATGAGGCGCCCAAATCAAAAATGATAATGGAGTTATTGCAATTGGAGGTGTTTTAAGGATGAATTTAAATGAGATGATAGAGGATGAGATTCGTAATGGCTATGGATGAGGCGGGTGCAAGTTTGCTAATTAATTCAAATGAGCAGATGTTTGTAGAAAAACTTCGTTCTTTGCTTCGGTTTGGTTTCATTTCCACAAGATATAAGGATATTTATGATATGTACTATTTGAGCGACAAGCTTAATCCGGAGCGGTTAACGTTATGTCTGGAAACGTATATTTTCAAAGACCCAAGGATGCGGGAAAAGGATATTGCCGAAATTATACGACGAGTCAGTATTGTGTTTGCAGACCGTTCCTATCAAAGCAGATTGGCTTCTACTGACCAAAGGTGGTTAGATGAAGATGTTCCAAAAGTTCTAAAGCAAATAGAGTCGTTTTTAAAATCCATAAATAAATAATTCAACATTTACGAATTTACGACTTTTCAAAAACAAATCTTAGGCGGGTTCTTTATTTTCTATAGTATCTATAATATTTCCTAAAAATTATGATGATTCACGGATTGAGATGATTGAGAAAAGGCACAAAATATGATATAATAAATAAAGGAAAACAATATGAGTAGTTATGGTAATATATATGTTAGTAGGGCTGGGGAACTGTCTATTGAGCAGGGCCGTATCGATATTTGGATAGATGAAATAGTTCCCTGTTTAAAAGACACTCAAACAGGTGATATTAAAGAGACCGTAGTATTTAAAATTGAAAGCCGCACATATTTGAAAAAATTCCAAAAGAATAATGGGTGGCATATTAATTGGAATGAAATTCCTAAAGAAGTAGAAGTTTATGCACTTGCTTTAAAGGAGGACAACAGTATTCAAGGTCTAATAGGTATACGCAATGATAATCCTGAATCCGTGAAATTCATTTTTTTATAAACAGGATTTTCACTCCGAATGAGAA
>CAYOGM010000150.1:0-6551 GCA_964403595.1 uncultured Acetatifactor sp. | reverse complement strand
GGCATTTGTATCATGCGCTTAAATTGCAGGACAAGAAGGTTTATCGAATTACGTTTAATGAGATTACCAAGAATGCTGTAAAAGAGTCCTTGAAGAATGCAAGAGAAATCAATATGAATCTGGTGGATGCCCAGCAGGCAAGACGAGTTCTTGACCGTATGGTTGGTTATCGTATTTCTCCACTTTTATGGGCGAAGATTAAGAGGGGCTTGAGTGCAGGGCGAGTGCAGTCAGTAGCTTTGCGTATTATTTGTGACCGAGAGGAAGAGATTAGTGCATTTATTCCGGAAGAATATTGGTCTTTGGATGTAGCACTTGCAGTTAAAGGCGAGAAAAAGCCTATTATGGCCAAATATTATGGTCCTGTGAAGAATGGGAAGAATTCTGACAAGAAGTATGCATTGCAGAATAAAGCGGAAGTGGATGCAATCATGAAGTCGCTAAAGGGAGCGGAATATCGTGTGACAGAGATAAAAAAGGGAGAACGTATCAAGAAGGCTCCCCTGCCCTTTACTACTTCAACACTTCAGCAGGAGGCCAGCAAGGTGCTTAATTTCTCTACACAGAAGACTATGCGTCTTGCTCAGCAGCTGTATGAAGGTGTTGAGATTAAGGGAGAGGGTACTATTGGTTTGATTACTTATCTTCGTACTGACTCTACACGTGTATCAGAGGAAGCGGAAAAGATGGCGGCTGATTTTATCAGCAAACAGTACGGAGAGGATTATCTTGCTGAAGGCACAGGCAGTAAAAAGAATAATCAGAAGATTCAGGATGCTCATGAGGCGATTCGCCCTACAGACCCGGCAAGAATTCCGGTGGCTGTCAAGGATGAGTTGCCAAGGGATTTGTTCCGTTTATATCAGCTTATATGGAAGAGATTTGTTGCAAGCCGGATGAATTCTGCAAAGTATGAGACTACTTCTGTGAAGATTCAAGCCGGTGAGCATATGTTTACGATGGCAGCTTCCAAGCTCGTCTTTGATGGCTTTATGAGCGTATATGTTCAGGAGGATGACAAGGAGGCAGAGAACAGCTTAAGTAAGAGCCTTAGTATGGAAAGCAAACTCTCTTTTGTAGAGTTTGATGCCAAGCAACATTTTACACAGGCTCCGGCTCACTACACTGAGGCAACCTTGGTACGTGCATTGGAAGAGCTTGGAATTGGCCGTCCCAGCACGTATGCGCCTACAATTACCACAATTCAGGCCAGAAGATATGTCGCCAAGGAAAATAAGAATCTGTATGTTACAGAGCTTGGCGAAGTGGTAAACGGTATGATGAAGGAAGCATTCCCTACTATAGTAGATGTAAATTTTACTGCCAATATGGAAGCGCTTTTGGACGGTGTGGAAGAGGGAAATGTAAAATGGAAGACCATTGTGGCGAATTTCTACCCGGATTTGGATGAAGCTGTGAAACAGGCGGAGAAGGATTTGCCTGAAGTGACCATAGCAGATGAGGAAACAGAGGAAATTTGTGAGAATTGTGGGCGGAATATGGTTATTAAGTATGGCCCTCACGGACGTTTTCTGGCATGTCCAGGTTTCCCGGAATGCCGTAATACCAAGCCTTATCTGGAAAAAATTGGTGTGGAATGTCCCAAATGTGGTAAGGATATCGTACTTAAAAAGACTCGCAAGGGCAGAAGATATTTTGGTTGTGTAGATAATCCTGACTGTGATTTCATGGTTTGGGATAAGCCTGCTAAGGATAAATGTCCCAAATGTGGGGATGTGATGCTTGAGAAGGGCAGTAAATGCGTCTGTATGAATGAAGAGTGTGGACATATCCGGGAGAAGGCAAAAGAGTCTGTCCAAACTTGAGAATTTTCGCTCAATTTTCGGATAAATTTAAAAAAAATAATAAATTAACTATTTTGCATTGTAATTCTGAAATATTTGTGCTAAAATATGCTTGTACCGATAGTAAAGTTCCACAAATGGAGGAGAATTCTATGAGCAGTGTACAGCTATTGGATAAGACACGTAAAATCGGAAAATTGTTGCACAATAACAATTCGAGTAAGGTTGTATTTAATGATATCTGCAAGGTTATGCGTGAAATCTTAGTTTCCAATGTACTGGTAATCAGCCGCAAAGGAAAGGTTTTGGGTGTGGGGTATGCAGAGGGAGTTGATACAATTACCGAACTTATTAATGAGAGTGTAGGTGGATTTATTGATTCTATGCTGAATGAGCGTTTGCTTGGTGTATTGTCTACCAAGGAGAATGTAAATCTGGAGACACTTGGTTTTGAGAGTGCGAACATCCGTAAGTTCCAGGCAACCATTGCACCTATTGAGATTGCAGGAGAGCGATTGGGCACCTTATTTATTTACAAGTGCGATGAGCAGTATGATATTGATGATATTATTCTGTGTGAGTATGGTACAACGGTGGTCGGCCTTGAAATGCTTCGCGCTGTGAATGAAGAGAGCGCAGAGGAAAGCCGAAAGGTAGCAGTGGTAAAATCGGCCATCAGTACATTGTCCTTCTCTGAAATGGAAGCAATTACACACATTTTTGATGAATTGGGTGGCATGGAAGGTATACTGGTAGCCAGCAAAATTGCTGACAGAGTAGGTATCACGCGTTCTGTAATTGTAAATGCGCTTCGCAAGTTCGAAAGTGCCGGTGTTATTGAATCCCGTTCATCCGGTATGAAGGGTACTTATATTAAGGTGCTCAATGATGTGGTGTTTGACGAGATTGAGGAACTGAAAAGACAGAATCAGCGTGGATAAGAGAATAAAGTTGATTTTTTGAAAGGATTTATTATTCGTAATAAATCCTTTTTTTTGTTTTTTTTTGACAAAGGCATTGTCTTTTTTAAAAAATAATTTATAATAGAATAGAGTAGGCGAAGTATGCCTTAAGGATGTTTTGAAAGGAGTTTGCTATGATTAATACGAATGCCTTTGACTATATTAATGTGCTTGATAAGGCTGCGGATGCCAGTTGGTTGCGCAATCAGGCGATTTCCAATAATATTGCCAATGCAAGCACCCCAAACTACAAGCGCCAGGATGTGGCCTTTGAGTCTGAGTTACAGAAGGCTCTGGGTTATAACCGTTATCAGACCATGGATTCCAAGGTTGCAAATGTGAAAAGCAGTCGTCTGAGGGCTCAGGTGTATACGGATTATAGTGATTATTCTTATCGTCTGGACGGTAACAATGTGGATATTGAGAATGAGAATGTAATGCTGGCTGAGAACCAGTTGAAGTATCAGGGACTTTTGACCAGTATCAATCAGGAATTTACCAATCTGAAGACTGTTATGAAGTAATATTTTAGATGAAACAGGAGGAACGGAAGATGAGTATGTTTGCTTCTTTTAATGTGAATGCGTCCGGTATGACAGCCCAGCGGCTTCGCATGGATATTATTTCCGAGAACGTAGCTAATGCACAGACGACCAGAACAGAGGATGGTTCGCCTTATGTGCGTAAAATAGTAACCTTTGCGACCAAGGGCGAGGCAGTTTCCGGTAATTTCCATAAGGTGCTTAAGGGAGCGAGTGCTTCTTATGTGAGTCAGGGTGTGAAGGTGAATGGTATTTATGAGGATCAGGAGACGGAAGGTAAGATGGTTTATGACCCCTCTCATCCGGATGCTGACGAGAATGGTTATGTAACCTATCCCAATGTCAATATTGTGACTGAGATGACCAACCTCATTGATGCCAGCCGTGCTTATGAGGCCAATGCCACAGCGTTTAGTGCCAGCAAGTCCATGGCGTTGCAAGGTCTGCAGTTGACACAGCAGTAATTGACATCAGACTATAGCATTATATTTTACAGATAAAAGAGATACATAAGGAGATACAGTATGGATTTGTCAGCAATTACTTCTCTGAGCGGTTTGAGTTATACCAGCGGAATGAATTCAATTAATGATATTTCTACTTTGACAGGTAGTCTTACAAAGGTGAACAATGATAAAGAGTCCGTGGATGGTACCATGTTTGATTCTATTCTGAATTCGGCTATTGACAATATTAAGACTACTAACAGCTATTTGTCCGATGCGGAAAATGAAGAGATTAAGTTTGCACTGGGCGAAACAGAAAATACCCATGATTTGACAATTGCTCTTCAGAAGGCTTCCACTGCGCTGCAGTATACTGTTGCAGTGAGAGATAAGCTTCTTGAGGCTTACAAAGAATTGATGCAGATGCAGATTTAAGGGTCGGAGACCGGGGCTGCTTTGCATAGAATTACAATAAAACAACAGGAGAAATACCATGCCGGAACAAATTAAAGAAATCCTGCAAAAGGTAAAGGATTGGTGGAATAAATTCACCTCTCGTCAGAAGACGATTATTATTGGTCTGGGAGCAACGGTTATTTTTGCTTTCGCAATTATTATATATGTCACATCCCTGCCTCAGTATGTTGATTTAATCAGCTGCGAAACGGAGAGTGAGGCTGCAAAGGTAAAGGATCTTTTGGATGGTGCCGGAATTGAATATGTGCCTTCGGATGATGCCTTGAGTTTCAAGGTTGTGACGGAACAATACCAGACGGCTGTGTGGGCGCTGGGTGCAGAAGGCTTCGGTGCAGATGAATATACGATTCAGGAGGCTTTGAACGGAAGTATTTCCACAACGGCTTCTGATAAAGAGAAGCTGACTGTAGAAGCTTATCAGAGTAAGATTTCTAAGAATCTGTCCTCTTTCAACAATGTCAGGAGTGCAGAGGTGCTTTTACATATTCCGGATCAGGACGGAACTTTGATCCGACAGGCGCAGGAGTCCAGTGCGTATATCAAGCTTGAACTGGACGGAACTTTTACATCTGCCAATGCTGCAAATATGGCAAAAGCAGTAGCGACATGGCTTGGCAATGAGACCACTTCCAATATTACTATTTTGGACTCTGAATCCAATCTGTTGTTTGCAGGCGGTGATGACTATACTTCGGCGGGCATTGCGAGCTCTATGCAGGAGTTGCAGAATCAGGGTCAGGCTATGGTGTCCAATCAGGTTAAAAGTGTACTGTTGGCCACTAATCAGTTCAGTCAGGTAGAGGTTACCTGTAGTCTTGATATGGACTATTCCAATTACGAGGAGACTGCTAAGCGCTATAGCGTTGAAGATGGCCGTGATGAGGGATATCTGGCTCACAGGGAGACCTTCGAGTCTGAGAATGAGAACAGTGGCTCTTACGTGCCCGGAACGGATTCCAATGATGAAAGTGTATATGTGAGTCCTGATGCAAATAATTCTTCCTCTACTCAGACGGAGAAGTTGGAAGATTTCCTGCCTAATGAGGATATTCAGTTCAAGGTAACTCCTGCGGGAGCTATCAATTATTCCAATTCCGGTATGTCTATTGCGCTGATTCGTTATCGTCAGTACAAGGAAGAGGATGTGAAGGCCATGGGCCTTCTGGATGGTATTACATGGGAAGAGTTTAAGTTGAACAATGCTGATGATGTGAAGCTGGAAGTTGACCAGGACTATTACAGCATGGCTCATACAGCTACCCGGATTCCTTTGGAAAATATTACGATTGTGTCCTATGAGTCCCCTGTGTTTGTAGATGCACCCGGACTTACTGTGGAATGGACCAGTGTTGCAAGTATTATCATGCTGATTGTTATCCTTGCACTTCTTGCTTTTGTTGTGATTCGCAGCATGACTGCTAATCGTAAGACGACAGATGATGAAGAATTGTCTGTGGAGAAGTTGTTGCAGTCTACTCCTGAACAGGAATTGGAGGATATCGATGTGGAGGAGAAATCCGAGACACGCAAACTGATAGAAAAGTTTGTGGACGAGCAGCCGGAGCTGGCAGCCCAGTTGTTGCGTAACTGGCTCAGTGAGGACTGGTAAGCAGATGGTAATACAAAAGGAGAGTACAAATGGCGAAAAAAGCGGATACGGGCGTGAGTGGACTCCAAAAGGCAGCGATTTTGCTGATTGTTATGGGTCCGGAGCGTTCTGCGGGATTGTTTAAGCATTTAAAAGAAGATGAAATAGAAGAACTTACCTTGGAAATTGCAAATACCCGAAGTGTAACTCCTCAGGTAAAGGAAGAGATTATTAACGAGTTTTATGAGGTTTGTCTGGCGCAGCAGTATATTGCGGAGGGTGGTATCGGCTATGCCAAGGAGCTTCTTGATAAGGCTCTTGGTCAGGAAAAGGCAATGGAAGTTATCGGCAAGCTGACGGCTTCCTTGCAGGTAAAACCTTTCGAGTTTGTACGAAAGACCGATGCGGCTCAGCTTATCAACTTTATTGTGGACGAGCATCCTCAGACGATAGCACTTATTTTGTCTTATCTGTCACCTGCTCAGTCTGCAATGGTGGTAGCGGCATTGCCTCCTGACAGACAGGCAGAGGTTGCAAAACGTATCGCTATGATGGACCGTACAAGTCCTGATGTTATCAAAGAGGTGGAGAAGGTGTTGGAGTCCAAGCTGGCAAGTCTTGTAAATCAAGATTACACCGTCATTGGTGGTGTGGATGCAGTTGTAGATATTTTGAACACTGTAGACCGTGGCACAGAGAAACATATCATGGAGACTTTGGAAATCGAAGAT
>CAYOGM010000149.1:0-6612 GCA_964403595.1 uncultured Acetatifactor sp. | reverse complement strand
TTACATAGTACATACCGCAACGCTCTGCCTCAGTCTTAACTGCATCCTGAGCCTGCTTCTTGGTACCAACGAAAAGGATGGTGCCGCCCTGTGCAGCGATCTCAGATACTGCGCGATAAGCCTCATCAACCTTACCTACAGACTTCTGCAAGTCGATGATGTGGATACCGTTTCTCTCGGTGAAGATGTAAGGAGCCATCTTAGGGTTCCATCTTCTGGTCTGATGTCCAAAATGAACACCTGCTTCAAGTAACTGCTTCATAGAAATAACGCTCATGTCTTTACCTCCGTTTGGTTAGAATCTTCCGCATTGCCTTTTCCGCCGAATCTGCGTTAAAAACCCGGTTAACTCCAATGACGATTTCATACAAATCAATCTCTGCCATAGCATCTATTGCTTGTTGGAAACACCATCATCGAATCGGAATGCGTGTTTTTTAGTCACAACTAGCACAGTATAACACAAGAAACCCCTTATTGCAAGGGGTTTCTAAGATTTTTTAATCACTTCTGCCACTTTATCCGGAAATTTTTTTGGCAATCTCCTCGTAAGTCATATCAGGAACAATCTCATAAGTTCCTGCACGAATCTTACGCGAGTAACCATAATTGCACAAATAATTGTCAAACTCTACTGCATCTTCCACAAGACCTGCTGCTGCAAGAGCCTTGCTGACGCTATAGGAGCTGTCACCACTTTTAATTGTAAAGGAAACTGCTTCCCCCTCTACAACTGCTGAGTTTTCTCCCGTAGACGAATCCACTTTCACATCGGAAGACATCTCCTGCGTCGACGACATCTCTGTAGAAGACTCCGATTCCGAAGTAGTCTGCGTACTCTCTGTAGAAGGCTCCGAAGTAGTCTGCGTACTCTCTGTAGAAGGCTCCGAAGATACCTGCGTACTCTCTGTAGAAGGCTCCGAAGATACCTGTGCACTCTCCGGCTCCGACATCCCAATACTCTCTCCCACATCTGTAAGCTTCAAGGAATCACTTTCTATCATACCAAGTTCCAACGCACGCTGGCGCACCTGTGCATCTGTCATAGGTTTATTATCTGCATTAGCAATGGACAGAATGACAGTAGTCAATATAACTCCTACCGCCAATCCCCGTAAATAATACTTAAGTTTCATAATAATCTCCATTATTGCGAATGGGGTTCTGAATAGTTACGAATTTTTATACAAATCAATTACAAGCTTTACTTCGCCCACACCCAAACCGAGCTCCCTCGCAATCGCTATTGTGGATTTGCCTTGCTTATACAAACTCAAAATCTGTTCATTGTTGTTTGTTTCGGAGTCTTTAGTGGCTGTAAGCAAATCCCATTCCTTGATAAGCTCAAGACTCCTCTCTTTTTCTGTATTCTGAGGCAGAGACCCATTCTTTGTTACTACACTTTTACTGTCAGATTCCAGCGAATTATCCTGATTCGAATCCCCTTGCATCGCTTTCAAATCCAACCGTTCAAATTCCGGCATCCGGATTTTGGGAGCTGCAGTAAGACTCTCCTGCATAGGTGCCATTTTCTCAATAGTTTCCTTCGCTTCCTGAATTACTTTTCCGGTTTCCGTTACCGTCTCCTTCAGATTATCATGTTTTGCATTTAGCATATCATACAAAAACATGGCCTCTTCGTGATTTTTATGAATCTCCTCCAACACAGTATCGGAATATTCATTCACAGCCATGATTTTTTCATTAGTAAGTCTTTCCAGAGAACGTTCTGTCTTCTCAACCGCATATCCGATTGCTTCATCTACTACATCATCCATATGCTGTCTGATACCTTCCATCTCTGAATCAACCATAGATTTAATTTCTTCTTTTGCCAACACCTTTGTCTCACCGGCAACCTCCTCCTTGGTCACCGGCAAAACAAAGCTGAGCACCGCAAGAACAGCTCCCACCAGGAGCAGTATCACCTCTAAAATGCCCATTTCAATCTCCTTAAACCTTCATATCAAAACTACCGTGCCCCTTAACTACCACGCGTTCTGTCTCTTCCTGTTTGTTTTTATTGCGTTTTTTGCCACCATCGCCAAAATACTCATTTGTGCCCTTTTCCCTTGCATCATGGCGTTTGTTCTGCCATTCCGGATTCTGACTATCCGTCACGGTAGTAGCACGCTCCTCGGCAGTGCGGTCAGCCTGCTTGCTCAGATTCGTCTGGTCCACAAAAGCCTTTGCATCCTCATTATGTTTAATTGTAGTATAATCCTGTGCTCTGCCAATAGTTGTAAATTCAATCCTGCCAAATCCCATACTATTCTCCATTTCTGCTACCACAAAATTGTAACACACAAACATATTTTATCGACTAGATAGGACCCATTCTGACCTCACCCTGTTCTCGCATAAATCTACAGTATTTGTAACTACTCTGCACATTCATGGATACATCACCAATCACAATAACAGTTCCAGGGAAAACTTCACCACTTACCTCAACATACGCTCTCTTCTGGTTCGAGAAAATCCCTTGTAAATCCTGCAACTTATTATTTTTCTGAATCAATTTCTGCTTGTTTGCCTCCATAGACTTGGCAACACCCTTGATATAATTAAGCTGCTCCGGACTAAATGTAACACCTTTTGCACGCTTCTCTGCAAAATTAACCAAAATAGGCTGTGCATTTTTTATTTCCTTCATCAAATCAGCCACTTCTTTTTGAAGGTCATTATATTCCATTCGCAAAGCCGGATTGACTCCTACCTCTACCACAGTAGCAGCACCCATACCGGCCCCCAATGTCTTCACGCAGATTCTGTTGGCTGCGCGCACATGACCTCCTGTGAGGAATCCCTTTTTGCCGTCCACAACCACCTCATCACCGGCAGTTACATCACTATGCAATATGGAACCGGCATTTACATAACCCTTTTCTGCGGTAACAGTTGCACTCTCAATAAACTTGGCAACAATATTGCCTTCTGCTTCCAAAACACCTTTGGACATACCATTCATGCCACGCGCAATGATTATATTGCCGCCGGCGCTAATATGTGCACCTTCCACCACTCCGTTGATAATAACATTACCACTGGCATGGATAGAAAAATTAGAAGCAACATTACCATTCACCTGTACACTGCCATTGAATTCAATATTTCCGGTAGACATATCTACATTTTCCACTTCATAGACATTGGACACGAACACCTTGTCTTCCACCAGCATTACATGCCCATCCACCTTGGAATAAATAGACATCTTATCTTCGGAAAGTTCAACATGATTGCTATACTTAAGCACTGCCTTCTTAACATCGCGCGGCTTGATACGGTTTCCTTTAATATCCATACCATACTCGCCTTCGTCCTCCGGGATAATACGTGCCAGCAAATCTCCCTGATGGCAATGGTTAATTACATTCAAATTAAAATAATCCACGCTACCATCCTCATTCACCGTAGGACGTACACGCAGGTCCGTATTAAACATATATTCAATTTCTGCATCAGTACCGTTTCTAGCCGGCTTGCCCTTTGCAACCTGCAAATCTGTACAGTAAATTCCCTCAGACTGAAAATGCTCCTGAACCTCCTGCATCTGTATACCTGAGATAATCTTTTTGAAGCGCAAATCCGAAAGAAAATCATTGATGGTCATACGTTTGCCACCTTCAGAAGGCGGATAAAACCTCACAACCGCAGACATATCGTCTTCACTGATATCCAACCTGTAGGTCTCATTAATAACCGGACATTCCGTTCTTCCCAAATGACAGGTTATCTCCTTGCCCGCTTCCAAAAACTGTTTCAATGTAGCGAGTTCATATGCAATCCCCTGGGAATCAAGCCATGTAACCAGCTCACCTATACCAACCGGTGTTCCTCCATCAACAGGAGGATAAAACCTTACACCGAATCCACCACTGACTGAATTTACTATCTGAAAATATCCGTTTCGCATAATCTACTCCCCTTTCAGACAAACCCCCAAATACTTTTATCCTGCAAATACGCCCATATAATTTCCCATCTTTGTCTTCATCTTTTGCAGTGCTCTGGTATGAAGCTGGGATATACGTGATTCCGACACCTCCAAAATATTGCTTATCTCCTTTAGTGTCAATTCTTCAAAATAATAAAGCGTAATTACTTTTTGTTCCTTTTCCGTCAAAAGCTGTAACGCCTCACCTAACACCTGCGTTAACTCTGTTTTCTCAATACGCTCTTCCGGGCTTTCAAAATGAGAAGTAGTGTGTCGGTTATAATCCTGTGACACATCGCTTCCCTGCTCCATATACTCATTCAAAGAAACAAGGCCTGTAATCTTCATCTGAGACTGCCATTCCAGATACTCATCATCTGAAATTCCAAGTGCCTGTGCGATATCCTCATCACTGGCAGCGTGACCTGTTTCCTGTTCAATTTCTCTGATAACCGATTCAATCTTCTTTTGCTTTTGTCTGATAGTACGGGGAATCCAGTCCATCTTACGAATCTGGTCCAGAATAGACCCGCGTATTCTCAGGCTTGCATAGGTCTCAAATTTAACTTCCTTCATGTAATCAAATTTGTCTATGGCATCAATCAGACCAAATATACCATAACTGACCAAATCTTCATATTCTACATTATAGCCCAAATACATACTCAGACGTCCGGCTACAACCTTAACTAAAGGTGCGTATTCCAATATGATTTTTTCCCGCAGTTCCGGAGTCTGTGTTTTAGAATACTCCTCAAGAAGCCTCTTCTTTCCTGCTTCATCCACTGGTCCGCCCCCCCTTCACTCGTCATTTACATGACAAATTTTACTCATCCTTGTCCGTACTCTCGATTTCTTTCTCAATAACCTCGCCTACTTCACCGTCAGGCTTTGCATTCTGCTTATCAAAATAATCCAAAGTCCATTTAATAATGCTTCCCAAAAAATAAAACAGCAGCAACACAGCAAAAAGCACCAACAACTGAGTAAGCATTGGATACTGCCTTATCATCGTAATAATACAGGTTACCGCTCCCGCTGTAAGCATTAAAATCGAAGGTAAAAATCTTCTGTACATACCTAAACTCCATTCTTGCAACAACCTGAAAACCTGGACGTAAGCACAAATTTCTGTGTGAAAAATTTGTTTTTCACACTAATCACTACTATATTGTGCGTTCCGGCTTGCCTACTGCACGTATAACATAAGCCCCTGTCTCCGGATAAAAAATAACCGTTCGCCCATAATTCGCACCGGTATCCTGTGCAACCACAGGAATACCCAACTCTTTTAATTTTTTTGCAGAAGCCTCTGCATTTCTTAATCCAATCTGTATCATGTCGGATTTCGCTGTTGTAGCAAACATCGTAGCACCACCGGCCAATTTAGCCTTCATCCGGTTTCTCTTGGCACCAAGAGCCTCCATCTGTCGTACAAGCTCTGCAATTCCGGTGTCTGCAAATTTCGCAATGTTCATTCCGTTATTACGAATTGCTGTACTGTCAGGAAGCATTATATGTGCAAGACCACCAACTCCGGCTACCGGGTCATTGATTGCAATTCCTATACAGGAACCAAGTCCCAATGTGGTAAGTGCATTGGGACTTAAACATGTTTTCAAATCCGCCATTCCTACTTTTATGATTTCACTCATCATATCACCCTATCGCTTTTTTACACAGGCATTCCCAAGGAACCCAGAATCTTCGCATAGGAATCCAGATCCGGTATGAGAATAAAATATCCGTCAATCTCTACTTCATCAAAAAACTGAGACTGAATTAACAAGATATTATCTCCTACAATTCCAAACTCAATTGCAGGCACGCTTAAGATTGCACCTGCCATATCTACTGCAAGTTCCGGCGGTGTAGGGTAAATTTTCAAATTCGTCATCATTGAGAGCGAGTTCAGATAAGCCCCGGTAATGATGTTACCCACTTCCTTCATCGCAGAAAGTTCCATTTCAGTAAATTCATCTGTTTCCGGAACCATTCCCATCATAATCTTGTTAATCAAATGCTTTGCACTGTTCTTCTCCACAAGGAACATCATACTACCGGTGACATCTCCTTCTACACCAAGGAACACCCCCACCATAAGCTGTTCCTCGCCTCCCATCAAAGCACCAACTTCTTTGAATTCCAACAGCTTAATCTGCGGCACACGCATGTCCACCTTGCATCCCAACATCTGGGACAACGCTGTCATAGCATTACCCGCACCAATATTGCCGAGTTCCTTCAAAACATCCATATAATTTTCTGATACTCGTTCAAGACTGATATCACCCATATAGCATCTCCTCTGTCAATGCATTATGCATTCTCATCCAAAGTAATCGAATTGAGATCCAATAAAGAAATCAATTCATCACCATGTTTACCAACACCATTAATAAAGCTTGCTCTACCGTCTCTTCCTTCTCTTGAAACGCGGTCAATACTATCCTCCCTCAAGGTAACAACCTCGCGCACCTCATCAACCACAATACCCAGATTACCGGAAACTTCTGTTTTCAGAATGATAATTCTTGTGGTTCTGGAAGTTTCACTTTCTGATAATCCCATTTTCAATCGAATACTGACTACAGGGATAACCTCACCTCGAAGATTGATTACTCCCTTCAGATATGCAGGCACCTTAGGTACTCGAGTAATATTCTGCATTC